>JAZDFW010000050.1:0-7981 GCA_043807505.1 Candidatus Omnitrophota bacterium | reverse complement strand
GGAGGTAAAAATGAATGTAAATCTACCGGGATTAAGTGAGGGTGTTAATAAAGCTACTGTTTCTTATTGGTATTATAAGGTAGGAGAGAAGGTAACCGAGAAAGATGATTTAGTTGAATTGACCACTGATAAGGCTACTTTTAATCTCCCTGCTCCTTGTTCGGGTATTCTAACCCAAATTTTCTTTAGTGAAGGTGAAAATGCGCTTGTTGGCGATGTTTTAGGGATCATAGAGTAGAATTAGCCGTAATTACTCTTGACAATATCTGATTTTATCAGTATATATATGATTATCTAAAACATGCTAAAAAAGGTGGTGGATATGGCTCAGAAGATAAAAGAAAAAGAAATCATGACAGCAAAAGATGTTGCCGAATATCTTAATCTTCATCTGCTTACAGTCCACAAATACGCCCGTCAGGGTAAGATTCCGGCTTTTAAAATCGGGACGGACTGGAGGTTTCACAAGAAATATATCGAGCGTTGGATCAAAGAAAAATTAGCTTATAACCTCCAAGGTAAAGAGCGCAGAAGGCCTGCGCTTGATAGCGAATAAATATTTATTAAATATGAAGAGATTCGCTTATTTTATGAATCCTATGAATGCTTGTCAGTCTAAATATTTTTCTAATTTGACTGATTTTATTCCTTCAATTATTAGCAAATTATTTAAAAATAATAACTCTAAATTAAAAATCCATAAAATTTCCATTAAGGTTTTAGATAACGGCGAAGTGATTGAAGGATATTTTATTGTTTTTCCAAAGTTTATCGAATATTCAATCGGACAGGAAACTTTTATTATGGAAAGAATAATTTGGGCTGTAGATATAGCAAAGAAGCTTGGAGTGGATATTTTAGGTTTAGGTGCCCATGCATCGATCCTGTGTGATAAGGGTTATACTGCCTTACGGAAATTGCCGATTCCGATAACTAGCGGCAGCTCTTATGTTTCATGGTCAGTTTTCGAAGCAATTTTCAGGGTGGCAAGAACAAAAAATATAGATTTAAGCAAATGTTGTGTTGCCATAAAAGATGCAACAACTGCCATAGGTTCTTTGTGCGCAAGAAAGCTATCTTCGGTTGTTCCAAAAATCATTCTTTACTCTAACGACGAAATAAAACTAATGCGCCTAAAAGAAGATATAATTTATTTAAACTCAAGTGAAGTTACGGCTGTTAGTAACCCGCACCAGGCAGAAAATACAGCTAGTATTGTCATAAAAATAGATGCGGGCTCATATCCGCTAATTAAATTCAAGGACTTGAATTTAGATATTACCCCGAGCTTAACAAAGATTCCTTATTCTGTTGAATCTAGATTCTCTATCGGATTGCCTAAAAATATCATTCCTGTTTCCCTAGCCGAAACTATTCTTTTAACCATAGAAGATAAAATGGCGGATTATTCATTTGGTGACAATGTTAACCTTGATAAAATTGATGAAATTGCCGATATCGCAGCAAGGCATGGTTTTGAAATTTGGCTGCCCCAGACACCGGCGCTATAAAAAATTAAATATAAATATAAATATTTATTGTTTTTTTATTAAAACAAGCTATAATATTTAAGTTGCCGCAAAGAGTAAAAGTTTGATCCTTTAGCGAGAGCAAAAGGAGTAAGATTAAGATGCGGATATTTTTAGTAAGAAGTTGTGGATAAGCAATTGCCGTTTATTAGGTAGTTGCTTTTTTTGTTGTAAGGAGGTAATAATATGAGTGAAAATAGAAAATTTCCAATTCCACCAGAAGTCAGAGAGGCTTTTAAGCAGTTTGCAGAACAAGCTACAGGCTGGCATTTAAAAGACACGCATATTAAAAAAATCAGCGTCCGAAAATTTAGCAGCCGCATTAAAAAACAAATTACTTCGGATATTTGTGAAGGCAAAGAACTTGATATGAATCTATCCAACATTCCGCATGAACCGGTATTGGCAATATTTGAAGCAGATCAATCAAACGAGTATTTTGTGGTTACACCCGATATGGGAAGATTTAATAAAACAGTTTACTTATTTGAACCTCAAGAAGTATTGGAGGTAGAAAAGGAAGGATAGTTTTTTATTATGATAGAGAGAAGAAAATATCCCCGTTTGGTTTTTAATATCGAGGTAGAATATAATAAAATAAGCCAAGATTACCCTGTATCTGTGGTAACTCTGAGTAAAAATATCGGTTCTGGCGGCATTTGCATCATTTGTCTCGAAAAAGGTAATGATAAAGTTAATGTAGGAGATAATCTTAACTTGAGGTTTTCTTTGCCCGATGGCAATGAAGTTATTAATGCCAAAGGTATAGTAATCTGGGTAGAAGAGTATTTCGTCGGTGATATAAGCAGCAGTAAAGCATACGATGTGGGGATAGAGTTTACGTCTATCCAGGATACTGATAGAGCAAAAATCAAACAATTTGTGTATAAGGGCATCGAGTAATAACCCACCAGTAATAAGCCACAATCCCTTTCAATTAAAAACATACTTTTGCACTTAAAATATACCTTTTGCATATATATGTCAAAGAATGTCAAATATTTCCTTGACAAAATTTGTTTTTTATTTATACTGAAAATTATGGTAAACAGCGCTTTAATGACAATAGATGATTTGGCACATTATTTAAAGGTTAGCCGCCGCACGATTTATGAATGGCTTAAGACCAATAAAATTCCCGCATTAAAACTTGTGGGGCAATGGCGCTTTAGAAAAGATAAGATTGATGCTTGGCTTGACGAATCGGCCTCGCTTGGCATAAAAATTCATCGTTAAATAGACAAGGAGACTTACAATGTATTTTAAAAGACTAGAGCTATTGGGTTTTAAATCTTTTTTCGATAAAACAATATTGCATTTTGAACCCGGGGTTACCGCGGTTGTTGGGCCGAATGGCTGTGGTAAATCTAATATTTTTGATAGCGTGCGTTGGGTCCTGGGTGAACAATCAGTAAAGGCTTTGCGTGGCTCTGAAATGCAAGATGTCATTTTTAATGGGACTGATAGCAAAGAACCTCTAGGCATGGCGGAAGTTACTTTGGCCCTTGATAACACAAATAGATTTTTTGCCGTTGATCACGATGAAGTCGCGATTACCCGCAGGATTTTTCGTTCAGGAGAAAGCGAATACCTGCTAAATAAAACACAAGTGCGCCTGAAGGATATTATGGATTTGCTGATGGGGACCGGCATTGGCGCTGAAAGTTATTCTCTGGTGCAGCAAGGCAAAATCGATCTAGTCTTAAGTTCGAAGCCAGAAGAAAGAAGGCTTGTTTTTGATGAGGCCTCAGGTATCACAAAATATAAATCACAAAAGAGAGAAGCGCTGAGAAAACTCGAAGAAACGGACCAAAATCTTTTAAGGGTCAATGACATAATTACGGAAGTAAAACGCCAAATTGGTTCCCTGGAACGCCAGGCTAATAAAGCTCGCCGCTATAAAGAAGTTTTCGAAGAATTAAAAGCCAAAGAAATAAAATTGGCTGGTATTCAAAAAGTTGATCTTTTAAAACAAAAAGATGAAATTATTAATAGCCTAAGAGAATTAGAAGCTAGCGAAGAGAAATTTTTAACCGAAATAAAAGTTCAAGAAGCAAAGATCAATAACCGCCAAAATGAATTAAAAGCCGCAGAGGATAATATCGCCCGGATTAAGAGCGAGCTTTTAAATTTAGAAAATACAGTTTTAAGAAGCAATCAACATAAAACATTTAATAATGAAAAAATTATCGAGCTTAAAGTATCCAAGATTTATCTGGAGAGCCAAATTGAACAAACCAATAAGCGAATTGCGCTTGATGAGGAAAAACTAAATAAGTTTAAAGAAGAATACTTAAATATTAATAAGAATATCCAAGTAAAGTCTTTACTGTTGAAGGCAAAAGAGGGCGAACTTAGCAAAAATTCAACTTCTATCAAATTTTCCCTTGAGCAAATCGCAGATACAAAAAGAGATATTATGGAAATAGCGGCAAAAATCGCTAATGTCAGAAACTCTGTTAACGGATTAGTTTCCAAACAGCAGATATTATTTGCGCGTAAGAAAAGGTTGGAAATTGAAAAAGTAAAAGAAGATGAAGAGAAAATTAAAATAGAAGCCAGTTTTAACCAGATTAACCAGGAACTAACCGATCTAGAGAAAAATTTTACTGATTTAAATAACAGAATTGCCGATTTTAAGAAAGACCTGGATACAGAGATACTTTCTGTTAAGTCGATAGATTCTGACATAGAGGGCATGGAGAGACAGAACGTAAGCCTTTTGTCTCAAAAAGAATTTTTGGGAAAGCTAAAAAGCGAATATGAAGGCATCGGCGAGTCAATGAATGCGGTTATTTATCTTGATAAATTGCCTCAGGAGAAAGTCGGTGGTTTGGTGATTAAGGTTGATGCCTATCCGGATATGCCTGAAGATACAGCAGGTTTTAAACTTTCAGGTGAAGCCAAGCCCATTGATTTAAATACCGAAAAGATAAAAGAAAAAATCGAGGAGATTCTGCATAAGATTGATTCCCTAAAAATGATTAAGCGCATGAAAGAAAACCGTATTAACGAACTTAATAACCAGATATCTAATTCAGGGCTAGACTTGCGTAATCAGGAGATATCTCTGGCTGATAAAAAAGCCCATGCGCACAATATCCAAGAGCAGCTTAATAAAATAGATGCGGAAAATCAAGTTATTAATTTAGAGTTACTTGATGTAGAGAATGAATTGCTGCAACTTGATGATTTAATCAGGCAAAATCAATTCGAGATGAATGGACTGGAAAACGAACAGAGATGCAGCGAAGAAAAAATTATCAATGAGCAAAATAATATTTCTTTAAATAACAAGCTAAAAGAAGAAAATCTTGTGATCATCACGCAGACAAAGACGGAGGTGGAGGCCTTAAATAATCGTATCAATTCTGACAGTGCCACTCTTAAGCTGCTCGAGGATGCTTATACGCAGGATAGGGATAATCTCATAAATTTCCAAATGCAGATTAATGATGTTGATACAAAAAGCGCTTCACTTCTCAAGGAGATAGAGGACATAGACAAAAAGATTGAAGAAGTAACTTTTGATATAAATAGCCGCGAAACACTCTTAAAGGAATCAGAAGAAAAATATAGATTAATGGTTGATGAGTCAGGCAGTATTGTCCAAAAAATTGATACAGATAGAAAAGAACTGGATTTAATAAAGAATAGATTACATCAGTTACAGATGCATAATAAAGAAGTTGATTACAGGTACTTGAATATCAAAGAAAGGCTTTCGCAGGTTTATAAAATTGAATTAGACAATTTTGGCGCTATAGCAGAACCCGGCCAGGTTATCGACGAAAAGGTGTTTCTTGAAGAAATACTCAAGCTAAAAGAAAAATTAGATTCTTATGGAACGGTAAATTTAGTGGCAATTGAAGAGTATGATGAGCTTAAAAAACGTTATGATTTTCTAACGCAGCAGCAGAACGATTTAGTCACGGCAAAGAATTCCTTGCATGAGGCGATACTTAAGATTAACCGTACAACCAAGAAAATGTTTTTAGAAACTTTCGAGCAGGTGCGTGTTGAGTTCCGTAACTTTTTTAGAATATTATTTAGCGGCGGTGATGCCCAAGTTTTTTTAATTGATGAAAATGATCCCCTGGAATCCGGTATTGAAATTATCTGCCGGCCTCCGGGTAAAAAACTTCAGAACGTGCTTTTGTTGTCCGGAGGAGAAAAATCCTTGTCGGCAATTGCTCTTATATTTGCCATTTTCAAAGTAAAACCCGCGCCGTTTTGTATTCTAGATGAAATTGATGCTGCCTTAGATGAATCTAATGTAGATAGATTTGGCAAGTTGCTTCAGGAATTTATTAAAAATTCTCAATTTATCGTTATTACGCATAATAAAAAGACGATTGCAAACGCAGATGTGATGTATGGGATTACGATGCAGGAGTCAGGCGTATCGAGGATCGTTTCGGTAAAATTCGCTCAAAATAAACCTGTTAATAATATTTCCGAAGAAATTAATCAGCCTGTTGAGAACCAGGAGCCTGTTATCTAAAGCAACGGGTAGTATTCTTGCCTTTATTTTTTGCTTCATAAAGCATTTTATCGGCCCAGCGGATTAATTCAGAAGGTGTGTTGCCATCAGTGGGAAATGAAGCCATTCCTAAACTAACGGTCAACTTTTTAGTGGGAAGAATTTCTTCGTGAAGAAACGCCTGTTTTTGGATATCCTGCCTTATACGCTCTGCGATTAAAAATGCCTCTTCTTTATCTGTCTGCGGAAGAATAATGGTAAACTCTTCGCCTCCGTAACGGCAAACAAAATCCATTTTTCTGGATTGTTTCTTTAACAAGGCGCTTAATTCTTTTAAGGTTCTGTCTCCTGCTTGATGGCCGAGTGAGTCATTGTAAATTTTAAAATCATCTATGTCGATCATTAACAGGGTTAAGGGTTCTTTGGTTGCCTTTGTTTTTTCAAGTTCCGTCTGCAGCAGATATTGAAAATAGCCATGGTTCCAGAGGTCGGTAAGATAATCTGAGTGGGCGCGCAATACGGTTTTTTCATAAAGTTGCGAGTTTTCAATCGCCAGGCCCGCCTGGTTAGCTAACATAATGAGCATTCGAATATCATCTTTGCTAATGGGTTTCTTTGTAATAAAATTATCGGCTAAAATAATACCATTGACCTTGTCTTTTGCTTTCAAGGGGACAACTACTAATTCTTCAACCTTAAGCATTTGTATGATGGGGTCGGAATTGTATTTTTGAACAGTTTCTTTATTTAAGCAGATCGGCATTCCGTCAAGCACGCTTAACGCAAGGATGCCGCCGTTTTGCTCGTGTAAAGGGGTTTTTAGATGTTTTATTTGTGCGTTGAATTCCGAATCAACTGTGTTTTTTGAGAATTTATAAGCGCTGATGAGGTCTTCAAGATCCAGCTGTTCTTGTTCGATGCGCTTCCAAACACGGTTAGCGTCTTCACCGTTTTCCGGGCCGATACCCATTTTACCTTCAATTAAGCCGTCTATGCTATTAACTAAAAAAAGAATTGCCCGGTTAAAGCCAAGGCCGGTGTGGGCAGTGACTCCCGTAAGAATAATATACAAAATCTCATCTAATTTTAGGGTGGTGCGCATGGCATTTGAGATTTCGTACAATATTACCAATTCGTTTTTAGCACGTTCAATTTCCTGTTGTACCTTAGTTATTTCATCCATAAGCCTAAATTTTAACATATTTTAGGGCCTTCGTCAAGCTGGCAGTGTATTCCTACTTGCCTGCCGTTAGGCAGGTTGTCTTGTTTGTGTTTCTCGGGAACGCTCGCCCCGCCCCTGCGTGGCGGGACTTCGCTCGGGGGAGGCTGCGTCGCTCTCCCGCAGCCGGGCCGTATATAAAAGCGTTTTTAAATTTAGGAGCCGGCTGCGGGAACCTTGCCCGCTCCTTGCCTTCACGTCCCTCGAAATCACAGACAAGACAACCCGGCAAATAGAAGTTTTCATAAAATGCCTCTGGCGGTTTTCGAGCGAATGTCGATTTTAGCCAATGGAGCTTGAGCATTTCGGGAATCCCAAGGCCCCGACGGATACGTCGGGGCAATTTGGGATGGCGATGCTGTCCGAGGACTTTTTGTTAGAACAAAAAGTACGAGTTCAGCAGCCACCGAAATGCGAAAGATCATTGGCATAACCCAAATCCTGACTTTCGTTTTACGAAATTCAGGATTTGCCCGTAGGGCCGGCGCTTAAATCTCGAAGAGATTTAAGCTGATTGCCGGGGTAAAAAACCTACCTGAGCGAAAAAATCAAGCAGATTCATTAAGAAAGAACTATATTGTCAAGGGACAGGACCCGCCAAAGACGGCGGGGCTTATTAAAGAATTGACACTTTTTGAAAAAAATGGTATAAATATTTAAGTAATTTTTGGTTCAAGAAGGGAGATGATATAATTGACGCAGATTGAGATAAGAAAAGATGAGTCTTTTGAATCAGCCTTACGGCGATTT
>JAZDFW010000049.1:0-18088 GCA_043807505.1 Candidatus Omnitrophota bacterium | reverse complement strand
AGAAGCGCGTGCCGCAGATATAGGAATTGCCTTTGGCAAAAACCAAGGGCTATTGTTTAAAAAAGGAAAACCAGTGAGAAAAATTTCTTCCGCAAACTGCGTAGAGGTTTTATTAAAAGAATTGAAAGGAAAAAATGTCTAAGGCAATAAAAAACAAGGTTAGGCAAAAGATTATATCGCAGCATGGCAAATTGTTTTCCGAAAGTAATTTAGGCCCTAATGATTTAAAAGAAAAGATTTTTCATATTTCAGAGGATATCCTGAGATATGAATGCCCAAATTTAACCAGCGAAGAAAGAAATAAAGTGATTATTGAAATAGTCGATGAATTAACCGGATTCGGCCCCGTCGAAGCATTGCTTAAAGATCCTTTGGTTACCGAAATAATGATTAACGGGCCAAAGAAAATTTACGCGGAAAAAAAAGGTGAAACAAAACTTACCGATATAACTTTTGATGATGAAGCCCAACTGATGTATTTTATAAGTAAAATGCTTGCCCCGACACGTAAACACGTAGATGAGGCATTTCCCTATACAGAGATTTCTTTAGGTGATGGTTCGCGGGTAAATATAATCATACCTCCATTAGCTATCGACGGCCCTATTGTGACCATTAGAAAATTTTTAAAGGAAATCAAGGTTATCGAGGATTTAGTGAATTTAGGTACTTTAGATAAACGGATGAGTGATTTTTTGGTGGCTTCGATAAAAGCAAGGCTTAATATAATATTCGCCGGCGCAACTGGTGCTGGAAAGACCACTACTTTAAATGTTCTTTCTTCTTACATTACAGCTGATGAACGGATTGTTACGATTGAGGATACATCTGAGTTGCGATTAAGCCAGGGGCATGTAGTGCGGCTTGAGTCCCGACAGACAAACATCGAGGGTAAGGGAGAAGTAAGTATCAGGGATCTTTTTAAAAATTCTTTGCGTATGCGGCCGGACAGGATAATTTTGGGTGAAATAAGGGGTTCGGAAGCCCTGGATATGCTTCAGGCAATCTGTTCAGGACATGTTGGATCGCTGGCGGTTCTTCATGCAAATTCGCCACAAGATGTAATCTATAGGCTGGAAACCATGATTCTTACTTCAGGTGTGCCTATTAACATGGAGGCAATACACCGGCAGATTGTCACAGCAGTTAATCTGATTGTACAACAGGAACAGCTCTTAGACGGTTCAAGAAAGATAACTCATATTACTCAGGTAAACGGTATTAAAGATGGCAGGGTTGTTTTGGAAGATATTTTTGTTTATGA
Organism: Candidatus Omnitrophota bacterium; assembly: GCA_043807505.1. GTDB lineage: Bacteria > Omnitrophota > Gorgyraeia > Gygaellales > Profunditerraquicolaceae > JAZDFW01. The sequence goes on along the minus strand of JAZDFW010000049.1, from coordinate 16,824 downwards.
GCTTGAAGGCATAAATTCAGAAGGTAAAGTTTCTGGGGTATGGAGAGCAACGGGTGCGGCCCCTTGTTTTTATCCGATGTTTATTAAGGCAGGCATTAATTTGCCGGCAGGATTATTTAAAAAGGATTAATATGTTTTGGTCAAAAACTTTTATCCCTACCTTAAAAGAAACTCCTCAGGAAGCAGAATCAGTTAGCCATCAGTTAATGCTCAGGGCCGGGCTTATTCGGATGCTTATGGCAGGCGTATATTCTTATCTTCCTTTGGGCTTAAGGGTTTTAGATAATATCCAGAAGATAATCCGCCAAGAGATGAATGCCGCAGATGCGTCAGAATTATTGCTTCCGGCTTTGCAGCCAAAAGAATTATGGGTTAAAACAGGCCGCGATAAAACTATCGGTGAGGTAATGATTCAGTTTACCGATAGGCGGGGCAGGGATATTTGTCTTGGGCCAACGCACGAAGAGGTGATTACTGATTTAGTAAAAAGCCATGTATCAAGCTATAAACAGCTCCCCTTGATTTTATATCAGATCCAGACTAAATTTCGCGATGAGATTAGGCCGCGTTTTGGCTTGGTTCGCGGCTGCGAATTTATCATGAAAGATGCATATAGTTTTGATAAGGATCAGATAGGTTTAGAAAAAAATTATAAGGCGATGTATGAAGCGTATTTAAAAATATTTAAAAGATGCGGGCTGGATTTTTTGAGCGTAGAAGCTGATCCAGGGGTAATGGGTGGCAGCGTTTCTCATGAATTTATGGTTCCTGCCAAGGAAGGCGAGGACGTGGTTTTGGTTTGTGCTAAATGCAGATTAACAAAGGCATTAACGCATTTGGCAACAGAAAATGCCTCACTAGATAAAGATGAGATTTGCCCAAAATGCGGAATTAAACTAGATAAGGTCAATACTCTGGAAGTAGGCCATATCTTTCAGCTAGGCACTAAATATAGTTCGGTATTAGAGGCTAATTTTGTCGACGAAAAAGGAAAAATACAGCCGATAATTATGGGTTGTTATGGCATAGGTGTTTCAAGATTAATTTCGGCAATTATTGAGCAGCATCATGACAAAGAGGGAATTATTTGGCCGCAAGAATTAAGCCCTTATAAGATAATTGTTCTTTCGCTTGACGCAGGCAATGAAAAGATTAAAGAAAAGGCCTTGGATATCTATCAAAAATTAAAAAAAGAAAATTTCGAGGTGCTTTTTGATGACCGCGATGAGCGCGCAGGGGTAAAATTTAAAGACGCTGACCTTCTGGGAATAAGTGTTCAGATAATTGTGGGAAACAGCTTTTTAAAACAAAATACAATTGAATTAAAATCGCGCCGGGACAATAAAAAGATTATCGATACGGATGAGAAAATTTTAGAACAAGTAAGAGGGATTATTAATGGATAAGCATGAGAAAATAGATAAATTAAAGAAGTTAATTCAAGATTATTTAGAGAGCCGCAGGTTAGAATTTGTTGATCTTATATATCATTATGAAGGCAGGGATTTATTTTTAAGAATACTAGTAGATACACCGGGCGATAATATTTGCCTTGATGAGTGTGCGCGCTTAAATAGAGAGATTGGCGCTATCCTAGATGGGCAAGAAATGTTGAACCAAAGATACATTTTAGAAGTTTCCTCTCCCGGTATTGACAGGCCAATAACCACAAAGAAGGATTTTTTAAGATGCAGAAATAGAAAGGTGAAGTTTTTCCTAAAAGAAATGGTTAACGGAAAACTTGAATGGGACGGAATAATCAGCAAAGTTGAAGGTGATTCGGTCTTTGCTGATATTAAGGGAGAGATTTTGGAAATACCGATAAACAAAGTTAATAAAGTAAAACAATTACTCACTACATTGTAGTTACATAATAGTTTTTGTCCCGCCTCGTAAGATGCTCAAAAATTCTCTTCGATAATTTTTGAGCACTCGGCGGGATTAATTCGCGCATATAACTTACGTCGCGCTTTCAGCGCTTCCGTAAGTTATGCGCTCATTAAGGAGATCATAATGAGTCAAGAATTGATAGCGATATTGGAGCAAATAGAAAGAGAAAAAGGTATTAAAAAAGAAATTTTGATTGAAGCGGTAGAAAGTGCTTTATTGAGCGCGGCGCGTAAAGCCACTGAGGTTGGCCCGGAGGATGAGTTGAAGGTTGAGATTGACCCTCATACCGGAAAGATTAGGGCGTTTAAGAATAAAGAAGAAGTTACTAATATTGATTTCGGCCGTATTGCCGCATCAACTGCAAGACAGGTGATAATACAGAAAATCCGCGAAGCAGAGAAGGAAATCATATTTAACGATTTTCAGGGTAAGGTAGGTGAGATTGTTTCAGGTACGGTATACCGCTTTGATAAAGGTAATATTATCGTTGATCTCTTAGGTAAGGCTGAAGGGATTCTTTTAAAGCGAGAGCAGTCCCCAAAAGAAGAATTTAAGCAGGGACAACGTATCCGCGCCTTTGTTGTTGAGGTTAAAAAAGATGCCAAGGGCCCCCAGATTTTTATTTCACGGGCGCATCCTAATTTTGTTAAAAAACTGTTTGAGTTAGAAGTTCCTGAAATTTATGAAGGTATTGTGGAGATTAAATCTATAGCCCGTCAGGCTGGCGAACGTACTAAGATTGCAGTCTGGTCCAAAAACGATAAGGTAGATTCGGTAGGCGCCTGTGTCGGTATGCGCGGTAACCGCGTAAGAAATATTGTTAATGAATTACAGGGCGAAAAAATTGATATCGTGCGGTTTAATGAAGATATAAAAGAGTACATCAAGACTGCTCTTTCGCCTGCGGAAATTGCCGAGATAAAGTTGAGTAAAGAAAATTTGAAGGCTGAAGTTATTGTCAATGATGATCAATTATCTCTGGCCATCGGTAAGCACGGACAGAATGTTAGGCTTGCATCGCGGCTGATCGGCTGGGATTTGGATATTCGTACAAAGGCCACTTCATCCCAGGCAAAAGAAAAAGAAGAAAAGAAAAAAATCCAGGAAGAAGAGACAGCCCCGGAAGTTCTTAAGGAAGCTAAAGTTACACTCTTACAATTATCCGGCGTAGGAGAAAAGACTCTCCAGGCATTAAAAGAAGCAGGCTTAACAAATGTGGAAGATATTTTGAAAGCAGATATCAATGACCTGCTAAAGATAAAGGGTATAGGTCAGATTAAAGCAGAGAAAATTATTGAAGAGGCTAAAAAGCTTAAATAAAAAGCAAGGGGAAGCCATGGCAGTAAAGATAAAAGCAAAAAAACAAAATCCTAAAATTAAAGAAAAGAGTAAATTGCAGGTAAAGCAAAAGCCAAAGGCGCAAAAGGCGGCTAAAAAAATAGCCGTTATTAAAACCGCAGCAGCCAGGAAATTTAAGGTTAACGTTATAAAAGCTGCCAAAGTGTTTAAGCCAAAACCTAAGGTTGTAATTAGTAAGCCGGTTACTAAGCACTTGCCAGAAGCTGGTAGCTTTAAGCTGCCTGTTAAAGAAGAAGTAAAAAAAGAATTACCAGTAAAAAAAGAAGAGAGCAGGAAGCCGGAAATAATAAGAGAAGAAGCGCCTCCTGAAGTGGTAGTTTCTGCCAAGGAATTAAGGGAGTTAGAGTTAAAATTTCCTATTACGGTTAAAGATTTAGCAATTAGGCTCCAGGAAAAATCATCGGTATTGATTAAAGCGCTGATGGATATGCGCGTCATGGCAGGGATAAATCAGGCGTTAAATGAAGCTACTGTTACGATTATCTGTGAAAAATTCGGATTTAAAATAAAGCATGCTCTCGCCGAAGAAGAATTAGCCTTAAGGGTACACCAAGAAATAGATTCTCCAGAATTTTTAAAACCCCGTTCTCCGATTGTAATCATGATGGGCCATGTTGATCATGGAAAAACCTCCCTGTTGGATGCAATTAGAAAAACTAAGGTTGTTGATTCTGAACATGGCGGTATTACACAGCATATCGGTGCTTACAGGGTGCATCTTTCTAACGGAGATATCACTTTTCTTGATACACCAGGCCATGAAGCATTTACGGCAATGCGCGCGCGCGGGGCTAAAATTACCGATATCGTAATTTTGGTTGTTGCAGCAGACGATGGCATTATGCCTCAGACTAAAGAAGCCATTGATCATGCCCGTGCCGCAGGTGTCTCAATAATTGTTGCAATAAATAAAATTGATAAACCTCAGGCTCAAGTTGATCAAGTCAAAAAACAACTCTCAGAACTTGAACTTTTAGCTGAAGATTGGGGTGGTAAAACTATTACTGCTTTGGTTTCCGCAAAAACAGGGCAAGGCATAGATAATCTTTTGGAAATGATAATTTTAGAATCTCAGATGCTTGAATTAAAAGCCAACCCAAACCGTTTGGCAAAGGGTGTTATCATTGATGCAAAAATGTCTAAAGGCAAAGGCCCGGTAGCAACTCTTTTGATTCAAAACGGAACACTGCATTTAAATGAAAGCATCATTGTGGGAAGTTGTTACGGAAAGATTCGTGCTATGTTTAACCATCTGGGCCAGGCAGTAACTGAGGCGCCGCCTGCCTATCCGGTTGAAATATTGGGCCTTTCAGGTATGCCTGCGGCAGGAGATCAATTCTTTGTCATAAAAGATGAAAAACAAGCAAAAGAATTAGTAGAAATTCGCCTGGAAAAAGAAAGGTTATTGCAGATAAAAAATGACAAAAAAATTAGCCTTGAAGATTTATACTCTCAGATAAAAGAAGGGAAGTTAAAAGAACTAAAGATGATCATTAAGGCAGATGTGCAGGGTTCTTTAGCAGCAATTAAGGATACGATAGCAAAGATAAATATTTCGGAAATTAAATTAGATATTATTCACGAGGGTGTTGGCAATATTAACCCATCTGATATTATCTTAGCAGTTGCTTCTAATGCGTTAGTGTTGGGTTTTAATGTAGCCCAAGACGAGCGCGCAAAAGAATTATCCGCTAAAGAAGGCGTGGATGTCAGGCTCTATAATATCATTTACGAATTAGCCAATGATATAAAGCAGGCAGTAGAAGGTATGCTTGAGCCGAGGCTAAAGAAAGTATTCTTAGGAAAAGTTGAGGTAAGAAAAGTCTTTAAGCTCTCTCGTTCAGGTACTGTAGCCGGCTGTTTTGTCGTAAAAGGCAAAATTAATCGTCAGGCAGTTATTAACCTGGTTAGAAACGGCGAATTAACTTTTGAAGGTAAAATTGGGAATTTAAAGCGTTTTAAAGACGATGTAAGAGAAGTTGCGGAAGGATTTGAATGCGGTATTACCTTAGCGGGTTTTGATAATCTACAAGAAGGCGATATTATTGAAGCTTACGATATAGAAAAGATAGCAAGGAAATTATAAAATTATGAAAAAGCGAATACTTAGCGGGATGCGGCCAACGGGAAAATTGCATTTAGGGCATTTTGTCGGCGCCTTAGATAACTGGGTAAAACTACAAGAAGAATATGATTCTTTTTTTATGGTTGCTGATTGGCATGCATTGATGGGTGAATATATTGAGCCGTCGTTAATCTCGGAAGCAATCATTGATAATGTTATTGATTGGTTAAGTGTTGGAATTGATCCTGAAAAATCCACGATATTTATTCAGTCGCAGGTGCCAGAACACCTTGAATTAAACATGATATTTTCCTGTTTTACTCCTCTAGGTTGGCTCGAACGTTGCCCTACTTATAAAGAGCAGTTAAAAGAAGTTACAACTAGAGACCTGCATACCTATGGATTTTTAGGATATCCAGTATTGCAGGCAGCGGATATTTTAGTTTATAAAGCAGCTTGTGTACCGGTTGGTGAAGACCAGCTGCCGCACTTAGAGTTGACTCGGGAAATTGCCAGGCGTTTTAACGGCCTTTATAAACAAGAAATATTTCCTAATCCGGATGCGATATTATCAAATTCACCCCGGCTTTTAGGTTTAGACGGTAGAAAAATGAGCAAAAGTTACAATAATACCATCAATCTTTCTGATTCCCAGGAATCGATTAAGAAAAAAATATCCAGCATGATTACTGATCCTAAGAGGATAAAAGTAACGGATGCCGGGCATCCGGATGTTTGCAATGTTTTTTCTTATTATTCCGTTTTTTTGCCTCAGATGAAAGAGGAATTGTTTATTGCCTGTGTAAAGGCAAAATTAGGCTGTGTAGAGTGTAAAAATAAATTTGCCTCTTGTTTAATCGAAAAATTAAAACCAATTCAAGAAAAACGCCAGGAATTTTTAAAAGATAAGGCGCAGATTAAGCAGATACTTCAAGTTGGAACAGAAAAAGCTTCCTCTGAAGCTAGAAATACCTTAAAAGAAGTACATAGCGTAATGAAGATGCATATATGAGCTATAAAATTAAACTAGAGATATTTGAAGGCCCGCTAGATTTATTGCTGTATTTGGTTAAAAAAGACCATCTAAATATTTATGATATACCGATTTCTAAGGTAACCGACCAGTATTTGGCCTATATTGAATTGATGCGGATGTTGGATTTAAATATCGCGGGTGAATTTTTGGTGATGGCAGCAACATTATTGCAGATTAAATCCAAAATGCTCCTTCCTGCTGAGGAAAATCAGCTGCAGGAAATTGAGCAAGATCCCAGGGATGAGTTAGTAAAGCGCTTGCTTGAATATGAAAGATTTAAAGAGATTGCAGATGATTTAAGGCAGAAAGAAATTTCTCAACAAGAAGTTTTTAAAAGGGCCGCGCCGCAGGAGCTAGGGCCATCGCCTAAAGAAACCGCAATATATTTCGAGGCAAGCATATTTGATCTGATTAGTGCTTTTTCAAAAGCATTGCAGGATGTCCCTAAAGAAGTTTTCTATGAGGTAATTAAGGATGAGTTTACTATTGAAGAGAAGGTGCATCAGATTTTACATCTGCTTTTAGTAAAAGATTCTATAGCTTTATCTGAGTTATTTCAACAAGCAAAAAATAAAATCGAGATAGTAGTAACTTTCCTTTCGATCCTGGAATTGATCCGTATGAAGGAAATTGTTGCCCGGCAGAAAGAATTATTTGATGAGATAGAGATTACCAGAAACAAGGAGAATATTGTTCCTTATGGCAGACGACCAGAGGCAAAAAATCCTTAAAGCGCCAAATCTTAAGCCGCAAATTTTTAATCCTGAACAGGAGACCGAAGAAGATGTTGTTTTAAATCTTTCTTTAAGGCCCAAAAAACTTTCAGAGTTTATCGGCCAGAAAGAGCTGGTGGATAATTTAAAAGTTTGTTTAACCGCGGCAAAACAGAGAAAAGAACCACTGGAGCATGTTTTGTTGTCCGGGCCTCCTGGTTTAGGGAAGACTTCATTGTCTCATATTATCGCCCATGAAATGGGCGCAAAGATTACCGCTACCTCAGGCCCTGCGATTGAGCGCGCGGGTGACCTAATCGGAATCCTGACTAACCTGGAAAAAGATGATATTCTTTTTATTGACGAAATCCATAGATTATCAAAGGTGGTTGAGGAGTTTCTTTATCCGGCAATGGAGAATTTTCAGATCGATTTCGTTATTGATAAGGGCCAATTTGCCCGTACGATTAAATTTAATCTTAAAGCCTTCACTTTAATAGGCGCGACAACCCGCTCAGGATTACTGGCCGCGCCTTTACGCGGCAGGTTCGGCATATTTTATCACCTAGATTTTTATAACATTGATGATTTGTCAAAGATTATTAAGCACTCGGCGAAAACTTTAGGTATTGATATTGATAATGATGCGGCAAGTGAGATTGCTGGGCGTTCCCGCGGTACGCCGCGGGTTGCCAATAGATTACTGCGCCGCATCAGAGATTATGCCCAGGTAAAGAATATCAATAAGATAAATATCGAAATTTCTACTAAAAGCCTGGATGAACTAGGAATTGATAAAGCGGGGCTTGATCAAATAGACCGTAAGGCGTTACAGACGATTATTGAAACCTATGATGGGGGGCCGGTGGGGGTAGAATCTTTGGCTGCAACTTTAAATGAGGAAGTGGATACTATAGTTGATACAATAGAGCCATTTTTATTGAAGGCCGGATACTTGAAACGCACTTCCCGCGGCCGCGTCGCGACAAAAATTGCCTTCGAGCATTTTGGAATCAAATCCAAAGAAAGACAAGAGGAATTGTTTAAAGAATAGATGAAAATCCTATTACATACTTGCTGTGCGCCATGTTTGATTTACCCTTATGCTCAGATGAGTAAAAAGGGGGTAAAAGCCTCGGGGTTTTTTTATAACCCCAACATTTATCCTAACCAAGAGTATCAGTTTAGAAGGCAGGCATTGATTGCATTAAGCGGTAAGCAAAATATCGATATAATTTATGCCGAGTATAATCCTAGGGAATATTTTACTGCGATTCAAAATAAAGAGTCGAGCCCTGAAAGATGCGCTATCTGTTGGTCGATAAGGCTTAAAAGAACAGCTTCGGCTGCAAAAGAAAACGGTTTTGATATGTTTACTACTACTCTTTTAGTCAGCCCTTATCAGGATCAAGATACAATAAAAGAAATCGGTAACAAAATTGCGCGTGAAGAAAAAATAGGTTTTTATTATGAAGATTTCCGTCCGGGATTTAAAACTGCTTATGCCCAAGCTAAACAGGATGGTTTATATTGCCAGCAATATTGCGGATGTATGTATTCAAATGAAGCCTGGATTTACAGAACGAAGTGATTTACAGAACGAAGTGATTGTAAATCCGTTGGTTGAATTTGCTCCCGCCCCCCAATTACTCAATATTCTTATTTATTATCCGTAAATGAATAGAACTATTAAACTTATTGCGATTTTTATATTTTCAGCTTTCAGCTTTCAGCTTTCAGCTTGTATGCTCAAGATCCAAGGATTATCCGTGTTGCAATTATACAAGATGCTAATTCTTTAGGCCTTGATATCAAAGGCTCCTACGAAGTTATGGATGTTCATTCAGGAGAAATTCTTTACCGCGGCAGAGGATTAAAGACGACTGTCACGGTTTATAAAAGTGGTATATTATTAGGGAAAGTTAAGTCAAATACAAGCAAAGTTTTAGTCAGAACAGAGCCACAGGATGTAATTTTAGTAAATGGAAAAGTATTCCGGGGAACAATACAGTTTATAAAAAAAGACAACCAGCAGATGCTGGTAATAAATAATATCGAGCTCCAAGATTATATTAAAGGTATTCTTTATCATGAGGCTTCGCATTATTGGCCGCTGGAAGCATTAAAGGCCCAGGCAGTAGTTTGCAGGACTTACGCGCTTTATCAAAAACAGCAGAGTCTAAGCAAAGATTTTGACGTAACGGGCGATGTATATTCTCAGGTCTACGGAGGTAAAACTTCGGAACGTTTTCGCACCAATAAAGCAGTAGAAGAAACTTCCGGTATTGTCCTTATGTATAAGGGGAAGATTTTTCCTGCCTATTTTCATGCTACCTGCGCAGGGCATACTGAAGATGCCAGCCAACTTTGGAATATAGATATACCTGTGTTAAAAGGGGTTGTTTGTGATTTTTGCCGTGAATCGCCTCATTTTTCTTGGCATGAAGTTTTATCATTAGATGAAATCGAAAAGAAACTAAAAGGTTCTGCATATAAGTTAGATAATCTTATAGGCATTGTGATTGTGAATAGAAATAAGTCCGGACGCGTTGCTTCTTTAAAACTTGTTTCAAAGAAAAAGGATGAAGTGATTTCTGCTAAAGATTTCCGCAATATAATCGGGCCTAATAGCATAAGAAGCACTAATTTTAATATAACTATTGTTGACCGTGATGCTGTATTTGAGGGGATTGGCTGGGGCCACGGGGTTGGGTTATGCCAGTGGGGTGCATATTTCATGGCTAAAAATGGCACCAGATATGAAGAAATCTTAAAATATTACTATCCGGAGAGTGAGATTGCAACTAACAAACTTTGACTTTAATTTACCAAAAGACTTGATTGCGCAGTATCCTTTAGAAGAACGCGATGCGGCAAAGTTAATTGTTATAGACCGTAAAAAAAACAGTGTTGAACACCGTATTTTTAAAGATATTAAAGATTATTTTTCTAAAGGCGATACCCTTATTTTAAATGACACAAAAGTTTTACCATGCAGGTTTAAAGGGGTGCGTAAGACTGGTGGAAAAGTAGAAGTTTTACTGTTAAGCCAGGAACAACAGAGTTTAACATTTAAGGCGTTAATTAAGCCGAATAGATTAAAGCAGGGTGAGACAATAATTTTTAACAGCGGCAAGCTGAGCGCGGAAATAATTTCTAGAAACAAGATTTTGTTTTGCGCAAAAGATGCCTCTTCGATATATGCTTATGGCCAAATGCCGCTGCCTCCTTATATAAAAAGAGAGCCAGAGGTAAAAGACGCTGTTTATTATCAGACAGTTTATGCAAAAAATGAAGGTGCTGTTGCTTCTCCTACGGCAGGGCTTCATTTTACTGAAAAATTGATTAACGCTTTAGAGTCTTTTGGGGTAAATGTTAGCTATGTAACTCTTCATGTGGGATTAGGTACTTTTAAACCCGTTATTACGGAAGATATCAGGAATCATAGAATGGACTCTGAGTATTACTTGATTCCTCAAGAAACGATTCGCTCCATTAACGACGCGAGGTTGAATAAAAAACGTATTATTGCTGTCGGCACCACAAGTTTACGGACTTTAGAGGCTTATGCCTCGAAAGCCCAAGAAGGCTTTACCGATTTATTTATTTACCCCGGGTATAAATTTAAAATTACTGATTGCCTCTTGACTAATTTTCATCTGCCCCGCACAACCCTGTTTATGCTGGTATGTGCTTTTTGCGGCAGAGAACTTGTCAAAAAGGCTTACCAAGAGGCAATTGACAGAAAATATAGATTTTATAGTTACGGCGACGCAATGTTGATTCTATAATGTATACTTTAATTCACCAGGAAAAACACACCTTGGCACGAATAGGCAAAATTACTACTTTGCACGGAGAGATTCAAACTCCTTGTTTTATGCCGGTAGGAACACATGCTACTGTTAAAGGTATTTTACCCGGACAGCTTGATGAATGCGGGGCTCAGATTATTTTGTCTAATGCCTACCACGTTTTTTTGCGGCCGGGCCTAGACGTTATAAAAAAATGCGGCTCTTTACATAATTTTATGTCTTGGTCAAAACCCATACTTACTGATAGCGGCGGTTATCAGGTATTTAGTTTACCGCTTTTTCGAAAGGTTACCGATGAGGGAGTCGAGTTTCAATCTCATATAGACGGAATGAAGCACTTTTTGGCTCCGGAGGATGTAATTAGAACGCAAAGTATTTTGGGGAGCGACATAATGATGCCATTAGATGAATGCGCGCACTATCCTTGTGCTAAGGACCATGCAAGAATTGCTATGGAACGGACAATTAAATGGGCAGAGCGTTCCAAAAATTCCCCGCGCCAAGAACATCAATCACTTTTTGCCATTATACAAGGAGCTACTTACGAAGATTTAAGGCGCGAGTGTAGCGAGCGGCTTGTTGAAATGGATTTTGATGGGTATGCTATTGGTGGAGTTTCGGTTGGCGAACCAAGTTCCCTAATATATAATACAATTGATTTTGTGGCTAGCCTATTACCAACTGATAAACCGCGCTATGTTATGGGGATCGGGTATCCGCAGGATTTGATTGAAGCTGCCCAAAAAGGTATTGATATATTTGATTGCGTAATTCCTACGCGCTATGGAAGAAACGGTACGGCTTTTACTAGCGAAGGAAAAATTATTATCAGGAATTCGCCTTATATAGAAGATTTCGGCCCTTTAGATAAAGAATGCGATTGTTTGTGCTGCAAAAATTTTAGCCGATCTTACCTAAGGCATCTGTTTAATGCTAAAGAAATGCTCGGGCTTATTTTGCTTTCTTATCACAATATTTATTTCTTTGTACATTTAATGGATAGAGTAAGAGAGGCGATTGCGCAGGATAGGTTATTGGAGTTTAAGGAAGAGTTTTTAAATAGATATAATAATCAAGGCAGGCAAGCAGTATGATAATCGATATTATCTCAATTTTCCCAAAAATGTTTGATTTTGTCTTAAACGAATCTATTATTAAGCGAGCGCAGCAAAAAGGCAAGGTCAAGATTAATATCCATAATCTTAGGGATTATACTTTAGATAAGCATAAAAAAGTCGATGACCGCCCTTTTGGCGGAGGTTCGGGCATGGTGATGGCCCCTGAGCCGATATTTAGGGCAGTTGAAAGCTTAAAACGTAAAGCGAAAAACTCAAAAATTAAAACTATCCTGCTTTGCCCGCAGGGAAGAGCGTTAACCCAAAAAATGGCTAAAAAACTCGTAAAAAATAAACATCTTATCTTGATTTGCGGCCATTATGAAGGCCTTGACGAACGCATAAGGCAGAGTTTAGTTGATGAAGAAATTTCTATCGGAGATTATATTCTAACCGGAGGTGAGTTACCGGCTATGGTTTTGGTTGATACGATAGTAAGGCTTATACCGGGTGTTTTGGGGAATAAAAATTCCTTGAATTTTGAGTCATTTGAATGTAATCTATTAGAATATCCGCAGTATACAAGGCCTGCTGATTTTAAAGGAATAAAGGTTCCCGCAGTGCTCTTATCAGGCGATCATAGGAAAATAGAGATTTGGAGAAAGAAAGAAGCGCTTATTAGGACGCAAGAAAGGCGCCCTGATATTTTGAAAAACGAAAATACAAGGAAAGGAAAGTAAAAAATGGACAAGATGAAGGCTATTGAAGCAGAATTTTGTAAAAAAGAAATGCCTAAGTTTGGCGTTGGCGATACCGTAAAGGTTCTGACCAAAATTCCCGAAGGCCTGGATAAGGTGCGTTTACATCCGTTTGAGGGGATAGTTATTGCCAAGCAGGGAAGCGGGCTAAAGGTCAGTTTTACCGTAAGAAAAGTTTCTTATGGAGAAGGTATTGAGCGTGTTTTTCCTCTCTATTCGCCTAATATTGAACGCATAGAGCTTATCCGTTCGGGAAAGGTGAAAAGGGCAAAGCTCTATTATTTAAGGGGTAAACTCGGTAAACAGGCAACAAAAATTGATTCTCAGGAAAAAAAGCGTAAGTAAAATTTTCTTACTAAATAATCTTTTTTGAGTGTTATATTACGAGAGATATTTTAAAAGAAAAGGTTATAAGTTAATTATCGGGGTGGATGAGGCAGGCCGAGGCCCATTGGCCGGCCCTGTGGTAGCAGGCGCTGTTGCTTTAAAAAGCGTTTACTTTAAAAATCGTATTGACGATTCCAAGAAATTAACGGCTCTACAGAGAGAAAAAGCTTATCCTGAAATTATTGAAAAATCAGTGTTTGGCATCGCTATTGTGGATGAAACAGTAATTGACGCCTTAAATATTCTTGAGGCAACCCGCATAGCAATGGAACAAGCAATACAAGCCCTTATTAATAAACTTAAAACCAATATGAAAAAACAGATCCATATTATCGTAGATGGTAATGTAAAAATCAAAACCAATTACCCATATACAAATATTATCAGGGGCGACTCTAAGTCCAAAAGTATTGCCTGTGGTTCAATTTTAGCAAAAGTGACCAGAGACAGGATAATGCTTAAGTATGATTCGATATTCCCGGGATATGGATTTATGAAACACAAAGGTTACCCTACAAAAATGCATAAACAAGCCATAAAAAAACTTGGGGTTTCATCAATACACAGAAAAACCTTTTGTTGTGTTTAAGCAAAAAAAATACTTAGGCAACTCTGGTGAATCTAAGGCCGCGTCTTTTTTAATAGATAACGGTTATAAGATTCTAGCGAAAAATTATAGGACAAAGTTAGGCGAGATAGATATTATTGCTATAGATAAAGATACTATCTGCTTTGTGGAAGTAAAGACCCGTTCAACTGACAAATTCGGCCTTCCTCAGGAAGCGATACCGGATAATAAGAAAAGGCGGATTGCAAAAACCGCGCTTTTGTTTTTAAAGGAAAAGAAACTCTTAGACAAAAAAGCCCGATTTGATGTAATTGCCATAACCTTTCAAAAAGATCTGCCAAAGATTGACCTAATTCAAAATGCCTTTGAATTAGACGCTAAGTATACATATTAAAAATGCTGACTGATTTTGAAATTGTAAAAAAAGTAAAAAAATTCCCAATAGAGAAAATTGCGGAGAAATTAAAGATTGATAAAAAATACCTTATTCCTTATGGAAGATATATTGCTAAAATTGATTTGGATATTTTAGATAAAATTAAAAATAAGCCTAAAGGTAAATACATATTAGTTACTGCTATTACGCCTACGCCTTTAGGCGAAGGAAAGACGGTTACTACCATTGGCCTTTCTATGGCCTTAAACAGATTAGGAAAATTTACTTCCACTTGTATTAGGCAGCCTTCTTTAGGCCCTGTATTTGGTATAAAAGGCGGAGCTGCAGGTGGTGGATATTCTCAAGTTTTGCCTATGGAGGATTTTAATCTCAATTTTACAGGTGATGTGCATGCAGTTGGCCTTGCCCATAATTTGACAGCCGCTTTTTTGGATAATTCTCTGCTTAAAGGCAACCCCTTAAATATTAATCCTGAAAAAATATATTGGCGTCGCGTGTTGGATATCAATGATAGGTTTTTAAGAAATATAAAAATTGGTTTGGGAGGAAAAGAAAACGGCATTCCGCGTGACAGCGGGTTTGATATTGCTGTTGCTTCAGAGATTATGGCAATATTAGCTTTAAGCAGTGGTTTAAAAGATTTGCGCCAACGCATTGGCAGGATTGTTTTGGCTGAGACGGTTGAGGGTAAGCCCGTAACCACAGAGGATATAAAAGTTGCGGGGAGTACGACCGTTCTTTTAAAAGATGCAATTAGGCCAAATCTGATTCAGACTATTGAGCATACGCCCTGCTTTGTGCATGCTGGACCTTTTGCTAATATTGCACATGGGAATAGCTCGATTTTAGCGGATAAAATTGCTTTAGCACTTTCAGATTATGTGGTAACTGAAGCGGGTTTTGGCGCTGATTGCGGCGCAGAGAAATTTTTTGATATTAAATGCAGAGTAAGCGGCCTTATTCCTGATTGCGCAGTGATTGTCTGTTCCATAAGGGCGCTTAAAGCACATAGCGGAAGATTTAAAATTATAGCTGGTATGCCTTTAGATACCTGTTTAGAGAAAGAAGATATAAGGGCAATAGATGAGGGAATTTGTAATTTAGAAAAGCAGATGGAGAATATGAAAATTTTTGGCATTCCGGTGGTTGTAGCCATAAATAGATTTTCCTGCGATACGGATAAAGAGATAGATTTTGTAAAGAAAAAAGCAAAAGAGTTTGGGACTTATGATTGTTGTGTTAGTGAAGTCTGGGCTAGAGGTTCTGGCGGAGGTCTGGAATTAGGCAAAAGCGTTATCCGCGCAGCGCAAGAAAAAAAGAATTTTAAGTTCCTTTATCCTTTAGACATCCCTATAAAAGAAAAGATTAAAATTATTGCCACAAGAATTTATGGTGCTAAAGATATAGAATATCAACCTTTGGCAGAAGAGAAGCTCAAGATTTACACAGAGAGAGGTTACGATAATTTGCCTATATGTATGGCCAAAACCCATCTATCTTTATCGCACGATCCTAATTTAAAAGGAAGGCCGTGCGATTTTATTTTGCCTATAAGAGATATACGTGCCTCAATCGGCGCTGGGTTCTTATACCCTTTATGTGGCACAATGCAAACTATGCCGGGATTACCATCGCATCCCCGCGGCGAAAATATTGATATTGACGAGAAAGGCAATATTATAGGGCTGGCCTGAGTTGGTAAGCGTAATTTTCTTTAAAAATGTATAAAAACAAAACTCTAAAAAAGTATTTGGATGACTTAGCAGCTAAGTTACCGGCTCCAGGAGGAGGTTCAGCTGCTGCTTTAAATGCGGCACTGGGTGTTTCATTAATTAGTATGGTGGTTAATTTTACTTTGGGTAAACTTAAATATGCTGCTTATGAAAAGGAACTTAAGGAAATATTTGAGAAATCAGAAGCCTTAAGAAAAGAATTTCTTGATTTGGTAGATTTGGATGTTAGCGCTTATAAAAGCAAAAATCTAAAAGACGCAATAAACACTCCTTTTATGCTGGCCCGTCTTTGTTTTGAGGCTATCAAACTGTGCCCGTTTTTAATCGAAAAAGGAAATCGTAATTTAATCTCTGATGTGGCAGTAGCGGCAGTAATGCTGGAGGCAGCTTTTGTTTCTGCCTATTTCAATGTGGAAATTAATTTAAAATTATTGCAAGATAAGAGATTAACCGCGGATATTAGGAAAGAACTCAACCAAAAAGCAAAGAGAGTCTGGAAAATACGCATGATTACGGAGGATAAAGTTGGCAAAATTATTAGAGGGTAAGCTGCTGGCAGAAAAAATCAAGGAAGAGATAAAACAGTCAGTTCAATCTTTAAAATTTAAGCCGGTATTGGCAAGTATTATGGTTGGTGAGAATGCCGGTGCGCAAGCTTATGTCAGGCAGCAGAAAAAAGCCGCGGAAAATTTAGGCATCGATTATCAATTACATACCTTAGAGGCAAATATTCAAGAATCCGCCTTAATCGAATTTGTGAATAAGCTGAATATTGACAAATCCGTAAACGGTATTATTATCCAGATGCCGCTTCCGGAACAGATAGATTATAAAAAAATATCCCAATTTATTTTGCCGGAAAAAGACATTGAGGGCATGCATCCGGCTAATATTGGAAAAGTTTTATTTGGCAAGGCGAGAATTGTTCCTTGTACAGCTGCGGCAGTAATGGAGTTAATAAATAGCACTGCTATAGATTTATACGGTAAGGAAGTAGTGGTGGTAGGCCACAGTGAAATAGTAGGTAAGCCCTTAGCATTATTATTGT
>JAZDFW010000048.1:0-24648 GCA_043807505.1 Candidatus Omnitrophota bacterium | reverse complement strand
TTTCAATCTCATTCTTAACCTCCTTGTGTACAGACACAACACCGGCGCAAATCCGATAAGCGCCGGGTGTAATCTTTATTTATAATATATTTATACACAACACTTTAAACACTGTCAAGTTAATTTATGCAATAAATTGCCGTAAAATAATCATCCTTGATTTTCTTTAATCTTACCGGGATAATTCTGCCTCTTAAATTAGCCTTTGACTTAATTATCACCTTAAGATAATTATCAGTATATCCCTGCCAATAATCAAGCTTAAGCTTCATGCGGCTCTCGATAAGCACCTCTGTTTTCTTTCCTAAAAATTTCTTTTTGTAATTAAGCGCGCAAGAATCGCCAATATTTTTTAGGCGCCAAACTCTTTCCTTTAGAACAAGAGGGGGCGTCCCGGTTTTTTCCTCGGCAGCTAAAGTGCCCCCTCTTCTTGAATAAGGAAAAATATGCACCTTAAGCGGAAGGATTTTTCTTACCAATGTTATTGTATTATTAAAATTGGCTTCAGTCTCATGCGGGAATCCCACTAAAACATCCGTAGTAATAGCTATTTTGGGAATCCGGCTCTTTATTTTTCTAATCAGCTCAAGGTAATCAGCGCGGCAATATTTACGCCGCATTTTCTTTAAAATCTCATCATCGCCGCTTTGAATAGGAATATGCAAATGCCGACAGAGCTTTTTAGATGAGCTCATTTTATTAATTAGTTCATCCGAAACATCACCTGCCTCAATAGAGCTGAGCCGTATGCGCGCCAAACCATCTATATTTTCTAAAGCAGTAATCACATGAACCAGAGAAAAAGGGGAAAAAGGGGACGGTTCTATTTTAGAAAATAGAACCGTCCCCTTTTTCCCATACGAACCCAAACATATACCAGTTAAAACTATTTCCTTAAAGTTGTTTTTGACTAACCTCTTGGCCTCGTTGATAATCTGGCTTAATGGCTTACTCCGGGACCTGCCGCGCACCAGGGGCACCTTACAATAAGAACAGAAATTATCACAGCCATCCTGTATTTTTAAGAAAGCGCGGGTATGAGCTTTAAAATAAGAAATACCTTTTGCAGTTACAGGGACAGTCCCCTTCGGGGACAGTCCCTTCAATAAATCAACTATCCTCTCTTTTTCCTTATTTTTTATTATATAATTGACGCCTGGAATTTTAGTAATCCTGTCGCTATCCAACTCTGTCAGGCAGCCGGTAACAATAAGTTTTCCTTTAGGGTTTTCTTTTTTTGCCCGACGGATAAAATTGAGGGAGCTGGCATCCGAACGATGTGTTACTGTGCAGGTATTAATAACATAAAAATCTGCGGGGTGATTAGAATTTAGCTCTTTAAATCCCAAACTTAAGAATTGCTCTCTAGTAACCTGAGTATCATATTGATTAACCTTACAACCTAAGGTAAGAAATTTAACAGTTCGATGGCTTTTACTCTTCATAATATAATCTTAGAAAGCTTGCCACTGCAACTGCCGCGGTTTCTACCCGCAACACTGAAGCCCCCAAAGAAATCGGGATAAAACCCGCGCGTTTAGCTAATTCTACTTCTTGGGTGGTAAAATCTCCCTCTGGCCCGATAAGCGCCAGTATCTTTTTTGGTTTAATCTTCTCTAAAATTTCTTTTAATTGTTTACGCTCTGCGCATAAAGTAGGAATAAGCTTTAAATCATAATCCTTAAAACTTGATAAAACATCTTTGAAAGTTAAAACCGGCTCAATAACCGGGACTTCATCGAGCTTGCTTTGGCAAGCGGCGCTCAATGCGATTTTTTCCCAACGCTTACCTCGTAATGCTTTCTTATCTGCGTCTAATTTAATAACTATGCGCTCGGTCTCTAAAGGAATAATTCTACTTGCGCCGACTTGAGTAAGCTTATCCACTATATCATCCATCTTGGATTTCTTAGGAATAGCGCAGGCAATTACAATTTCAATTTTTTTCTTAACATTCTTGGTACTCATAGCAAGAACCTCTAAAATAATCTTATCAGCTAAAATTTCTTTGATACAACATTTGTAAATGTTCCTTTGTTCGTCAAAAATATCTAATTTTTCTTTTATTTTTAAGCGCAAGACATCCCTAATGTGATGCGCCTGATTCGGTTCGTCGATAACAATAGTATCAACTGAGATGTTTTTTCCCGGGCAATAAAATCTGTGCATTTAAATTAACCCTCTAAAAGCCTGCATAATCAAATGTATTCCCAATAGCATCATCACCAAGCCGCAGAGAAAATTAAATACCCGGCAATAAACTTCTTTTAAATTCTTTAGAATACGATTAAAAAAGCTGGCCATAATAACCAATAGCAGTAAAGGCGAAAATACTGTTCCTATGCCAAATGCTGTGCTGTATAATAAAGCCTGCGGCCAGCTTTTAGAAATTAATCCTATATAAGAAAGCATTACCAATAGCGGCGCACAAGGAAGCAGGCCAATAACCAAGCCGATTATAAAAATATTTTGTTTATCCTTTTGGAAAAATTTTAATTTGATATTTTTGCCTAAGCAGATAAAAAAACCTAAAGTAATAATAAAGAGCCCACCGCAAATAAAAACATATTTAGCAAAACTACCCAAAACATTCTCTATTGTGAACTTGCCAACCAAGAAAATCAATAATCCTAAAACGATATATACAAGTACCCTTGCAAAAGAAAACAAAAGATAAATTACGATGTTTTTTAACAAATCCTTTCTCTTGGCGGCAACATAAGAAATTAAAACCGGACCGCAACTGGCGATGCACGGCCCGGAGCCGAATGACAATCCCAATAGAAATAAAGCAATAATTAATTTAAACATACTATCTATATTCCTTTTCCGAAAACACTTCTGCTGTAAATATATACATTTCAATACTTTTATCCTTCCATGCATCAGGAGCTAAACCTGCTTTATGCAGACAGAGGTTAGAGAGGAATTCTTCTTTATTCCAACCAGTTTCCGCAGCTACTTGAGGGAGGAATACGCCGCTTTGCATACCTTTGCGCACCAGGACCCCATGCTTGCCCAATTCGATTTTATCCGCTGAATCCACTTTCTCCATGGGAGACAGCACGGATATCTCTATTTCAATTTTTTTTAACTCCGGCAGCTCTACAGCCGTAAAACGCGGATCGCCCACAGCTGCCTCCACTGCCATATCGCGGACAGTCAAATATAAAGGCCCTGTCCCGATAAAATTACCAATGCATCCTCTTAATTCCTCGTTTTCTTTAAGGGTTACAAATGCCCCCATTTCTTTGAGCAAAACCGGATCAACTTCGGTTAAATTCATTTTTTTACCTGTTTTTAAATACACCTCTAAGGAACCCCGCGCAATTTCCAACAACTTTTTCTTCTGCTCTCTATTTAGCATATTCCTCTCCTTCACAATAAGTGAACACCGGCCAATCCGATATGGCCGGGTGTCCTCCTTATCAATTGCACAACTTGAATACCCTACTGTCCAGATGCCCTTTATCTTTTTGCCGGTAACTATAGCAGAATTAGTATAGTTTAACACTTTCACTGTTTTGTGCCCTAAGTCTTTTGCCAGCATTAATAATATAATCGCGGGAAATCCATCTTTAAATTCCAGCTTTCCTTGGCGTAAGCCATAATAAATACCTTCTGCATCCATGTTTTTTATGCTCGATAAGGTTAGCTCGTCGTATTTTTGCGCGTCTTGGTAATCGTATCCATGATACATATCACAAGAGGCAATCACTAATACGTCTTGACGAGTTGCGATTTCCTGCTTAAGAAGTTGGGCTAATTTCCGGTAAGTAGAAAGGCTGGTATCTCCTGTAATAATCGGCACAATTTTAAAATCTGATAATACCTTTTGTAAAAAGGGAAGTTGTACTTCCAGGGAATGCTCATTTTTAAAAGCCTCCGGGTCAAAGACTATTCCGTTTTCTTGATTAAGCAAATTTTTCGCGAATTCAGAGTCAATTTCTAAATCTCCCAGTGGTGTACGAAATTTCCCTTGCGGATACACAGAGATCCCGCCAAACCCATAAAAATGGCTTACCCCGATTATGACAACTGTTTTATATGGCTTAGCCTGAATCAACTTATAACCAAAGGCTGCTGTTTGCCCGGAAAAACCATATCCGGCATGAGGGCAAATCAGGCCGAAAATCTGGCCATCTATTTTCTCTGGATTCGCCGCAGAAAGAAAACCATCAATCATCACAGATAACTCTACAGGATCGCTAGGATAAAATGCGCCTGCGACATCAGGCTCTTTTATATCTTGGGCAAAACAGCCGATAGCTGATAGCTGATAGCTGATAGCTACAATAAAAATTATTCTTAATATTCTAATTCCAGACACCGGATATCCTTTCTGCGCAAAATTTACATTTGCCATCAATAATATTGTTCTCTACGATAAAATACCCGCGGCGGCCGATAACAATCTTGCCGCATTTAGGGCAATATGTATTTTCCGCTGGATTTGTTCCTATATTCCCTATATAAACATATTTTAAGCCGCATCCTAAAGCCGCTTGCCTTAAACGCTGGAGAGTTTCTATCGGCGTAGGATTAAGCTGGGCAAGTTTATACATCGGCCAAAACCGGGAAAAATGCAGCGGGGTATCTGCCCCTAAATTTTCTTTGATCCATAAACACATCTTTTTAGTAGAATCCGCATCGTCATTATATGAAGGCAAAACAAGATTTGTTATTTCCAAATGCACCCCTTCTTGTTTTAAAATCTTTAATGATGCCAAAACCGGCGCCAAAGTGCCTGCGCACATTTTAACATAATAATCATCGCTAAAACCTTTTAAATCGATATTAGCGGCATCCAAATATTGAGCTAATTGCTGCAAAGGTTCCGGATTTATGAAACCGTTTGAATGCATAACATTTCTTATGCCACCTGCCTTGGCAAGTTTTGCCGTCTCAAGCATATACTCGTAAAAAATAGTCGGCTCCGTATAAGTATAAGCAATTATATTAAGGCCCGATGCCTTAACCTTATCAATTAATTCCTGGGGCTCTAAATATACAAATTCCACTTCTTCTGGGGCTTTTTGGGAAATTTCCCAATTCTGGCAAAACTTACAATTTAAGTTACATCCGGCAGTGGAGAGAGAAAATGTTTTCGTGCCTGGTAAAAAATGAAATAGTGGTTTCTTCTCAATAGGATCAAGGGCATTCAGGCTTACAGGCTTAGCAAAGGATAATGTATACAAAATGCCTCCATTATTTTCTCTTATCCGGCAATAACCTCTCTTTCCATCGGAGATGACACAAAAACGGGGACAAAGATGGCACTGTACAGTCTTACTGTCTAACTTTTTGTAAAAAAGAGCTTCTTTTTTTGGCGTATCAGCGAGAGCATTCGGAAGGAATAGATAGAGGAAAAATAAACAACTGATAAATTTTAAGAAATTTTTCATAAATGTGGTGGACCCGAGCGGGATCGAACCGCTGGCCCCCTCGTTGCGAACGAGGTGCTCTCCCAGCTGAGCTACGGGCCCTAAATTTTAAATAAAACTAAATTTCATAAATTATTATATCACTAATTTAGTTAAAGACAAGCGAGAGTCATTAATAGACGGGGGGTTTCTTGGATTATCTTGAAGCGGCGCTGCGCGCAAGTATACTGTTTTTCATGACTACTTCTGGATTATCCGCACTTGCAGCACTTGCAGGATCATACCTTGCCACTAGGGCAACCTCTAATGTAGTATCATTATCACGAAAATAATAATTAAAACCGCTGGCAGGGACTGCGGGGATTGCAGCAAATACTGCGCCACTAACAATTTTCGTAGATAAATTCTCTGCGGACGGACAAGCCGGCGAAGCTGCAGAAACTTGAGTACAGCTAAAAGAAAGCGTATTAGCGCTTAAGGCATAATTCAACCACGAATCATCGCTATAATTTCCCGGTGTCGGCAGCAGTACATTATTATCCACCCTTACCCTAAAACCATTAGTAATAGTAACCAGAGGCGGATTATTCGTATCGCCAATCCCGCGCTGCACGCTTTTTCTCATATGTGCCAACACAAAAGAAACGTCATTTTGCACCCTTGCCCGTTTGTCTGCATTTATAACATGGTATCGGCTAAAATTTACAACACTGGAAATGCTTAAAACAAGAATTGATAACAAAATAAGAGCAACCAATAATTCTAAAAGCGATACAGCAGCTTTTTTCATATTTTATTATTTAAGGTTCTACCCAATTAATAGTAGTTACTACTTTACGGATTTTATCTGTAGATGGATGAGCTGTTATTTGATAGGTTGCGCTGTATTCAATACCAGCCAATGTCCTGTCTGCCTGGGGAAGACAAAATGGCTGCTGCGTATGGGTGATGTTGCTGTCACAGTAACGCAAAGTCCCTCCGGTAACTTTCAAGGCGTTGTTAACATCATCCCAGCCATCAAATGCTACAATACTTCTTTCGCTTTGCGAAACATATGACTGCAGAGGATTTAAAAATAGCTCGCCTAACTCCCCTCCTGCCATACGCGCTCGGGCATGCGCTATATACTTCTTACCTGAAATACAAATACCGGCTAACCCTACAGAAGTAATAGCAAGAATAATACTAGAAATAACAATTTCTAATAATGTAAACCCCTTTTTGTTATTCTTCATTTTTAGGTTAAAAATTAGGGGATATCTTAACAAAAAAAGACACCCCCTTTTTTTTAATAAAAAGAATGTATCAAAATTGTTTAATAAACACAAGCCGCGGTATAAGGATCTTCAGTAGCATCAGTAATACACCAAACCTTGGTAGGATCTGTAACGCGCTTAGCCCTGGCAGAAAAATTATTTGCTCCGGTTGAAACTATTTTATAATCCCAATTTTTTGAAGTGCCTTCAAGTAATGACAGTTTAAGATTAGTGTTAATAGCTGAGGTAAGAATAGGGCTACTACCAGAATCAGGACAATAAAACGAATTTTCCATCCGGTAAATTTTTTCCGCGGCGCGAACTAAGCTAAGGCTAGCCTTAGCCTCTCTTTCAAGAGTTTTTTCTTTAAAGGGCCCAAAATTTGGCAAAGCCAAAGCAGCCAAAACACCAATGATGATTATCACTACCAACATTTCCATTAAGGTAACACTTTTTCTTCTTGGCATTTTTTTAGCCCTGTAGATACTTAAATCAATTTAAAGCTAATAACCCGCGGTGCCGCCAAAAACACCAGCCTGATCAAGTGTCTTATTATAAACTACAGCTGCGTTTGGAGTTTTTCCGCCAGCTATACACCTGGTAGCAGTACAGGTTCCGGTAGCAAGAGCGCATGCATAACTAAAATAATGAGTTGTTGCGCAGACAGCAGGAGCATCAATGCCTAAGTCTGCAAGAGTCGCGGTAAAAGCTTCATACTCAAGATAATAAGCTCTTTCAGCAGTTCTCAAACTTCCTAATATTGCCCTTGCTTCAGCTGCGCGGCCTTTTTCCACTACTTTTGTATACTGGGTAAAACCAAGAGTAGCCAATACGCCGATGATAATAATAACGATGATTAATTCCAAAAGCGTAAAACCTTTCCTCATTCATTCCTCCTTTTGTTAGCTGCTTAAACCTAATTTATTCTATAGGATTTTAAGTATTTGTCAATAATTTTATCCTGAAATTTTAGTAATCTGAAATATCGGCAGAAACATACCAATAATCACAATCCCGATAACTAAACCCATGAATATCATCACAACCGGTTCGAATATCGAAGCGAAACGATTTAAGAAAGTTTCGATGTACTCCTGATAAAATGTGTTTATCTTTTTAAACATCTGCGGCAGCTCACCTACCTCTTCTCCGATAGCAACCATTTGCACTACCATTGGCTCAAAAAAACCGCTTCTTTCCAAAGGCAGGCTTAAATTTTTGCCGGCGCGCACCTCATCTTTAATCTGATGGACGATATCCGACATGATTAAATTGCCGACGCTATGCTCGGTAATTTCTAATGAGTAAAGAATAGGCACGCCGCTTTCGACAAGCGTGCACATTTCAGAAGAAAACCTTTCAATTACTAATCCGCGAAAAAAATCTCCGAATATCGGGAGGCCAAATTTGAATCTTTCGTATGTTCTCCGGCCAATTTTTGTTTTAATATACTTTTTAAATATACAGAAACTCGCAACAACCGCAATAATAATCATCAGGAAGCCTCTTTTAATTACATCGCTCACATTTAATAAAACTTGAGTGAGAAACGGCATCTCGACATCAAACCCTTTAAATAATTCCGCGAAGGTAGGAATGATTTTTATAGTTAAAAACAACAAGGCAGCTATTCCTGCCATTATGAGTATGGCCGGATAAATAAGCGCTGAGATAACTTTTCTCTTAAAAGATTCATTTTTTTCTAAGTAAGTGGCAAGCCTGGCCAAAACCATCGATAGATTACCACTTGCTTCTCCGCTCTCCACTAAGTTAACCCATAATTCTGAAAAAACAGTCGGGTGTTTAGACATCGCCTCATGCAGGCTTAAGCCTGCTTCCATATCTTTTCTTAGTTTTTTTAAAACATTGTGTAATTTAAGGCTGGTTACCTGCAAACAAATTATATCAATACTTTTTAATATGGTAACTCCGGCGCCAAGCAAGGTAGCTAATTGCCTGCAAAAAAGCACCAGGTCATCATTAGATAAACCATAGTGCCTGAATTTTAATTTTGTGCCGGCTTGTCCTTGCCTTAACCCAGGCGCTTCTTTCGCGGATTCAGAAACAATACTTACTACAAACAATTCCTTTGACTGAAGGCGATTGACAACTTCCTCCTGGTTAAAGCCCTCTTCAGCGCCCACGCTTTTATTACCCTTGCTGTCACGTACCGTATAAAAATATCTTCCCATTATTCTTCTCCCAGGGTAATAGAAAGCGCTTCTTCTAATGAGGTGAGGCCCATCTCAACCTTTTTTAACGCGGATTCGTAAAGCGTTTGCATTCCTCCTGCCCTGGCTACTTCTCTAATCTTTTGGAAAGATACTCTCTGAATAATCAACTCTTTTATGTTTTCATTAATAGCCATGACTTCGCCAATACAAATCCTGCCTTTATAGCCAATTTGTCCGCATTTAGAGCAGCCTTTCGACTTATAGATTAAATCAGTTTTTAATTTAATGTTTTTTAATTGTTCGCAAGAAGGTTCATATGCTTCTTTGCAATCCGGGCATAATTTTCTAATCAGGCGCTGCGCGACTATTAATAATAACGAGGGCGCCAATAAATATGACTCAATACCAATATCGATAAGGCGGCTAATTGCCTGAGGGGCATCATTAGTGTGCAGTGTGCTTAATACCAAATGCCCTGTCAATGCTGAACGGATACAAATCTGCGCTGTTTCCAAATCTCTGACTTCGCCTACCAACATTATATCCGGATCCTGCCTTAGAAACGAACGAAGAGCGCCGGCAAAGGTAAGCCCGATTTCCGGCTTAACCTGTACCTGATTAATTCCGTCAAGTTTATACTCTACGGGGTCCTCAATAGTAATAATATTCTTTGCCGGGCTTTTAATCTCATTAAGGATCGCATACAATGTAGTTGTCTTTCCGCTGCCGGTCGGGCCGGTTAAAAATACCAACCCATAAGCTGAATTCACCGCTAAGCGAATTAACTCAAGTTGTTTCTGGTCAAATCCCATGAGGCCTAAATCTAAAACAACCGCGCCTCTGTCTAAAATACGCATAACGATTTTTTCGCCATAGATAGTCGGAATTGTAGAAACTCTTAAATCTACAATCCGATTTTCCAACTTTACAGAAAAACCGCCATCTTGAGGAAGCCGTTTTTCAGCAATATCCATTTTACTTAAAATCTTAATACGGGAAATAATTGGCAAATGCAGGTGTTTTGCCGGAGGCGGTATCTCAAATAATTTACCATCAATCCTAAATCTTAAAGCTATTTTGTCTTTAAAAGGTTCCATGTGGATATCTGAAGCACGTTCATCAATAGCCTGACGGATAATTAAATCTGCCAGCTTTACAACCGGCGCTTCTTCTGCTCTGGCAATAAGTTTATCGATGCTTATTTCCTGATCTTTAACATCTACCCCATCTCCGATATTTTCCAAGATGCCTGCTGTGCCATAAGAATCTTTTACTGCCTGATTAAGCATTGCTGATTTACCGTAGAAATCCTCGATTGCCCGAAAAATATCGGATTTCGTAGCTACAACCGGATTAATATCGCAGCCTGTCAATTTTTTCAGGTTATCAATTAAGATTAGATCCAGTGGATCTGCCATCGCTATAGTGATTGACTTAAAGGCGCGGGATAAAGGAATGATCAGATTTTTTTGCGCGAATTCGTGCGGGATCAGTTTTTCAAGCCCCTGATCAACTGCCGGCTTAAGCATTCCTGTGCCTAAAGAAAAATAAGGAATACCCAGCTGTTTCCCTAATACCGAAACCAACTGGCTTTCTTTAACCATGCCTAACCTAATAAGAACTTCTCCTAATCTACCACCCTCTTGCCGCTGCGCGCTAATTGCTTTTTCTAACTGGATGGCATTGATTAGCCCGTCTTGAATAAGCAGTTCGCCTAATCTTAAGTATTTTTCTTTGGCCACGCTAAATTATTATTTTTTATCTTCGAAATTATTGAGGCTTCTGGCTATAACGGCTTCCCGGTCAACTACCGAAACAGTATTCTGTTCGCGATCAGGAAAAGCAGCCTTTTTTGCCTGGGTAAGCTTCATACCTGTATGGCTATCTCTAATTATTCGCGGCGTAATAAAAACTAATAGTTCGCGGTCTCTATCTCTACTTTTATTTTTATGCCTGAACAATGCGCCGAGAAGCGGGATATCTCCCAATATGGGAAGCTTTGTGATTACCTCGGTCTTATCTTTACGAATCAAGCCGCCAACAATAACTGTTTCTCCGTCTTTTATGCGCACCATGGTCTTTGTGCTGCGTTCTTCAGGATCCCTATATTGATAAGCAGCACCGTTGCTGGTTATAGTGTTTCCTGCAGCTGCTTCACCTACCCTTGGATAAATAAACATCGTAATTTCATCTGTTTCTAGATTTATCTGCGGAGTGATCCTCAAGGAAACACCTGTTTCGGCTCTTTCTGCCTTGGCATTAGTGGTTGAGGTGCTCCCTTCTGTAGTTGTATCAACCCCAACAGACTCCTGAGTAGTAATTTTAATCTCCGCGGTTTCATTATTCAATGTTAAAAGCCTGGGCCGGGCCAAAAACTTAGTATCCGTGCGCGTACTTAAGTAATCCAAAACTATCTGATAAGTGCTTGGCGGAGCAATAGAAGTTGCTGTTGCGCCTGTATTCACACCAAATGACCCCCTGCTAGTAAACGATTTCTGCAGGCCCAATATTGAACCCCACGGGAAATTGGTAGTACGGGTGGCTCCTTGTATAAGCATATTTAATGTCAGCGGAGACTGGCCGTATTTTATTCCTATGGCATCAACTAAATTCTTACTCACATCAAGCATTTCTACTTCCAACATTACTTGCGGCACAGCAATGTCCAAAGCAAGAATGGTTTGAGTTATAACTGCCATACGATTAGCGGTATCGGTAACAATAAGGCTGTTGGTACGAAAATCTTCGGCTACCGAGCCATATTCAGAAATAAGTTTTTTTATTGCCTTGGTAATACCGGTATCTTCTTCTGCTGCCCATTTTCCGCCGGAAGAGGCTGATGATTCACCGGAAGAACTCGATTCTGTTGATCCTGTCGAAGCAGATTTCATATTGTTTGCCATTTCTTCTTTTAAGGAAGATGAAGAAACTGTGGCATATTTTAGATAGAAAACTTTAGTGACAGTTTCAACCTGAGGCTTGCCCAAATCTTTGACGATAAAAATGTTTGAGTCTTCAGCCAATTCAAAAGTAAGATTGTTTGCCTTAAAAAGCTTATCCATTGCCTCTTTTACGCTAATCTTATCTAAATAAAGCGTGATCAAACGGTTCTGCAGGCCTTCTGAAGCAATAAAATTCAGTCCCGATTGCACAGAAAGTATCTTTAAAATATCCTTTACTGACGCATCCTGAAAATCCATGGATATGGTTGCCTGCGGATCATGATAAGGCAATACTGCGCCGGCGTTTAATTCGAAAGCTGCTATTAGGCAAAGAATGGCTAAGAAAACAATTGTTTTTAAATTTCTAATCATTGGTTCCTCCTTTTGGGATCTTTTTTACCTCCGGCGCATAAGCTGCTGCGGGCGCCGGTATGCTGAATTGCCGGCCCTGAAAAAATATATCAACGCCATTTTTATTTATATCTACTATATGCGCATCATCTATAACACCGCCAATTTTAAAAACCTTTCCGTTAATAATTGCTTGTGGATTTTTTCCGCCCCAGACTATCCCCTGAATTTTTAAAACAGGAAGCGTTATTTCAGCTTCCATGGGTTTTTCAACTGTTCCTTCTTTAGCCTGTTGTATAATAAAAGGATCCCTGCAAACGGAAGCATTGTATTCCACCTTTGGCCGGGTAATTCTTATTACCGGCTGCGCTTCCTGTACTTCAAGCTTTTGAATCTCATCAAATTGAACATTAGCAAATAACTTATTCTGCCCTAGGATAAAATTAAATGTGCCCATGATTATGAAAACAGTTAAACCTACACTAATCGAAATTGTTTTTTTCATTATCTTGTTTTAGCAGCAATAAAAATTGTGCTTATTCGTAAATCAGCGTTTATTTTTTCCGTTCTTCTTTCGCCTGCCTGCGTTGTCTGCTGGCTCATCGCGATCTTTTCCACCAAAAAAATATCAGGGGCGCTTTCTAACAGGCTGACAAATTTTCCTATACTATGATAGCTATCTGATGATATCTTCAAATCATAATTAAGTTTGATGTAGAAAGAAACGTTTTCTTCATTTAAAGGCCTAATTGAAATAAGCTCTACGGCAGATAATTTCGCCATATCACTAATATTATTAAATATAGAGTTTCTATCTTTCTGATTAATAAATTTAGTATATTCTTGCAGCTCTTTATCTTTTTTTTCAATTTCTTTGAGAATATCGTTTTTATTCTTCTCTTCCTCTCTTGCCTGATTTAATAGGGCAATCTCAGTCCCTTGGTTTGAGTAAATTTTAAAAGCAATAAATATTGCCGCCAAAACTATTCCCACGTTTACAATTCTATCTTTATATTCTTTTGCTGATCCCAGTAAATCCATAAAATTTACTCCTTGCCCACAAGGGCACACCCGCGCAATTCCATATAAGCGCGGGGTGTTAATTCTTACAAATAATTGTAAAATTTGTCGCCGTTAACTTGTCAGTCTGAGCATGCTCTATATTAAAAACACTGATATTTCCAAAAAACTTATTAAACACCTTGTCTTCTTTCAGCGCAGTGGCTAAAAAGTTAACCAACTTTAATTCTTTATCGCTATCTCCTAAATAAACAACACCCTGCAGTATTAATTCATTCCTTCCCAACTCATTCTTTATGTATTGCAAATTTGTCAGGCGCATATCGTTGGGTATATTTCGAGGTAACGCGGCCAACGCCTCGGTAAAATACGGCTGCTTGGTGATCAATTTATTTAAAACACTTGTTTGTTTCTCAATTTCGCTATCTAAAGTTACTAATTCGCTAAGAGGAACATTTCCTTTATCTTTTAAAGCCTTGGGGCGATCAAGCAATATTTGGTTTAATTCTCTTTGCAGCGGAAATTTACGGAAAAACCCTAATCCAAAAACAAGCAAACAAATAAATAAGCCCAAGGCAATAAACCTTGAATCAACCTTTAAGCCGCTTAATAATGCAGATAACCCAAATTCAGCAGCGCCTTCTTTTTGAACCTTGATAGCGGGTTTGGCTTTAGGAACTAAGATATTTATTCTGAAATCCGTTTTTATTATTTTTAATAAAGAGCACCCATAACTTTTTATAATGCCCAGGCTAAAAGGCTTGCGAATTTCAATAGCCTTGGCAGTTTCTATGAATTGCGCGGGCAGGGATATTTCTTTTAAGAACCCTTCTAAATCCGATCGGTGTTCTGCATTTGCCACAAAATATGTGCGGCCGATTTTTTTAGTGGGAAATTTACGATGGTAATAGTCCAGGGAAATACGGATTTCGTTCTTGATTTTTTCCAAAACTAAACCCGGTGCTGCCTCTTGCGCCTTAGGCAAATCCTCGCCGCCTGCGGTTAAAGTTATATCTCTGCTAAATAGCGGAAATCCGTTATCGAGAATAATAAAATTGATCTCATCTTCTTCGGCTAAATCCATATTTATAATACCGACAATGCCATTATTATTAAACTTAGTCAGTTTTAAAAATCTTAAAAAACTAAACGCGGAGTATTCAATGGAAATTACTTTAATATTTAATTCAGCCATTACCGAAAGGTATTTATTCAATACTTCTTTTTTTATACCTACGTAGAGAATCTGGTTTCTTCGGCTGACCTTATCCAGCTTAGTTTGAAAATCGGCAATCAGGTCTTCAACCTTAAATGGAATATACTTTTTGACTTCAAAATTAATTATATTAACCAACTCATTGGCAGGCATTACAGGGATTTCAAAAGTGCGGATAATCAAATCTTTTCCAGAAAGGCAAATTACCGCTTCCTTGGCGTCAATATTATTTTTTCTTAATTCATCTTTAAAAAGCGCAACAATTTTTACCTCATCAGGAACCTTTTCTTCTAATTCACCCGGTGAAATTAAGCTGCGCTTAATTTGAACGGTGTTTGAAATTTTCTTACCTTTTGTCTCAACCAGAGTAATAATCTTTGGCCCAAAATAAACGCCTAACATCTTGTTCATAGCTTATCTCCGGTTTTTGATATTCGCCTTCTGCTTCTTAACCAGGCATCAACTTCTCTCTGATCAAACCTCCAGACTCCCCCCATCTTAATACCTGAGATTTTACCCTGATGCAGCCAATTATAAATGGTCTGCTTTTTAAGCCTTAAGTAATCTGCTAATTCATCAACATCTATAAGCTTTGGCATGCTTTTCTACCTTTTCTTACTATATCTTACTGTTTATTATGTTGGATTTAATTAAATCATAATAAACTTATATTGTCAAGTGTTTTTTAATATAATCTTACTTAAACTTGCTTAAATTATAATGGATTGTTAAAAGGTTAGTTATTGGTTACGTAGGTAGCTGTACAATTCATGCAGAAATCAATACCGGTTGGAGGGTTACAAGGGCCAGCAGCACCGATACAATCATCACCACTCGGACAAAATCTTACTTGTATGGCAGTTATTGTTGGAGGGAAGTCAGTAGTTGAAACAGCGCAAGGAATGCTGTCTGGACAACTATTAGTCGTTCCAACAACATACTGCCAGACGCCGGTTCTTAGATTTTCAAGGGCTAAATTCATTCCGGCATAAGCGGCGTAATAGGCTTGGCTGCGGTTCACTTGATGCTCAGTTAATCTCGAATGGCTAAGCATTATACGTAAGATTATCCCGGTTAAAATTACTACTATCATAACTACAGCCAACGCCAAAAATAAAGCTACGCCTTTTTTTTTATAAATAGCCCTAAACATTTTTCCTTAAACTTAATCTATAATCATTTTCAACCTGCTGCACAATTACATGCCCTTCACGCGCCAGCCACCCTAAACTCATTAAAACATTATCGCGCGGCTTATCTATCCCTTTAACAAGCGTAGAAAATGCAACTTCGCCATGTTGATCTAGAAAATGCCAAATTTCACCAGCTACTATACCTATCTCTGTAATCATATCAATCCTCCTTGCACAGTAAGTGCACACCGGCCTATCCAATTAGGCCGGGTGTTATATTTATTTTAAAATCAATATTAAATATGTCAATCTATTTCTTATTATAGCTTCCGCAACGAGGACAGAGCGAAATAGAATCTTCTTTAGTATTAATATAGGTATAAGCGCAAATAGAACAAAACCAGATAAACCTTCCGTCGAGCGACAAATCTTTATTTCTATGTTTCTTACCAACGAGCCAAAATACTAATAATACATTTATAGCAATTATTACATAAATGGCTACAGCTAAGGAAAAATCTAAATTTATCATCTCTTAGGTTGAAGTTCTATTTTTACAGTTTTCCATTCACCTAAAAACTGCCTGTCTTGCCCAATAGAAAGATAATGTTCTATGTAACGCATACATAGAAGGTCCGCCTCTAGATTACCTGAAGAGATTTTTCTTCTGACAGTAATGATATTTTTTTTATTTACATTTAAAGCCGCATTATAATCCAACTGGATATGAACGACCTGGCGATCTTTAAAATAAAGAATAAAATGATACGGCAGTGCCGGATAAAACATAACTACCGCTTCTTTTCTCCTTTTGGGGAATTGATTTTCAGTCAAATGCCGGCTAAATACCTCTTTCTCATCCTGCATAGCCAACCTAGCAAAAGGCTTAGAATAAGTCCTTAGCAATAAATAATCGCTAGCTTCTTTTTCTGCCTCTGGGGCTTTTAGAGATTCAAAATTTAACTTTTTATTACCTGAAGTATTATAATTATTGCCAAGCCTTAAATCATAGCCCTTTAATACTTGGCCCCAACTTGATATATTGGCGTAATTAGCTATTTGGATTTTATTACCGAAAGAAAATGTAAAAATACTAAATGCGGTTATATGGCCTAAAAGAGAAATAAAAATGGTTTTCTTAAAGCTGGGCGAAATCATTCTTGATTAGTCGCAATATTTACCTGGCTAATGCCTTGGTCGCGGGCAAGGTCCCAGATTTCCACTACCCTTCCTAAAGATGCCCGCTGATCAGCCTTGATTAAAACAGATTGGTTTCTTTTTGCAGCCTGCTTAAGCAGGTTTTTGAGCTCTTGAGTAGTGACTACTTTACCATTAAAGTAAGTAACGTTTTCGCCAGAAACAAGCAGTTCTATATTTTCGAATTTAACTACTTCACTTGTGACTGCCTTGGGAAGATTTACTTTAATGCCAGGCTGCATCACAAAGCTCGAAGTAAGCATAAAAAATATTAGCAGTTGAAACACTATATCAATTAGAGGCGCTATGTCTATTTGTTTTAATCCGTGTTCTAGTTTCATATGTCTTCTGAATCTCATAGCAGCCCCCTACTCACTAAGAAAATTAATTAACTCTGTAGCTGCCTTTTCCATTTCCAGAATAAAATTATTGATCCGGCTAACCAAATAGTTATAGGCTACAAACGCCGGAATTGCTACGATTAAACCCGCAACAGTCGTAAGTAACGCTTCCCAAATTCCTCCGGCTAGATCTCCAGGAGAAACAGGATGAAAGCTGGTAGCTTTAGCTTGAATTGTCTGAAAACACCTTACCATGCCGGTGACGGTGCCCAAAAGGCCCAAAAGCGGTGAAACATGCGCAATGGTCGCAAGCGCCGAAAGTTTTCTTTCAAGACGCGGGATCTCATGTAGGGAAGCGTCTTCTATCGCTTCTTTAATCTGTAGTTTAGGCCTATCATATTTTAAAATCCCGGCTTTTAAAATATTTGAAATAGGGCTTTTGGTATTATCGCAAATCTCCAAGGCCTCTTTAACCTGATGATGCTTCATTTTCTCTAAAATTTTACTTAAAAAATCCTGGGTATCTATTGTCACTTTTTGTATTTGCCAGAATTTCTCTAAGATTATTGCTAGGGCAAAAACAGAACATAATAGTATCGGCCACATCACTGGCCCGCCAGCTAAAAATACCTGAAAGAAACTCATCTTATACAAATCCATAACTTCCTGCCTTTCTTATTTAATGTTTGTTTTAATCCAATCTATTCTTTCTTGGGCATATTTTGCTTCATCGACACCCATCGAGATTACCCTTTTATAAATACTAAGCGCTTCTTTAAAGTTCTCTTTTGTTTCATTGATAGCTGCCACCCGAAGAAGTGATTTTACCGCCAATGTGTTGTTTTCTGAAAATAAATATACCCCTTTCATATATTCTTCTATTGCTTCGTCAAGCTTACCTTCAGCTTCCCTTATCTCTGCAAGTTTAAATTGAATACCGCTCATTTCATTCACCGGCACAAGATCAAGGCTCTTACGATAATAGTCTACGGCCTCTTGGTAATTTCCAAGCTTACGATACATATCAGCAATTTTAGGAAAAACTAAAGCCCCTAAGTTTGGAAACTCTCGAATAATATCTTTATATGTCTTGAGAGCAAGTTCTATTTTACCCTGCAAAACGTATATATCTGCAATCGCAACTAGGGCCGTGCCGCTAAGGCCAGATTTACCGATTTCCAGTACTTTTTGAAAATTCTTTAACGCTTCATCGTAATTAGCTTCTTCTTCAAAGGTTGAGCCTAATGCGTAATAAGCATTTGAGATTAAATTACTTTTAGGAAAATCTTGTATTAGCGAAGAAAAATACCTGCGTGCTAAAATTGAATCGTTGTGCCTATAATAATACTCACCTAACCACCAGATAACTTCCGGAGTAAGTTTAGAATCAGGATACTTGGAACGCAGTAATTTAAACCTTGCCATCGCCTCTTTTTCCTCTCCCATGCGATAAAGACAATCTGCTATTTCATATTCAGACTTTTGAACTAACTCTGTGTCTTGATTGTATACCCTGATGATATCTTTAAATACCTCTATCGCTTCGCTAAACTTTTCTAAATTATAAAGGCTGGTCCCCCAAAGATACATTGCCTGAGGTTTTAAATAACTATCTTTAAATTCATCCTGAAATTTTTCAAAAATTTCCTTGCTTGAAACATAGTCTTCTCTTTGAAAATAACTTAAGCCTAAAGCATAGGAGGCGTCATCTAATAGCTTAGAATTAGGGTAGTTTCTTTTAAAGGTTTGCAATGCCAATGCCGCACCGTCGTAATTAGATGATTTTAAAAGCGATAGGCCTAGCTGATACTGGACATAATCGCTGTAAAGGCTATCCGCGTAATCTTTTAATATGCTGTCATAGGCCTCATTTGCCTTTACATAATCTCCGGAATCCTGATAAGCATCCCCTATCTGACAGAGAGCTGAAACCTTGACAATTTTATCATCGCTAAATTTTGCAATTTTCTGAAATGCATCGATTGCCTCTTTAAACTGGCCTTCCTTAAGATAGCTCCAAGCAAGGCCATAATACAACTTATCGATAATCTCTCGATGAATATCTTGCGGTAATTTTAATTCGGCCTCTTTATAAATATTTATCGCTTCTTTATAATCATTAGTATTATACAATGCATCTGCTTTACCTAAAAAGGCCGTAATTTCAACCATCGGGTCTACTGTTGCATCGATTAATTCAGTGTATATTTTATTTGCTTCATTGAAACGGCTGGTCTCCTGCATAAGGATAGCTTTGCCTAACATTAAAACCTCGAGGCTTGCTTTTTCCAGATTATCTGCTTTGATATCCATGAATGCCTCTTCTGAACCTTTGTATTTCTTTAACTTAAGACTCGCCCAGCCAATGCCAAGTTTTGATAAAGCCTGGATTTTTTCATCGGAAGTATTTGTCAAAACCTGAGAATATTCTTCAATTGCCTCAGAAAAATTATTTAAATAGTAATCTGCTTCCGCCATATAAAAATATAAATAAGGCAATTTAGTTTTATCCTGAGAATAAATTTTAAGGTAGGATTTTAATCTATTTTTAAGCTGAGTATAATCTTTTAAGTTATAGAGGCACTCGATTACCTTAAAACTAGACTCTTTCGCAAAGGATTCTTTAGGAAACTTAACTTCAATAATTTTAAAATAATCTAAAGCCCCGGAATAGGAATTATCTTGGAATTGACACCAGCCCAATGAATAATATGCCGAGCCTGCATAGGCGGAAGAAGGAAAATTATCGATAATTTTTCTGTAGTTCAAAGAGGCCTTACTAAAATTATTTGCCTTAAAATGAACCTCGGCAATCCAATAAAATACCGCATCCTGAATATTTCCTGCATTTGGCTGGGTAAGCAGCCATTCAAACTTTGCCAAGGCATCTAAAAATTTATTCTGATGAAAATAACATTGGCCAACTAACAAATTAACCTGCGCGCTCTTTGGCGAATCAGGAAAATTTTTTATGAAACGCTCAAATAAACCTATAGCGACCTCATAAAAACCGTCCTCAAGAGCCTTTTTCCCTACAAAAAGCGCTTCTTCCTCTTTTTCATCCTGAGTCAATCTCTGGGCATAAGCATGCTTATAAATGACTTGGCTAGAGGAAAAACAAAATAACGCAGCCGCGCAAATACCAAACGAGATAGCTCTTATTCTAAAATTTAACATTGGGATTAAAGAAAAGATTTTGAAATTACCAAGACACTATAACACTTCCTTATTTATTATTCAATACCTTTCTTAAAAATTGGCCGGTATATGATTTCTTTACTTTAATAATATCCTCCGGTATGCCGCATGCGACAACCTCTCCGCCCTTATCTCCTCCTTCAGGGCCTAAATCTATAATATAATCGCAACATTTTACCACTTCCAAATTATGTTCAATGACAATAACTGTATTCCCGCGCTCTACCAGCCTCTGTAATACGCAAATAAGCTTTGCTATATCGGCAAAATGTAAGCCGGTTGTGGGTTCATCTAAAATATAAAGTGTCTTTCCGGTAGCGCGCCTGCTTAATTCTAAAGAAAGCTTTACCCGCTGCGCTTCTCCTCCTGATAAGGTAGTGGCAAATTGCCCCAACTGCAGATATCCCAACCCCACATCAAAAAACAAAGTAAGGATATGCCTAATATTAGGAATATTGGAAAATAAATCTAATGCTTCTTCAATGGCCATCTCCAAAACATCTGAAATAGATTTTCCTTTATATTTTACCTCTTGCGTGGCTTCGTTAAAACGCCTGCCTTTACAAACGTCGCAATTTACATATACATCAGGCAAAAAATGCATTTCTATTTTTTTAATCCCATCACCCGTGCAGGCTTCGCACCGGCCGCCTTTAACATTAAAAGAGAACCTTCCCGGCTTATACCCGCGCACCTTTGATTCAGGAAGTTTGCTAAAAAGGTCCCTAATGTGATTAAAAACCCTTGTGTAGGTCGCAGGGTTTGAACGCGGGGTCCTTCCGATAGGTGACTGATCTACCATAACCACTTTATCAATAAATTCCATACCCTTAATTTTGTCATAAGACCCTGGTTTTTCCTTTGATTTATACAATTTTTTAGCCAGTGCCCTATACAATATTTCATCGATTAACGTAGATTTACCGGAACCAGATACTCCGGTAACACAAATAAAAGCGCCTAAAGGAAATTCTACATTAATATTCTTTAAATTGTGCTCGGATGCACCCTTAATTTCCAATAATTTTCTATTTGCCAAAGGCCTTCTTTTTTCCGGCGAATCAATGGTTAATTCTCTTCTTAGATATTTGGCCGTCAGAGAATCATTATTATTCAATAACGCCTCTTTTGTTCCAGAAAAAACTACTCTTCCTCCGTGTCTTCCGGCGCCCGGGCCTAAATCAACAATATGGTCCGCCTCAAGAATTGTATATTCATCA
Source organism: Candidatus Omnitrophota bacterium (assembly GCA_043807505.1). Lineage (GTDB taxonomy): Bacteria > Omnitrophota > Gorgyraeia > Gygaellales > Profunditerraquicolaceae > JAZDFW01. Next base: position 3,216 of record JAZDFW010000048.1, on the reverse strand, counting down.
TGCTCAACAACAATCAGGGTATTACCAAGGTCTCTTAAGGTTTTCAGGGTAGAAATTAATTTGGTATTATCTCTTTGGTGCAGCCCGATACTAGGCTCATCAAGTATATACAATACACCGACCAATCTTGAGCCGACTTGAGTAGCCAAGCGGATACGCTGGGCTTCTCCACCGGAAAGCGTTGCGCTTTTTCTATCCAAAGTTAGATAATCTAAGCCAACATCAATACAAAATTGTAACCTCTGATTTATTTCTTTTAAAACCTGGGTTGCAACCGTTTTCTGCTCTATGCTTAAATTTAATTCAAAGAAAAAATGCTTCGCTTCTTTTATGGACATTTTAGTTACTTGCCATATATTTCGGCCTGCAATTGTCACTGCTAAACTTTCTTTTTTAAGCCTTGAACCCAGGCACGCCGGACAAGGCAGACAAGACAAAAATTTAGAAATCTCATTCTTTAAATAGTCACTGTCTGTTTGCTTGAATAATCTTTCTAAATGAGGGATAAGGCCTTCGAATGGCTTACCGGAGACTTCATCAAAACTACCATAAAGGATTGCGTCTTTGTCAGGCTTTTTTATTTTTTTAAAAGGTGTATCTAAATCGAAACCTCGAATATCGGCTAATTCCTTTAAGAGCCAGCGATAATAAAGGATGTAACCTCTGCCCCCTCTTTTCCAAGGAGCAAGTGCGCCTTGGTTTATTGATTCATTTTTATCGGGAATAATTAAATCCGGGTCAAATTCAAACTTCGTACCCAGGCCATTGCAATCGGGACAGGCGCCATACGGCGAATTAAAGGAAAAAATCCGCGGCTGGACCTCTGAATAACTGATTCCGCATTTTAAACAAGCATACTGCTCACTAAATATTGTATCTTTATTTTTAGTTTGAATGATAACTTGGCCTTTACTAGTTTTTAAAGCAGTTTCAATAGAATCGGTGAGCCTGCTTTTAATTTCCGGCTTTATGATTAACCTGTCCACTACTACTTCGATATCGTGAAGTTTATATTTCTCTAACTTAATCTTTTGCGATAATTCATAATAATTTCCGTCAACACGCACCCGGATAAACCCGGACTTTTGAATCTGAGTAAATATTTCCCTGAATTCTCCTTTTCGTCCCCGCACTAAGGGCGCTAATACCTGAATCTTGGTACCTGTTTCCAAAGCTAAAACCTTTGTAATTATCTCTTGGGAAGTTTGCCTTTCTATAGGCCTAGAGCAAATATAACAGTTAACTTGCCCGACTCGCGCAAATAATAATCTCAAATAATCGTAAATTTCGGTTTGTGTAGCAACAGTTGAACGAGGGTTACCTCCTGCTCTTCTTTGCTCAATGGCAATTGCAGGAGACAAGCCTTCTATATATTCCACATCGGGTTTTTGCAGCTGTTCTAAAAACTGACGGGCGTAACTTGAGAGGCTCTCGACGAATCGGCGCTGGCCTTCGGCATAAATAGTATCAAAGGCAAGGCTTGATTTACCTGAACCGGATAAACCGGTAATTACAATAAGTTTATTACGCGGTAATTCCAGATCTATATTTTTAAGATTGTGTTCTTTTGCGCCCTTTATGATAATTTTATCTTCCATAATATTAGAAATATTAACCCATAAAACTTGGGTTAAGAAAGAAGACCCCTATAAATTTAAAGATAAATCCGTTTTTTACAGGGGCCTTCTTTTGTACTTATTATCTCTTTTTCTTCTTACCGCCTCTTTTCATTACCGCGCAGGAAACATCCCCTTGCTTGTCAATGAAATAAAGGTATCCTTTTTCTCTCTTGATGCCGCATTTTTCTACTTTTTTAGGGCTGCCGCCTTTTTTGCTTCCTCTTGCCATTTTGGCGCAGGAAACATCACCTTGCTTGTCAAGATAATAGAGATAACCTTTTTCTCTTTTAATACCTACCTTTTTTACTTTCTTTGCCATTTTTTAGCTCACCCCCCTTCTTTTTGATATTTTAAATCAGGTGCCGATTTTGACCGGCTCCAAAATTTGTTTTAAAGTTGCCACAGCCGACAAAAACGCCAAATAACTTGTCTTAGGATTGCCCGGATGCAGGACGTTTTCGGTGCGCGTAAAAACTTTTCCTGCCTCTGAGGTAATTTCTATTTGATGGATATTCCTGCTAATTTTTGGCGAAGCGACAATGCGCACTTTTGTTTTAACCGCGCCAATACCGGCAATGCTTAATATCGCGGCAACATTAATATTCTGAGGAAAATATTTAACAGCGTCTCTTGCGCTGCCCGAGAAGAGAACCGTTTCTTTTCTAATTTTGTTTAACGCTATTTTTTTATCCAGAATATACTTAACGCCTTGAAAAGAAAGAGGGTTTTTAAATGTAGTCAGGGTAACTGTTTTTATTTTTCCCAAGGCAGAGGCCTTAAGCGCGTCAATCCCTGAAATTGCGCCGCTTGGAATGTAGGCTCTCGCATTATTTGCTTTGGCTAGATTAAATAGTTTAAGATAATTACCGATAATGCCTCCGACGCTCATAATCATAATATCGCGTTTTTTTCGCAGGGCTTTTTGCGCGATATCCCAGGATGCGCTAGCCGAAGATGCCTCGATTACTAAATCCGATTTTTGGATCAACTCATTCAGGCTTTTGACCGCAATAAATTTATTTCCCCTTAAAGAATTTGCCAACAATAATGATTTTTTTGTATCGATATCAAAAAGTGCGCTTATTTGCGCTTGCCGCAAAAACTGCTTAGCGATTCTTTTCGCTAAAGAACTGCCAATTGCGCCGCAGCCTACAATTCCTATTTTTAATAATTTAGCCATATTAAAACGTTCTTTTCGTTAAATTTACAATCATATTGTCTATCAATCTGGTTTTATTGATCCAAACAGCCAGAACGATTACACAGCCATTGGATATTTTTTTCAACCGTTTAAAATTTTGCTTATCTACAATAGAGATATAATCAATTTTGGCGCCCTCTGCTTTAAGAATAATTTTACGCATGGCGCTAATAACTTTATTTGGGTCTTTTATGTGATTTTGAATTAAAACTCGGGCGATATTTAATGCTCGAGGAATAACTTGCGCTTCAATTCTTTCTTGCGCGCTTAAGTATTGATTTCTTGAGCTTAAAGCTACTGTATCATTTGCGCGCACTGTTGGAACAACTTTGATTTTAACTGGTATGTTTAAATCGCGCACCAAGGTTTTAATAACCGCTGCTTGCTGGGCGTCTT
>JAZDFW010000047.1:0-12351 GCA_043807505.1 Candidatus Omnitrophota bacterium | reverse complement strand
GCCGGCATTCTTCAAAGCCTTCTGAACTTCTTGAGTTGAAGGGCTATATGGGCCTGAAGGAGGCATAGTTTCTAATTTCGGTTCCCCGCCTGAATTGGTGGTTGTTACCGAGGTTACCCGAATCTTAGGTTCCTCTATCTTGGCTTCAGATGAAGTTACCTGTGCCTGAGTACCAGTTATGCTTAGCGCCTCTATAGACATCGGCTCCTGCATCTCTTCCAAAGCCTGCTGTTTTTTCCCGCAGCCAAATAAATAAATGCTCATCGCTGCTGCTAAAATCAAAAATCCTGTTCGTTTCATACTTCCTCCTCTTTTTTAGTTATTTCCATTATTCTAATACTTATTTTAAAAAAATCAAATAAAAACTACAAATTTAATTTAATTTTTTTAATGAGCCGGAATATTCTACCCGCAACAAAATTTTCAAGCGTTTAGGCGAGGGATAATCTATTAAAGGGAAATCTCAGGGTCTGTCCCCGAAGGGGACTGACCCTTACGTTAAAAGATTATTATTGCATCTATTTTATTTTTAATCACTCCCATACAGCGTCTAAGATTCTTGCTATGACGATCTTTTTAACCGTTTAATTTCGGCTTCGATCTCTTTCAAAATATCCTTATTCTTGATCTCATCATCTACGCTAAAGATAATGAATACCTTACCGCCATATTTTTCTTCAAAATCTCGAAAACTGGCCTTCATTCTTTCTGAAGCGGAATAATTACCAAAATTTCCCTGAGTAGTAACGGGCTTAATTTGTATCCCAAATGCCTTATTGTCAACTTGGCCTAAATAATCGATATCCCCAGCATGATCAAGCGCAGGATCGGACTCAACAAATTTTACATCTGGGAATCGTTTCGCTAAGTTATCGGTCACGACTGATTTCTCTCTGATAAAGCCATCGTATGTTCTATAAATTGTAAGATTATAGATATAATCAATGCAATCCTCTAAAGTAAGCTGGCTAAAAGCTTCTTGCCATTCAGGAATGACTATCTCTTTAATTTTCACGTAGAGTCGATCGCCAAGCTCTTTTAATACTTCTTTTGTAATCTTTACTGGATTTTTTCCATCAGTATGTGCTTTTTGAAAATACCACTTCTCCCATTCTTCAATTGACTTGGGTTGGCATTCACGAATCAAAGCCATAACTGTGCCTACCTTGTTGGGTCTAGATAATTGATACGTTTGGCAAGCATAATTAAGGACTTTTTCTTTTTTTCCAAAATCTTTTGAATAGCGTTTATTTTTCATTATGGGCATGCTCCAGATTTTGCAGTTCTAAGAATTTTTCTTTATATTTAAAAACCATTTCGGCATCAACAACAACGAGCCCTTCTTTAACTAAATGGGCATTCACAAACGTCTTATTTTTGAGATACAAATAACACAGAAGCCTATTCTCGGAATCATATTTTATCTGGTCATATTTTAGAAAGACCTTTTGACCTTGTGTTTTATTGACTAAATATTCCGTGGCCTTTCCATTTTTCAAAACATCTTGTTTAATACCCAGAAGTCTCACAGTTAACCCATTGCTCAGCTTTATAAGCTCAGGGCTCACCACTTCTTTAACCGTAAAATACTCCTCACGTTGCCCGCTATCTTGATCGATTTTTGAACCAAATTGTAATTTCTTGGGGTCTATCTTTTTATCAACTTTAATCGGATCTTTGAAAATATATGGCAATTCTTGAATTTCTTCTGTGAAATTAGCAGTTATCTTCTCCTGTTTCGATATCTCAAAGGCGCACTCTTCAGAAAAAAGACTCTGTCCACAATCGACTCTTTCTTTGATAAACGGCAAGAAATCACCGTTTATCTCATAGCCAATAGAGTTTCTACTCAGATTCTTTGCCGCTAACGTCGCTGTCCCGCTCCCCAAGAATGGATCGAGAACGGTATCGCCTACAAAGGTAAACATTTTTATTAGGCGCTTTGGCAATTCTTCCGGAAACATAGCCAAATGCTTGCCCTGTTTTTCTCCCGCAAAATTCCAGTGCCCAGAAAAATATTGATTCCATTCCTCAGTTGTCATTTTTGACTTTTCTCTTATCTCATGAGTTACCGGTGTTATAGTCCCTTGTTTCTTAAAAATCAAAATAAATTCATAATCGAGCTTCAAAATCCCGTTTCTAGGGTACGGAAAGGACCCCATAACAGAAGCGCCGCCTGTTGTATTGCAAGTGGTAACTTTTTGCCATATCACAGCTCCCATATAATCAAAACCAATTGTTTCACAAAACTTTATTATTTCGGTTCGAATGGGAATGACTTTGTAACGACCATAATAAACAGCCCTGGCAAATTGATCACCTATGTTAATGCACAATCGACATCCATTCTCTATAACGCGATGACATTCATTCCAAACCAGATTAAGATTGTTAATATACTCCTCATAACTGTGATTAAATCCTATCTGGTCACTACTGCCATAGTCCTTCAATTGCCAATAAGGGGGCGAAGTAACAATTAAATGCACAGAGGCATCTTTAACCTCTTGCATTTTCCTTGAATCACCTATAATTATTTTGTGGAGTGTTTTCATATTTTCCTAATTCTTATCGATTATTACCTTCTACTATAATAGACGAATAACCTCACAAAATCTAACACTATTTTTTTCTAGTGGATTTTTTAAACCAAAACCCTCTCTGACCTTACCCTATTTAGTGGACTAATTTCCTCAAGAACCCTCTTTGAACGTCGCAAAAGTCCACCAATTCCCCTCTCTTTTGTGCTTGTTTCTCTCCCCCAACGTCGTAAAAGGTCTACTTTTGCGACGGTCGGTTAACATTCAAAATCAGCGGGCTGTTATGTGTTTTTATTTAATAAATAAACTTAATATAAATAATGCCCCACCAATAACAGGTGCCCATGTTTTCAAAATACGCAAACAAAGACCAAGCTTTTGAATACATTCAGTATATGGCCACGGTGAATTGATTTTTTCAAGATCATGAAATTCTTCTTCCCATCTTTGCTTATTAGTATTTGCGTATTCAGATCTATTTTTATAAAGTAATGCCATCCATCTAATTCCTAAAAGATGCAATCCTAAAAATAAAATAACTAAAGCCATTGATAATTTAGCAAAGATATTATTCCAGATAGCATTTGCGGTTCCATGGACTGCCCAATTTGCAGCAAGAATTGCGTATGCTACTTGAATACTGTATGAAGATAGAGCGCCACACCAGTCGTTAAACCCATCGAATAATTCCTTTGCTGCTTCTCCAGCAGTTTCAAACCTTCGATTGTTAGATAACGGCGTTTCTTTTGGATTTTTATTATTTTTTCTTTCCACGTCCACCGCCATGTCCATTCATTTTCTTCTTGGCTACTGTTTTTTTTACCGAAGCTTGCTTTTGAACCGCTCTTTTCTTTGCTATCATTTTTTTCTCCCTTTTTACACATAACGTTCAAAATCAGCGGGCTTTTGAAGCCGCGAAGCGGCGAAAAAACCCGCTGGATTAAGTTGTTAGGTATTTTGTTGATGTCGTAGACGCTGTATATAATTGTAACAATAACAAGAACTTATGCAATTAATACTTCCTGGTTTCCCTCCTGCGCGGAATAATTCTCCAGTAGTGATCTAGTAGGGAAGTATTATTTCTGTATCTATTTTATTTATAATTACTTACGTACAGCGTCTACAAATTCTACAAATTTATTATATCAGGGTGGATTAAATTAATCGCTGCAAAAAAGATACTACAGATTACGCCGCTGATTAGGATAGTAAACGAAACACCCCATAAATGCGCAAAGCCGCCGGCAATCAAATTGCCAAAGGGCATTATCCCGGCAAAGGCAAACATAAAGGCACTCATGGTCCTGCCTCTAAAGTTATCCGGAACCAATATCTGTAACAATGTATTAACCAGGCTCATCGCGGTTACAGAGGACCAGCCAAGAAATAACAAAATTACCAGCGAAAACAAATATACCTTAAATAAGGAGAATAGCAGCAATGAAAAAGAAAAAATCAGAGTGGAAAAAAATAGCAGCCTGCCCTTGTGTTTAAAATCTCCTAAACGCGCTAATATTAAAGCGGCGATCAAGGCACCTAGGCCTGCAGAAGACATTAACATCCCGAATCCTTTAATTGAAACACCTAATACATCCTTGGCAAACACAGGCATAAGGATTACGTAGGAAATCCCAAAAAGGCTGGTTACACCGACCATTGAAATTAATATAAGTACAATACGGTTATTTTTAACAAACCTTAACCCCTCAACTAAATCATCCATGATGCGGGTTTTCTTAATCTCTTTCTCAAGCGCCTGGAACTTTATCAACAGAAGTGCGATGATTACCGCAAGAAAACTTATTCCGTTTATATAGAAACAACCGCTCATGCCGATACCGGCAATTAAAATACCGGCAAGGGCCGGCCCAAAAATTCGCGCCGAATTAAAGGCAGCGGAATTTAGGGCAATCGCGTTTAACAAATGCTTCTTGCCGACCAGCTCCACGACAACCGCTTGCCTGGAAGGGGCATCAAATGCCATAACCACTCCATTTAGGGCAGCAATAACCATAATTTGAAAAGTATTGATTTTTCCGCTTTGAGTTAAAAATGCTAAAATAAAAGCTAAGCCCATGAAAGCGACCTGGGTAAATAAAATTATAGTCCTTTTATTCATCCTGTCAGCTATAACCCCGCCGAATAAGGATAAAAGAAACACCGGAAAGGTATTTAAAAATCCGACTACCCCCAACAAAAAGCTGGAATTAGTCAGTTGAAATACTAACCAGCTTTGCGCGACTGACTGGACCCATGTCCCGATAAGCGAAATAAGCATACCGATCCAGTAGAGCCGGAAATTTCTAATTTTTAATGAGGAAAACATGTTATCCTAAATTTTGCCTGCCTACCGCAGGCAGGCATTAGCAAAATTTACCCGAAGGGCCGATCAATTAAATCCGAATGGATTTAATTGTGCTTGTCGGGGTAATCCCAATAGGATTTCTATTGCAAAATCCGGGATTATGATTTTAAAACTGCCTGGCGCCTGCATTTTGGGCAAAGGATTTTGATGCGGTCAGAACGTAAAAATTCCGAATCGTTTTTACAAGGATCTTTTTCTTTAAGCGCGAGATTTAAACTCTGTAAGTAAAGAAGCAGCAGCGTAGCATTGGAAAACGAGAGTGGCCCAAGCTTTTGGGCTACCCAGAGATATTGATCAAGAGGCACAACCAAATCACCGCAGGTATCACAAATCATCAGCTCTTTTTCTATTTCCTGCTTTAAGCCTGCTCTATTTTCTGTTGTTGCAAAATCAAATTCCTGAGAAAGAATTATTCCCTTGGTAGTTATACAATTTGCCTGGCACTGGCCGCAGAATATGCAAATATCCCAGTGTATGGTTAGTTTTCTTCTTGCTCTAGCGTTAATAATTTCATCTTCAATATCTATTGCCCCTGCAGGACAAACCTGCGCGCAAGCTGTACAGCCCACACAGTCTTCTTCATGAAAATAGGGCCTGCCGCGGAATCTCTCGAATGGCTTGTGTGGCTTAAAAGGAAAGGAAGTTGTATACGGGCCTTTGATTAGCGCTTTAATCGCTTCCCTTAATTCTCTTAATTTTGGATATTTCATTTTGGCCGTTTGTCCTCTTCGTATTTATCGCAGACTGACTCCCCCCAAAGCTTAACTCCGGAAATATGAGCTCCCCGGGAAAGGGCATGTGCCGCCACAGGGGCAGTCAAGATCAAAAAGAGTATGCACAAAAATGCCTTTATGCCGGTAGCGCTAAGGCCCTTAATAATAATGGTTCCAAAAAGAATACTGCATGTGCCTAAAGTAACGCATTTGGTGGTCGCCTGAAGGCGATTATAAACATCGGGCAACCGAAGCAAACCAATACAGCCGAATATGTCAAACGCTAATCCAATTACAATAAAGATATACCCGATAATTTCACTCATCAAAACCTCTGCCTTCTAAATATTTCGCCAGGGCTAGCGCTCCGATAAAACTTTGTAAAGCCCAGGCAATCGCGATATCAATATACCAGCCTCTCCCCGTCGAAATACTAAGGATGGCACAGAAACCTACAATTAAGATTCCCAAGGTATCCACCGCTACAGCGCGGTCGGCCGGAGTTGGCCCCATTAGCAATCTAAGCAAACAAAAAGCAAAACATACCATCAAGATAAAAAAACAACGCGACAAAAATGGGGACTGCCATTTTAACAAGGAAGGAAGGGAATAAAAACTAACAAAGAGTAACAATGCCGATATCCCTAAAAGCCCTAAAAACCAATGTAAATATTTAGATTTCATCTTCTTTATCACTCAAAAATTTTCTTTAAGACGGCTTCGAATTTAGTGACTATTAAGCGGGTCGCCTCAACTGTGTCCTGCGATTGGACCCTAATCCAATGTATATAAAGAATGCCTTCTTCCCGATTAATATCTACACAGAAGGTCCCGGGCGTTAGTGTGATTGAATTAGCTAAAAAGGTAATGGCAGTATCAGACTTCAGCGTTGTCTTAACCTTAACAATCCCGGGTTTAATGGGCAGCTTTGGATTTATAACCAGAAGGGCCACATCAATATTGGCCTTTAGGCATTCCCAAATGAATAAAGGCACATAATAGGCGAACCAAAAATACCTGCTGATATGAATAAAGTGGCTGGGCCGGCGGGTAAATAAATCGCCGGTTAAGAATGCGACTAATCCACAGGCAAAAATACCTACCAAGGCATGCTGAAAATCAAGAGGCCAGCCCAAGAGCATCCAAACAATAAAACCGATGATGAATAAAACAAACCTGCTTTTCATTTAGTAGCTATCTCCAAAATCTTGCCTGCGTAGGCATTACCTTCTAATAATACCTTCACGGCGCCGCTCAGAAAAAACTTAAGAGAAGGCAGCAATAACAGGCCGCCTAAAATACAGATAATAGCCAAAGAAATCATGGAGAATTTCATGGCCAAAGGAACCTCTTTAATATTTTTATATTTTTCTTTTATCTCTCCCAAGAAAGCGAATTTCTGCACCTTCATAAAACTGGATAAGGTTAATATGGAAGCAATTACCGCAAGCAACGCATAACCAAAGTAACCCTTCTGTAGGCAGGCAAAGATAATGATAAGCTTGCTAAAGAAACCGTTAAAAGGCGGAATCCCTGAGATAGCCATTGAGGCGATAAAGTTTGTACTGGCGGTCACGGGCATCTTTTCTCTTAGGCCAGACATCTCTTTTAAATTGCGTGTTCCGATAGTATAATCTATTGCGCCGGAATTTAAGAAGAGCAAAGATTTAAATACAGAGTGGTTAAAGAGGTGGAACAGCCCCCCCAGAATTCCTAAGGGCGTGCCTAAACCGATACCTAAAAATACATAACCAATCTGGCTTATAGAGTGATACGCCAATAATCTTTTTAAGTCCCACTGGGAAAGTGCCAAAATTACCGCAACTATCATCGAAAGCGCTCCCAGAAACAAAAGTAGCGAAGAATATACGGCATTCATTCCAAAGATATTAAAGAATATCCTCATTATAGCATATACCCCTAATGTCTTGATTAATACACCGGAGAGCATCGCAGAAATAGAGGCGGGCGCAGAAGGATGGGCATCGGGGAGCCAGGCATGAAAGGGCACCAGCGCTGCTTTTAAACCAAAACCCATTAAGAAAAGCACAGAGACAAAGGGCACCAGAAACATATTTGATTTTATGCTTAATACGCGCGCCATATCCGCCATGTTCAAAGTTGAAGTAAAACCGTACAGAAAGGCAATGCCTAAAAATATAAAACTGGAAGCCAGCGAACCCATAATAGCATATTTAAAAGATGCCTCTAGCTCCTCGGCCTCGGTGCCAAAGGCAACCAGGGCGTAACTGGCAATGGAAGCAATCTCTAAGAAAACAAAAAGATTGAACAGGTCTCCGGTTACAATTAAGCCATTCATCCCTGCGAGCATCAATAAAAACAAGGTGTAGAATTTAGGTTTATCCGTATATTTTTTCATGTAACTTAACGAATATACACTAACAAAAAAGGCAACCAGATTGACAGTAACCAACATAAAAACCGTAAGGCCGTCTAAGACCATACAAATACCAAAGGGCGGCACCCATCCTCCGATTTTATAAACTAAAGCTGCGGCCGGAGAATTATGCAGAACTTTTAAGCCATAAAAAGACAGTATTAAAAGCGAAAGACAGGAAAAATCTGCGATTATATCAACAAAGATACGCTTTACGTATTTACCAATCAGGGAAATAAAAAACGCGGCAAAGAGAGGGATAATCACAAAAAAAGGAATAAAATTGTTGCTATTCATTTAACCTTTGAGCCTCTTTATCTTAGTAATATCAAATGTGCCATATTTCTCATAAATTCTGACTGCGATAGATATAACCAAAGCCGTAATCCCTAATCCAATAACGATCGAGGTAAGCACCAGGGCCTGGGGAAGCGGGTCAACCATATCCAGGATATTCTGGTCTATGTCCGCAATGGGTGCGCGGCCGTGGAAACGATAGCCTAACAGGACAAAAAAGAGATTCATTGAATATTCGACGATCCCTAACCCGATAATAATCTTAACGAGATTGCGCTTGCGTAAGACTCCATAGAGCCCAATGCAAAATAATACCAGGCACAACAAATATAAGGTCATTTTTCTTTCTTTACCCCCTCTAACATTACTAACGCCAAGAAAATAGCAAATAATCCCACGCCTACTTTTAAACTGATCGCCACGTTGCTTAAAGGGATGGTCCCGGCGCTAAACAACTTAAAGGGGCTTCCCTTGTTTATTACGTTCAAGAAAAAAGACCCGCCTAAAAATCCAAGAAGCGCGATAGATAAAAACATAAGCGCGCCCAGGCTCTCCAGGTTAGAAGCAAGGTTCTTGGAGATCTTACTAACAGCTATATCCTTGCCAAAGGCCAGCATCAGATGCACAAAAGAAAGGGCAATAATCACTCCCCCGGCAAAACCGCCGCCGGGAGAAAGATGGCCGTGCAAGACGATATAGATACCATAAAGCAATATTAGGCCTACGCTAAGGCGGGTAACCGTCTTAACAATCAGCGACATCCCGTTCTTTGGGTTATCAATCATTATCCTCTTCCTCTATCTTTTTCCTCCCCCGGAAACGTAAGACCGCCATAATCCCTATTACTGCGGTAAATAAAACAGTGGCCTCGCCCAAGGTATCATATGCCCTAAAATCCAATATTACCGCGGTAACTAAATTTACTGCCCCGGTCTTGCTTATCCCCTCTGCTAAATATTTCTTTACAACCGACATTATAGGATTGCCGAAGCTGGGTATTTCTCTTAAGGCAACCCAGGAGAAGAAAAGAAATACGGCAATAAATAATAAAGTAGAGACGGTATTAAAAACCCAGCGGCCTTCAATAACCAAAGATAAATCCCTTTTGATAGTAGCGCGAATTAAGATAATTAAACATAGGATTTCAACCACCAATTGAGTGATTGCCAAATCCGGGGCCTTTAAAATAAGAAATGCTAGGCATAAAGCAAAACCCACGGAACCCAGGGCAACAACGCTTGATAGCAGGTCTTTAACTTCAATCGCGATGACCGCTGCAAAGATCATAAATATTAAAAGTATGTGTAGTTCCATATTACCTCATCAATACTAAAAATAAACCAATCATCCCCAAGAGCGTCCAAACCAGATAGGTAGGCAAAACCCCATTGTGCAGAAACTGGAGGAACCTGCCTATGCCAAAGATAAGGGTTTTACCTTGCTCATAAATATCAAAAAAACCTCTCTCGGCTTTGTTATATATGCTCTTTAAAACCCCAAATTCCTTGACTGTATTATAAAAATCCGTGCCGGTAACTCTTGTCTCTTTTAAATCCAGCGTTTCACCGCCTACAAATGCAGTATCTGGCCGGATTTTGGGTTTCAATACTCTTAACTTAAACACCAGCGCCCCTAAAATCAAACCGACAATAATAAGCGCTGTAGATAATCCCGCATACCAGGTGCCGATAAAAGTTACGCCGTTTATCGCCGGCAGAATAAAATATTTAAGCGGGATCTGATTAGCGAATACACCAAATACCACACAGATGCCTGCTAATATAACGCAAGGAAACCACATTTGCCAACCGACTTCGTTTATCCGTTTACTCGCTATTGCCTTATCAGGCTGGCCTAAAAATGCCGCGTGAAGCAACTTCATAAAACTGGCTAATGTAAGCGCTGAACCAAACAGCGCAGCTACTAAACATATTACGCTGATTAGCGGCCAATGGCCAGCATTGAGCCTTTGAATAAGCCCCTGATAGATCATCCATTTAGAGAAAAATCCATTGAAGGGCGGAACGCCGCAGATAGAAAGACTGGCAATTAAACAAGAAATATAGGTAATGGGCATTAATTTGCTCAAACCCCCTAACTCGTTGAGCTCGGATGTTTTTGTTTGCTGTTCGACATTACCGGCCGTCAAAAACAAACAGGATTTATATACTGCGTTGTTTAGCATATGAAAGAGCCCTCCGGCAATACCGATAGGGTTACCTGTGCCAATACCTAATACCATGTAACCTACCTGCGAAACTGCATGATAACCCAATAGCCTCTTCATATTATGTTGAACCAATGCCATCATTACCGCCGCGATTATCGTAAAAGCGCCTATCAACATAAGCAAGATATTCAATGCTTCATTCATGACAAATAAATCCAGGGAAATCCTCGCTAATAAATAAATCCCTAATAATTTATCCAAGGAAGCGGGAAGATAAGCCACTACCGGCACCGGCGCGGCTTCTGCGCAATCGGGAATCCAGGAATGAAATGGCATCGCCCCTGCCTTGGTAAAACAAGCAATGGCGATACATAAATAAGCAATAATGGGCATCGGAGAACCCATAGTCAGGTAGATTTGAATCTTGTCTATCTGCAGAGTGCCGGTTAAAAAATATATTATACCTATACCCAATAACATAAGCGCATCCGAACCCCCTACGATAATAAAAGTCTTTTTTGCGGTAGCACTAGTATCATCCTTTCCTATGTTAATCAGTAGATAGAGGGTCAGCCCTAAAAAACCCCAAAATATTACAAGCAGAATAAGATTATTGGAAAGCACGGCTCCGATAGATGCAGCCGCCGATAAAATAATATAAGTATAGTATTGAATAAGCCGGGTCTTGCCCCTCATAAATTTAACAGAATAAATTAAAATCAAAAAAGAAAATACGATTATAGCTAAAAGCAAGAAGCCATTGAGCCGGTCTAATCTAAACAAGGGGAAGGAAAAAAGGTTATCCATTTTTTATTTTCAGTAAACTCCTGGCTATTTTTTTGGCATGGTAATATATCGCCGCGGTAAAATCCAAAATATTTAAAAACATATTGCAGGCAATCGGTATACACACGCCGTTTAATAATCTCTGGTTATGCGATTTACGGAGCTGATCAACAAAATCATCAATATGTTGATCGTTTTTTAAAACTTCCCTTACTAAACTTAAATCTTCTTTTAGAAATGCGTTTACGATTTCTTTCAACGCGTCCGCGGTTAAAACATACAGCTGGTTATACTCCTTAACCGCCTCATCGCTAAAGAGTAATTTTTCCTCTATCTTTATCTGTACCCGCTCTAAGATATCTTTACAATAATCGCCAACCAATTCCAGGTCCTCTACTACATCGACAAGGATAGCGATTTCTGTTCTTTCTTCTTTTTTGATATAAGCGCGGCTTAAACTAACTAAATCCGTAGTTATACTTTTTTCCAGTTCATTTATTTTTATTTCTTCCTCCAGCGCCAAGGCTATTAAATCCAGGTCGTGTTCCATGAATGCACGATGAGTTAACTCAAGCATCTTTAAGGAACTTTTAGACATCTCTGCAATTTCTGTTTTTATTACCTTAATGTCTTTCACATTAGCCCTTCTTTCATCTTCCGGGTTTTTTCCTGGGACAACTTAATAAGATCCCATCCGTTCATGATCTTTTTATTCTTTGATTTTTCTATGACTGCCAGGCGTTCCGTACAGCAATAACAAGGATCCACTGCCGCTAAAGTAATCGCCGCATCCGAAATCGTCCCGCCCACAGCCGCAACTTTATTTGAAGCCACATTCATAAAGCTGGGCGCGCGGATTTTATGCCTTATGGGACGATTTGTCCCGTCGCTTTTTATATAATGGAAGCATTCGCCGCGGGGCGCCTCTACCCTTCCAATTCCTTCGCCCGGAGGAATTTCTTTAACATTGGCGTCAATTTCTCCTTTTGGCATTTGCTCTATACATTGCCTGATAATATTTATAGACTCGTACATCTCCAAGATGCGCACTACGGTTTTAGCAAATACATCTCCTTCTTTTT
>JAZDFW010000046.1:0-11377 GCA_043807505.1 Candidatus Omnitrophota bacterium | reverse complement strand
ACCGCATTTTCTAAGCTTTCTCCGTAATCCACAAAACCGCCGGGCAATGCCCAGCCAAAAGGAGGGTTACTGCGCTTAATAATAACTATCCCGCCGTCGATTTCAATAATCGCGTCTACAGTCAAAAACGGGCTTTTCAATTTATTCTCAATATAATCCAAGTAGCCTAAAGAATTTTTCTGAAACACCTCATAATCTTCCCTGCTGGATAAACAAAATATAACTTCCTTCAGGCTGGGGCCATCTTCCCGAATATGCCTAAATACTTCCTGAGCCATAATCTTGGCTGAAGCAACAACAGGAATGCCTTCCGCGCCGCAGCCTAAAGCCGGAAAAACCAGGGATTTTATTTTTAGCTCCCGGGCAGATTCCAAAGCAAAACGGCAAACAGCCCGCACTTTATTTTCATTGAATACACCGGGCTCTATCTCTTTTCGGGAATTTCCTTCCAAACTGCCGGCTAAAATCAATTTACCGGTGCGAAGATTAACCATGGCCTCGGCAGAAACCATAGCAATATCCCCCTGAACAATTTTTATTTCGGTATTTTCTATAAACATTTTTATTTTACTATTTAAGATACCCCTTGTCCTTGAGCGCTTTTCTCAACCGGTCAAAAGACGCGGCTAATTCTTGAAATTCATCGTAAGCCCGGAAATGAAATAACGGAACATCCTGCCCTTCCGCCAGCATATCCAGCGACTTAGCCAGCCTGTACAGCGGACCGGCTATCCGGTGCGAATAAATAATAGACATTATTCCGGAAAAAAATAGTATTAACACAAGCACAGACATCGCCGCCATTTTCGCCTTCGCCCAATGTTCCATTGCCTTATAATGAGACCCATCAATATTATCTTTTAAAACTGCCAGCTTATGCTTCAATATTTCAACGTTAGTAATTGCTTCCGGAGGGTAATCCCCCCTGCTTAATTGTTCGATTGTATCGCTAATCGCGGCGACCTCCGAAGAAACCTTTATTTTCTCTTTAAAGAAAAACAACTGCCCGGTGGAAATCAGGAAAAAAATGCAGAAAATACTTGTTATCAACGCCGGAAAAATCGTCATTAAGAGAAATCTAAACTGGCTGGAAGGATGAATTAAATATTTCTTCCTTTTAGACGCCGCGCTCATTGGGCCTCCTTTTTTCGGTTTTCGGTTATCGGCGTCCGGTTTTCGGCATACATAAACCGATAACCGAGCACCGCATTTATTCGCCTATGATTTTAATCAAAACTCTTTTTTCCCGCTGGCCGTCGAATTCCCCGTAAAAAATCTGCTCCCAGGGGCCGAAATCAAGCTTTCCTTTGGTTATGGCCGCCACAGTTTCCCTGCCCATAATTGTCCTTTTTAAATGAGCGTCACCATTATCTTCGCCTCCTAGATTATGCTTATATTTATCCTGGCCGTATGGCGCCAATCTTTCAAGCCACAAACTAAAATCCTGATGCAAGCCGTCTTCGTCATCATTAATAAAAACACTAGAGGTAATATGCATCGCATTAACCAGGCACAATCCTTCTTTTACCCCGCTCTTCTTAACAGCTTCTTGGGCCTGTGACGTTATATTGATAAATTCCTGACGGCACTTAGTCTGGAAATAAAGATAAACTCTCAGGTGCTTCATCGGCTTTTAGTTGAGGTTCTTATTATTTGAACCTTTAGGCAACCCGCTAAATTTTTTAACGGATAATTTTGATTTTTGATTCAAGTTGTTTCGTTTAGACGGAATATAAAGTTTTTCAAAGGCGCGATTTTTATAAATTTCAAAAGCTTCATCAAAATCATATACATTTTTAAAATCATCTTTAGAATCTTCTTCGGTTCTATTTAAGAGGCCGTTGTCAACCATATTAAAGACGATTTCGCCAAAATCTTGGGTTGCTTTAATCCCCCAGTGATTTAAAACTGTTTTTGCCATAGGGCCATATTGCTCTAGAATAAAATCTTTAATGCCTATCAAAAGTTCTCTTCCGCTAATATGGCTTTGCTTCTTTAGTTTGGCCTGCGTAAACCAAAGTGAACGCATGACAAATTCATAGGCATCCGCCTTATAGCGATTATCTTTCGTAATAATCTCTTCAATTTTATTATAAAAATTTTCCATTAAGGATATTATAACATAGAAACTTTGCAATGCAATAGGGACTCTGATCCGTCAAAGCTATTCGGTGTTATCACAAGGAGTTTGTCCCTGATTCTAATATTTTCTGGCGGGTCCTGTCTTGGTTTGTTTCTCGCGGGGACGTTCATTTTTCCCCGGCGTGGAAAAATTTCACTCGGCCGAGGACCCTCGCTCTCGCTAATCTCCAATTTAGCGGGCGAACCGTGCCCGCTCGGGTCCTCGCACGCCCCGCTCGAAATCAAACCAAGCCACCCGCCAAAGAGGAATTTATCATAAAATGCCTCTGGCGGTTTTTGAGCGAATGTCGATTTTAGCCAATGGAGCTTGAGCATTTCGGGTATCCCAATGCCCCGACGGATACGTCGGGGCAATTTGGGATGGCGATGCTGTCCGAGGAGCATTTGCTAGAGCAAATGCGACGAGT
The DNA here is from genome assembly GCA_043807505.1 of Candidatus Omnitrophota bacterium. GTDB lineage: Bacteria > Omnitrophota > Gorgyraeia > Gygaellales > Profunditerraquicolaceae > JAZDFW01. The sequence goes on along the minus strand of JAZDFW010000046.1, from coordinate 8,828 downwards.
TCAGCAGCCACCGAAATGTGAAAGATCATTGGCATGCCCCTAGATTTTATCATGTGGGGCAAAATCGACCTTGAGCGAGAAAAACGGCAGAGGCATTAAGAAAGAACCATATTGTCGAGGAACAGGACCTATGCGAAAAAGGCCTTGCAAAAACAATGCGGCTGTGTTAAATTTGAGTGCATATGAAAAAATCACTTTGGAAGTTTAGTGACGATTCAGGCTCATTTATTTCGGATAACGCAGACAAGATAAATACCTTGTATTTCCCCCTCTGCAACAGCTTTCCGTTTATGTCCAGTATTACTCCTTCCCTGCATGGCGATATAAAAACCGGAAATAATTCCTTTTTAATGGAACCTGTCTCGCGCATAGGCTTGAGTAATTCGAAAATCTCCCGCAATTTCTGGATTTATATTAACCCGCAAAAGATTTGGTCAGCTACCGGCGTATCTAAAGACATTGGAATTCAAAAATATGACACATTTAAATTAGAAGCTGGGCTTCTCTGGCATAAAACTACGCGGGAAAATAAAAAAATGGGCTTAAAAGCAGAAATAACCTCTTTTGTGCCTTCAAGCAACGAGCCTGTTGAAATAATGCTAGTAAATATTACGAATATTTCCGCAAAAACAATAAAATTTACCCCTGCTGCTGCAATACCTATTTATGCCAGATCCAGCAATAATTTACGCGATCATCGCCATGTTACATCACTTTTAAACAGAATCAAGCTGGATAGATTCGGCGTAATTGTTACTCCTACCCTGCTCTTCGATGAAACAGGCCACAAGAAAAACAAGTCTTCTTATTTTGTTTTTGCCCTTAATGAAAATTCCGGCTGCCCCCAATACATTTATCCTGCTCAAGAGGAATTTTGCGGAGAGGATTCTGACTTAGAAGCGCCTGCTGCAATTTTTAAAAACCGCCTGCCGGATAAAAAATTCGGCATTCAAGGCAAAGAAGCAATAGCCGGCCTAAAATTTCAACAGAAATCACTTAAACCAAAACAAAGTTATTCTTATATCGTCTTAATGGGCATTGTTGACGATAAGAATAAGATTATGCCCATATTCAGTAAGTTTAATGATAAAGATAAAGTTATAGAATCGCTTGAAGCCACAAAAACCTTTTGGCAAAAAATATCAGTAAAAATCCAACCCAAAAGCTGCGATAAGATTTTTGACAACTGGTTTCGCTGGATCAGCATCCAGCCTTTTTTAAGAAAAATTTTCGGCTGTTCCTTCCTGCCGGATTTTGATTATGGCAGAGGCGGGCGCGGCTGGCGCGACTCATGGCAGGATTGCCTGTCTCTCATATTAACAGACCCTCTCCAGGCAAGATCGATATTAATTAATAATTTTAAGGGTGTGCGCATTGACGGCTCCAATGCTACAATTATCGGCGAAAAATACGACGAATTTATCGCAGACCGTAATAATATTAGCCGCGTGTGGATGGACCATGGCATCTGGCCGTTAATCACTACACTTTTCTACATACATCAGAGTTCTGATATAGATATTCTACTAGAACAGATACCCTATTTTAAAGACCAACTTAGCTGCCGCGGACACGAAATAGACTCCAACTGGACACCTGTCTTCGGAAATGAACTTAAAACTGCCAGCGATGAAATCTACAAAGGAAGCGTATTAGAGCATATACTGGTCGAAAATCTTGTGCAGTTTTTTAATGTTGGGCCGCATAACCATATTCGCCTGGAAAATGCGGACTGGAATGACGGCCTGGATATGGCAGCCCAATACGGCGAAAGTGTTGCTTTTACTGCGATGTACGCTAAAAATCTAAAAAATATTTTAGGGCTCGTGGAACACCTTAAACAAGAAAATATAGAAATACACAAAGAATTAACTGTATTACTCGATTCTCTCTCTGCTATTCCAATAGATTATTCTGATATAGGCGCAAAACAAAAAAATCTGGAAAATTATTTTTACGCGACTAAACACAAGCTTTCCGGAGAAAAGATATCAATAGCGAAAGATAAATTAATTGATGATTTAAAAAAGAAGGCTGATTGGATTTTTACCCACATACAAGAGAACGAATGGCTGGATATTGGTTTCTATAATGGTTACTACAATAACGATAAAGAAAAGCTCGAAGGAAAAATAAATGACTTAACGGGCATGACTTTAACCGGCCAAGCATTCCCTGTAATGAGCGGTATAGCTACACCCCAACAGATTGAAGTGCTTTTTAAAAATGCAAAAAAATATTTACAGGATAAGGAATATGGGGGTTTTCGCTTGAATACTGACTTTAAAGATGAACAATTAAATTTAGGCAGGGCTTTCTCTTTTATTTACGGCGACAAGGAAAATGGGGCATTCTTTAATCATATGACAATTATGTTTGCTTATGCGCTCTATAGCCAAAGATTTGCCCGGGAAGGATTCGAGGTCCTAAACTCAATTTATAAGATGAGTTTAAATACCTCTCAAGGCAAAATTTACCCCTGTATCCCTGAATACTTTAATGATAGTGGCCGTGGGATGTATAGTTATTTAACCGGCTCTGCCAGCTGGTTTATTCTAACAATGCTTACTCAGGTTTTTGGCGTCAGGGGCGAATACGGCGACTTAGTAATTGAGCCAAAATTAATTGCCCAACAGTTTCAACCTAAAGGAATTATCTCGATTAACACGTTTTTCGCGGAAAAATCAATTGAAGTAAAATTTATTAATCCTAAAATTAAAGATTTTGGCGAATATCATATCTCTATGATTAAGTTTAACGCTAAGATTATTGCGGAAAATTTAAGGCTTGCGTCTTTTTCAATCAAACGCCAAGACTTCCTTCTGCTTAGCGCAAAAGAGCTGAACTTAATTGAAGTATACCTAACCTAAAGGTTTACCCTTCTATTCAACCTTCACTATATATTCATCACCGAATACTTTTAATACCTGAAAATTAAGCTTACCGTAGTTGGTTATCCTCTGCATATCTTTCAAGGAAGATTTCTTAAGTATGCAATACGTGACCTTTTGTTTATGTAAAAAGTCCAAAACCAAACTGTCAATATCTAAAAATGTTAATGGATGGGGACTAAAAAAGTTGGGGCCGTAGACCACGAGATCTCTTCCCGTATAAAACCTAACTCCCCTAGCGAAAAATTTCGAAGCTAATATAGTATTGGTAACTTTATAGTTAGACATAAGGTAATCGCAGGCCTGCTTGGAAGAAAGATATGGCTCGATATCATTTTTGACAAAAGGTATAGCGCTTAAAAAAACCGGCACCAAAGCCGCAAATAGATAAATCACCTTAAAAAACTTGTAACGCAGGATAAAATTTAATGCCGCTAAAAGCAATATAAAAAATAACCCGACACAGATATAAAACGGCGCTTTATTTGATAGATATACGGAAAATTTATTCGAGGCTGCGGCTAAACCTATCGCAATTAAAAAGAAAATAAACAAACTCGCCAAAGAAACCCTAAAAAACTGGCGATTTTTATTCTCATTTACTACAATGTTATAAATAAAATCTCCTGCTAAAAGCGCAAGCGCCGGGAATAAAGGAAATATATAACTTATTAGTTTTGAATGCGCGAACTGAAAAACAACTAAGACTACGCTTATCCAGCAGGCTAAAAATAGATACATTGGATTGGCTAACTTACAATTCTTAAAAAGAAAAACTAACGCAACTGCTACAAACAAGCTCCAGGGAAACATACAAAGAATCATATAAGCTGGATAAAAATACCAGGTATCATTGGAAAGATGTTCTGCCTCGAATAAACGCCTAATGTGGTCATTATAGAAAAACTCTTGCGTAAAAGTTGTGCCAAATTTTTTAATCATCAGCAAATACCAAGGTACGGAAATTAAAGCAAATATCAGAATTCCCCAGACAAAACTTTTACAAAATAGGAATTTAATCTCTTTTTTGATTGATAAAAACGCTCCGATAACTAATAATGGGATTAATGCGCCCAACGGCCCCTTAGTTAAAACAGCAAAACCTGCGAAAATAAAAAATAGAATAATGCCAATATCTTTTTTTGCTCTTTGTGAATACCCCCAAAAAAAAGATAAAATTGAGAGTAAAATAAGTACCGTAAATATCATGTCGGTAAATACTGTCCTGGAAAGCCCTATGTAGAGCCCACTAGACATAATGACGAGTGAAGAAATAAATGCTTTCTTCTCATTCTTAAATCCGAGCATGCTTAAGGCATAAACCGCCAATACGCCAAAAACTCCGAATAATGCCGGAAAAAACCTGGCAGCAAAATTAGTCATCCCAAAAAGCAGAAAACCGGCACGAATTAACAAGTATGTAAAAATCGGCTTCTCAAATTGCGGCTGGTCAAATATATAAGGAACTAGCCACGTATTATGCTTAACCATCTCTTTTGCCGTCAAGGTATAAAAAACCTCATCGGGATTTGTAAGGCTAATCAGGCTATTACCGAAAATAAAATAGAAATATGAAAGTATTGCTAAAATTAAAAGGTATTTTAAATTTTTATTTTTCATCTTTGGCTCCCGCATGGCTTAATAATTCGCTTACAGTAACAAATTTATATCCTTTTTCTTCTAATTTTTCAATAACCCGCGTGATAGCTAATACTGTTTCATAGCGATTCCCGCCTTCAACGGCAAAAAATCCGCCGCTATCGTGAAAAAGGATAATATCTCCGGGACGAATATTCTTTAAAATATAATTAATCATATGCTTATCGTCAAAGTTTACCCAATCCTTGGAGTTTAACGACCATAATATAATCTCATAACCCATTTCTTTAATTTTTTTCTTTTCTCTTTTTGAAAGCCAGGCTTTGGGCGGACGAAAATATTTAGTAGTTACACCCGTAGTATTTTTTATGGCTTGTTCAGCCTTTTTTATTTCATTTTTAAGTTCTTCTTTTGTATAATCAAGCAGCACCTGGTGCCTGTATGTGTGATTTCCTATTTCATGGCCTTCTTGGGCAACGCGCCTTGCTACTTGAGGGTATTTCTCCGCGTGCTCTCCGATCATAAAAAAAGTAGCCTTAACACCGGCATTTTTCAATTCATCCAGTATCTTTGGGGTCCAGATGTCAGACGGGCCGTCATCAAAAGTTAAGGCAACCAGCTTCTCGGATCCATCAACATGATAAACTGTGCCTTTTCTGACTAAAATCGCTTGATCAAAAAATATTGTAAATAACGCGGTAACAAACGCAGCTAAAAATAAAATTGCAGAGCATATTAATATTATTTTTTTAATATTTTTAATTTTTAACATTTTCATTTCTAAATAACTTGATTCATTATAAACAAGCAAGCTAAGAAAAGCAAGTGAAACTCTCTTCCTACGAGCCTGAATTTTGTTGTTTTTTTTCTAAAAGGATCTTTTCTGCGACTTCCTTTGGCGCCTGCGCGTAATGCTTGAATTCCATAGAGCCATTTGCGCGGCCGCTGCTCAAAGAACGAAATGCGGTTGTATAGCCAAACATCTCAGCTAAGGGAACTTCTGCGGAAATAATTTTTTGTTTACCCTTAGTATCCATATTTAAAATCTTACCTCTATGCGAACAAATGTATCCTACAATACCATTAACATGTTCTTCGGGAGTTACCACTTCAAGCGACATATAAGGCTCCAGGAGCACTGGTTCTGCTTTTAAAAAAGCGTCTTTAAAACCCATACTTGCGGCAATCTTAAAAGCAAGTTCTGAAGAATCAACTTCATGGTAAGATCCGTCTAGCAAATTAACTTTTACATCTACAACAGGGAAACCCACATATACACCCTTTTGCATCGCCTCAACAATACCTTTTTCTATAGAACTAATAAATGATTTAGGGATAGCGCCGCCTTTAATGCTATCTTTAAATTCAAAACCTTCCCCGGGAGCAGTTGGAGAAATCTCTAATATTACATGGCCATACTGGCCACGGCCGCCTGTTTGCTTAATATACTTGCCTTCCCCTTTTGCTAGCCTTAGGATTGCTTCCCGATATGCAACCTTAGGCTGCCCTACGGTTGCCTCCACATCAAATTCTGTTTTTAACCTATCGACGATTATTTCCAGATGTAATTCACCCATGCCTGTAAGCAAGGTTTCTTTGGTTTCTTCATCAGAACTAACAATAAAAGTTGGGTCTTCTTCCGCCAGCCTCGCTAACGCCCTGCCTAATTTATCCTGATCAGCGCGGCTTTTGGGAGAAATACTCAATGAAACGACTGGGGTAGGAAAGTCTATTGCTTCCAATAAAACCGGATTCTCTGGGTCTGAAAGCGTCTCGCCGGTTACCGTAGCGCCAAGGCCGATAACCGCTACGATCTCACCGGCAAAGGCATATTCAATATTTTCTCTCTGATTAGCATGCATCCGTACAATTCTTCCCACTCTTTCCTTTTTATTTTTAGTAACATTCAAAATATAAGTCCCTGTTTCAAGGACCCCGGAATAAACCCTTACATAAACTAATTTGCCCATATGCGGATCAGCCTGCACCTTAAATGCTAAACCCGAGAAAGGCTCCAAATAGCTAGGCTTTCTTTGTATAACTTTTTCTGGATCTTCCCGGTCATGCCCGTTGACAGGCGGTAAATCAAGCGGTGAAGGCAAATAAAATGCTACCGCATCAAGAAGTTTTTGGATTCCTTTATTCTTAAAAGCTGACCCACACAAAAGAGGAATCATTTTATTAGCAATAGTTGCTTTACGGATCACTTGCCTTAACTCATCATTAGTTATTGAATCAATAGACTCCAGGTATTTTTTCATCAAGCCCTCGTCGAAACTGGAGGCTTTTTCAATCATTAAAAGACGGTATTTTTTTGCTATTTCTTGATATTCCTGAGGGATTTCTTGCACAACGATATTCTTTCCTTCCGTCTGGTCATCATAGATATAAGCCTTCATCTCTATAAGATCAATTATGCCACGAAAAGCATCTTCGCTGCCCAAAGGAATTTCAATACTAACAACATTTCCTTCTAAATCTTCTTCAATACTTTTTAAGACCGCGAAAAAATCCGCTCCGGTACGGTCCATTTTATTAACAAATGCCAATTTAGGCACATTATACTTATTTGATTGGTGCCAAACTGTCTCTGACTGCGGCTGAACCCCGCCAACGGCGCAAAAAACAGCTACCGCGCCGTCTAAAACGCGTAAAGACCTTTCAACCTCTGCCGTAAAATCAACGTGGCCTGGGGTATCTATAATATTTATCCTATACTCTTGCCAATAACAAGTAGTCGCTGCAGCGGTAATAGTAATCCCTCTTTCCTGTTCCTGTTTCATCCAATCCATCTGGGCTTTTCCGTCATGGACTTCGCCTAGTTTATGGGAACGGCCGGTATAAAAAAGGATTCTTTCTGTAAGAGTAGTTTTACCCGCATCGATATGCGCCATGATTCCTATATTCCTGACTTTTTCTAAACTAAAGATAGGAATTGGCTTCTCTTCTTTTGGCTTCTCTTCTTTTGGTAGCCCCTTTTCAACTTTCTCTAGGAAAACCTCTTCTTTACTTTTCTCTTTTACATCTTGTGTTTCTTTTACCTGGTCAACAGGCTCGCTTTCCTTAATAGGTTCTTCAATAGGTTCTTTTTTTTCGACAGGCTGCTCCTCTTGAGGCTTTAAAACTGCCAGAGGCACCTCTACCTGTTTTTGCTTAACCTGTAGTTGGCTCTTTAAGTACGCGTGATCTTCTTTTAATTTATCATGTTCTTCGCGTGAAACCCATTCGCTTTCCGCTTCTTTTTTCTTCATCTGGGAGATCGTTTTATTAAGCGCTTGGATTTCTTTGGTATGCTCCTGGATTTGTTTAAGATGTTTGTCTATTTGTGCGCCTTGAGACTGAATCTGATCTGACTTTTCCTTGATTTCCTTCTGGAGCGCTAATTCTTTTTCAACTGTATCTCTTAATTCCCTTTTTATGTCTACAGATTTAGAAAACTCTAATTGGACCTCTTTTTCTTTCTCAACAAATTTATTCTTTAATTCTAAAATCTCTTCCTGGAACTTATTTATTTTTTCTTCATCCTTATTAACCCAGGCTTGCCTTCTTTCCAATTCTTGTTTTAAATCCGATTCCCTATTGGCTGCTGCATCAATCTCTTTTTTAATATTAGCATTTTCAAGGCGTATTTTTTCCACTTCATTGCCCAGAGAGCTAACCTGCTCTTCAAGCTTGATAATCTTCTGTTCTTTATTAAAAATTTCTTGTTCTTTATTATCGGCGGCAGAATCTCTCTTTATTTTTGGCCTTGAGGCGGAAGAGCCAGTTGCAAATAATCCATAAACTGCCAGAAAAATTCCTGTAAATAGAATTGCGCCTAAAATTGTTAACATAAAACTATTCCTTTTTCCAAAAGATATTTTTCAGGCTGTTGATAATTCCGCCTACATCGGCTTTGAATTGATATTTCGGCTCGCTTAAGGATCCGGTTATTCTGATTACGGCAAGCTTTTCCACCTGGCCCAATATCGCGGTAGTAACATCTTTAAATGTTCCCGTTAAAGGCGCCTCAGGCGTAACTTGAACATTTAAAGCTCCGTCAATTGATTTATCAAACCCCACTTTAAAAGAACCTGTAATATCGGCAAGGTTGCTTTTTAATTTTAAATTATCTGTCATGATCTGCTTATCAAAAATTTTAAATGCGCAATAACCTTCGCTAAATACAATCTTGGTAAAATCAGTTGTAAAAAGCAGCTTCCCCATTCCCTTAAACAAATTCAATTGCCAAAGCTTACCATCAAAAACAAAAATCTCACCTTCACCGGTTAAGCCAGATAAATCATTTAATAAACCATTCCCTTTAATTTTCAACGTTAGCTTCCCAGCAACATCGTC
>JAZDFW010000045.1:0-3313 GCA_043807505.1 Candidatus Omnitrophota bacterium | reverse complement strand
ACCGGAAATCATCGGATACATAAGTTTTAATTTACCGTGCACCGATGCCCTCAATATAGCGCGCAACTGCACTTTAAATATTTCAGGATTCGCCAGGCAAAACCTAATAGCTCTCCACCCCAAAAAAGGCTTTATCTCACGCGGGATTTCAAACTGCGAGAGGAGTTTATCGCCGCCTAAATCTAAGGTGCGGATAATCACCGGATACGGGGCCATTGTCTGAGCAACATATTTATAAGCCTGGTAATGCTCTTCCTCGGTAGGAGAATCTTTTCTGTTCATGTAAAAAAATTCAGTGCGGTAAAGCCCTATTCCTTCTCCGCCATGGAGCCTTACCGAGGGGACTTCTTCGGGAAATTCAATATTACCGCTAATCTCTATCAACTTTCCATCAAGAGTAACGGCAGGTTCATCTTTTACTGCTAAGAATTTATCTGCGATCCCTTTAAGTTTTACCCCTTCTTCCAGATATACCCTTAAGGTTTCTTCATCGGGCTCGATAATAATAGTTCCTGTTCCTCCGTCAACAATCAGCATATCCCCTGTTTTAATCTTAGTAGTTACTCCCTCAACGCCGACTACAGCGGGGATTTCCATTGATTTTGCCATAATAGCGGTGTGGGATGTTTTACCTCCGGCATCAGTTACAAAGGCACAAACATTCTGCTTGTGCATTGCTGCCGTGTCTGAAGGAGAAAGATCGTGTGCTACTACAACCACCTTCTCTTGCAGGCTTCCCAAGGCGCGATGTTCTTTCCCTAAAAGATTACGCAATATCCTCTTACCCACATCGTTTACATCTGCGGTTCTTTCTTTCAGGTATTCATCTTCAATTTTAGAAAAAACTTCGACGTATCTTTTTAAAACCTCGGAAAATATATAAGCGACGCATACAAGCTCTTTCTTAAGGCGGGAGATTACTTCTTCGATAAGCACGCGGTCTTCTAAAACCAAAAGGTGCGCATCAAAAATTTGCGCCTCATCTTGCCCCATCTCCCCGGTTATTCTTTTCTGCAAATCAATGATTTCCCTGCGGGTCTTAATTAAAGCTTCTTCAAAAAGTTGTATCTGAAGCGGGATATCGTTTTCGGTTATAGGCTGCTTAACAATAATAATTTCTTCCTTGCCTACTTTATAGGCCGGCCCTACAGCAATCCCTGAAGCCGCGCCTATGCCTTTTAGTTTTATCATTTTTATTCCTCTGCTGTGATAAGCTTTTCCAACTCCATTATTGCCTGAGCAGCATCATCGCCTTCAACTTCTATAAAAATTTCGCTGCCACATTCTGCGCCTAACATCAATATGCCCATAATAGACTTGCCGTTTACTTCCTCTTTCTGGCGCCTGACTGTAATTCGAGAATCGAATTTATTAGCAACCTGCACGAACAACGCGGCAGGCCGAGCATGTAATCCTTGTTTATTCTTAACTATTAATTTTTTCTTTATTAATCCCATGCCTTTAACTTAAACTTCTTGGAGAAGCCCTAAGATTACCTGGGCAAGTTTTAAATTATCATGCCTTATCACATCGTCGCTAATTATTACATCGCTTTCGACGACACGGTAACCTAATTTTTCTATATTGCGAGTATCATTAACCACCATATAGGAATTCTTTTCCGCGTAACGTTTAAGTGTCGAAGCCGGCATCTCCGCGGTATTAATAATACAATAATCGAGGATACGCGGGTGGCTGTGATTAACCAATGTTTTTATATGATCCGATACACGAAACCCGTCTGTCTCTCCCGGCTGGGTCATCACATTACATACATATGCCTTAACTGCCTCAGAGGCAACAACAGCATCCCTAATTTCTTTTATTAAAAGGTTGGGTAAAATACTAGTGTATAACGACCCGGGGCCGAATACAATCACCTCTGCTTCTTCTATAGCCTTTATTGCTTCAGGCGTAGCTAACGGTTCTTCGGGTTTTAGCATTACTCTCTTTATGGGCCGGTGCGCTTTAGGTATATTATCTTCTCCTTCGGTGATTGTCCCGTCTTCATGCTGAGCAACCAATACCACATTATTTAATGTAGAAGGAATAACCTGTCCCTTAAGGGCCAAGACTTTACTTGTCTCTTTAATCGCTTTTTCAAAATCTCCGGTTAATCTGGTCATTACGGTAATGAAAAGATTCCCGAAACTATGCCCTGATAATTCTGAATTTGTATCAAAACGAAATTGGAATAAATCCCTCATTAATGCCGGTGCATCTGCTAAAGCCACCAAGCAGTTACGTATGTCTCCAGGCGGCAAAATATCAAATTCCTGCCTCAAGCGTCCGGATGAACCGCCGTCATCGGCAACAGTAACAATTGCTGTAAGATTAGAGGTATATTCCTTAAGGCCGCTAAGCAATACCGATAATCCGGTCCCGCCACCGATTGTTACAACTTTTGGGCCACGGCCTAATTGCTTTTTCTGATACAAAATATCTAAAAATTCAATATTTTTTGCCGAAGGAATAAAAGCAGCTATTAAAGAACGCAGTAACCTTACAATACTTAATACTAAAACAACAATACCGGAAATTACCAAGATTACATCTAATACGTTAGCAATCCAGTATTCTTCGCTGCGTAAAAGTAAGGAGCCTATAATTATAAGGCAAACGCTTATAAAAGCCAGGCCTACCCAACGCTTAATCCCTATGCCGGGAGAAAGCCACTTAAATATTCCTTTAAATTTTGTCCGCATAATCTATTGATTTTTCAAGTTAAAGCTTTTTTTCGTCTTCTTGCGTGATAATCTTGATAATTGATTTATTATCTACACAAGCGCGTAAGCTATCACGAAAATATTTGTCTTTTAAGAGGCGAGAAATCCTAGCCAACGCCTTTAAATGAGGGCCGGCTGAATCTTGTGGCGCTAACAATAGAAAGAAAATATAAGCAGGCTCTCCATCTAGAGAATCAAAATCAACGCCTTTTTTTGAAAGGCCAAACGCTGCCACTAGTTTGGTTACGCAATCTGATTTTGCGTGAGGTATAGCAACTCCCTGTCCGATTGCAGTTGATCCAAGGGATTCGCGGGATATTAATGCCTCAATAAGTTTCGGGCCAAAACACTTCTCAACCTCTCCTGCATCAATCAAGATATTTAATAACTCAACGATTATATCATACTTTTTTGTGCCTTTAATATCGGTTAAAATCGCATTCTTAGACAAAAAATCCATTATTTTCATACCATTTTCTCCTTTGTTTCGTTTCACACAGCAAAATTCAAAAGCGGGAGGCGGGGTTCGAACCCGTGACATCAACCTTGGCAAGGTTGCGCTCTACCAACTGAGCTACTCCCGCGTC
>JAZDFW010000044.1:0-14894 GCA_043807505.1 Candidatus Omnitrophota bacterium | reverse complement strand
CTTCGCCCGGAGGAATTTCTTTAACATTGGCGTCAATTTCTCCTTTTGGCATTTGCTCTATACATTGCCTGATAATATTTATAGACTCGTACATCTCCAAGATGCGCACTACGGTTTTAGCAAATACATCTCCTTCTTTTTCAATAATTACGCTCCAGCTGACCCTGTCAAAAACACCATAAGGTTCATCTCGCCTGACATCAATATTTACTCCGGAGGCACGGGCAGTCGGGCCTACCACCGCCCAGTCAATAACCTGCTCTTTGGTTAAGATGCCCACATTTTTTAATCTTGCTTGAATTACCGGATCATCCATCACCGCGCCGCGAAACATATCCACCGCCGGCACTAATTCATCCAGGGCCTTTCTTAAAATAGGTATATCTTCGTCTTTTATATCACGCCGGACGCCGCCTACTTTAAACATGGCATAATTATTACGATTGCCGGTCATCATCTCGAACATATCCAAAACCGGTTCGCGATATTTCCATGCCCACATCCAGACTGTATTATAACCGATGAAATGGCCCGCCAACCCCAACCATAATAAATGGCTATGAATCCTCTGTAATTCATCAACAATTGTACGGATATACAGCGCTCGCTCAGGCACAATTTTCTTCTCACCGCCCAATATATCCTCTACTGCTAAAACATAAGCATACGGATGGCTTGATGAACAAATACCGCAGATACGCTCCACTAAATACGGCACCTGATCATAATGTTTTGTTTGGGATAACTGCTCTATCCCACGGTGGTTATATCCGATAATAATATCGATATCCACCACCTTTTCGCCATCTACATAGAGCTGAAAAAACTCCGGCTCTTCTTGTAAAGGATGATACGGCCCTATAGGAACAATTACTCTATGGCTCATGTTGTATGCCTCATTGGATAATTCCCTTGCGGCCAATCTTCGGCCAAAAGCAGCCTTTTTAAATTAGGGTGCCCGATAAATTTAATTCCGAGCATCTCCCAGATTTCACGCTCAATCCATTCTGCGCCGGGAAAAATCGGCGTAATCGATGCAATTTCCGGCTTAATCTTATCTTCAATTAAGGTGCGCACAGAATAAAATTCTCCGGTTTTGTCAAAACTAAAGTGATAGAGGATCTCTATTGCCTGCGGCATATCTGTGCCGGTAGCAATAGAAAATCTTAGACCCAAATCCTTAAATAAGAAACGGACAGTTTCAAAAATATCTTCCTTCTTTATTGTAAAATATATTCTCCGAGGGGATTTTTCTTCCCAGACAATAATTCTCTTATCCAATTTTTGTTTTATCTTTTCTCTTATATCCATAGTTATTTTTTCTCTCTTACTTTTTTTATCAGCTTTACCAGCCCATCGATAATTGCCTCTGGTTTAGGCGGGCATCCGGGTATATATAAATCTACCGGTAAGACACGATCCAAAGGCTCAACTACATTATAACTATACCTGAACATGTTTTGTGAAAGCGCGCACTGGCCTATTGCAATGATAATACACGGTTTAGGCGCCTGCGCATAGATTTTTTTTAAAAGGGGCGCTGCTTTTCTGTTCATTGCTCCGGTAACAAGAATTGCATCCGCATGCCTTATCGAGCCGACAAGCTGAATCCCAAACCGCTCAAGATCGAACCGCGGGGTAAGGCAATCCAATATTTCAATATCGCAGTTATTGCAGCTGCCTACGCATGCATGAAAAACCCAGATTGATTTTAAGAATGCCTTGGTTACTAGATTCATTTTATTTACCGATTAATGCCAAACCAATTGCTGCCAGAGCCGTAATTGTCACCGGCCCCCAGAAAAATCTTAGTGCCTGATCAATACGTAAACGCGGATTGGTATTTTTAATTAATATGATAATTACCAGTATCCCGATAAATTTAAGCGTGATAAAAATGCCTGATAAATCTTTGCCTAAAAATAACACAATCAATAATAACGGCATTATATATAAAAGCAGCGCTTTATTCAATTTAAATACCGCCAAAGGCAGCCCCGAATATTCAATTAAAACTCCGCCCATAATTTCCTGCTCGGCTTCGGAAATCTCAAAAGGCGTAAAACCCAATTTTGCCTGCATACAGAATATCGCCACAATAAAACTTAAAACCCCTGAAAAAGAAAAAAAGTATGAACTAAAACTCTGCGTATTAATAATTCCGCCTAATCCAATCACTCCGCCTGATTTAATAATAATCGTAATGATTGTTAAAATAAAGGGGAGTTCGTAGCTTAAGATTAATTTCATTTCCCGCGAAGCGCCGACTGATGCCAATGGGTTACGCGAACTCGACGCGCCGATGATTAAGCATAGCGCGGGTATCATCAAAAGATACAGGATAACGATAATATCTCCGGCAAAACTTTCTAGAGGCGAAATTATTGCTTTACCTAAAATTGTGGCGCTTAAAATTAAACTTAAGAAACCAAAATACGGGGCCAAAAGAAATGTCCATTTTGCCCCTTGAGGAACAATGGTTTCTTTGCCTAATAATTTTATGATATCGGTAAAACTCTGATGCCACGGCGGGCCTTGACGCCACTGCAGGCGCGCGCTAACCTTACGGTCTAACCAACATGCCATTAAGCCGGCGCAAACACTGAATAGAAAACCGGGAAAAATAAAAAAGTTTAGCAATAAATTCATTTTTTCTTTTTGATCTGTATATCTTCTCTGGACCACTTACTTGTATGCACAGCAAGGCTGTCATTGATAATATATATATTTTGTTCTAAATTTTCTTCTACTTCCTTAATTTCTATTGCTTTATCAGGACATGTAGTAACGCATTTAGGAAGTTTACCTGATAAACCAACGCAGAAATCGCATTTGGAATCAAGATAAGCGATAAAATCATCAAAGATGACTCCAAAGGGGCAGGCTATAGAGCATGACTTACAGCTACTGCAGAGCATCTTGTAGCGTTTTAAATGCCCGTCACTTGAGCGCTCTAATGCGTCATGATAACAGGAAGTTACACACGGCGCCTGCTCGCAATGGCGGCAGATTGTAGCAAAAGTAGCGTATTCGCGCAAAGAACTTATCCCGTTATTCTGCGGATGATAAAAGTAATTACAACTTACCATGCACTCTTTGCATTTATTACATATGTCTAAGTCGATGTATAAACGTTTCATATTAGGTGTTAGTCCCAAATATCATGGGTATCTTTTAATTGTTCGTAAGTAAATACCGGCCCATCCTTACATATATAATAATTACCCAAGCGGCAATGCCCGCATTTACCTAATCCGCATGACATATTCTTTTCCATGGATAAATATATATCCTCACCCTTAAAACCTAAATCCAATAATTTTAGGTTTACAAATTTCATCATGATCGGCGGGCCGCAAACAATGGCCACTGCCTTTTTTAAATCAACGGGTAAATCCTTTAATATTGTGGTAATTAATCCTACATTACCATTCCAGGTTACATCCCCTACATCAACGGTAGTGACTAAATCAACCTTTTTTATTTTTGACCATTCGCCAAGCAAATTTTTATATACGATATCCTGCGGGGAACGCGCCCCGTAACGCAAGACAATTTTATTATAATTATCCATATTAGAAAAAAGGCTAAGCAATAAAGAACGCAGAGGCGCTAAGCCGACTCCTCCGCCGATAATTAAAAGGTCACGGCCGGCAAATTTCTCAAGCGGATAACCTTTTCCGTAAGGGCCGCGTATACCAACGCTGATCTTCTTAGGGCTTGCATGCATTAGTGTGGTAATCCTGCCTGTCTTCATAATTGTCACATCAATTGTTTCATTGATGTTTGGATTTGATGAAGGCGTAAAAGGCGCTTCCCCCAGGCCGGGAAGGGTAAGTTCGATAAATTGCCCGGTTTTAAATTCAAATTTTTCTTTCGGCTTGAATATAAAGGTTTTTATCGAGGGTGTCTCGACAATTATATCTTCTAAAGTTGCTTCAATCGGCTTATAGATATTTTTCATTATTTGACACCTAATTTCTTCGCTAAATCTTTGAGTACTTCCCTGATATCGATTTTCCCCGGGCAGGCCTCAATGCATCTTCCGCAGCCGCAACAAGCGGGAACCCCAAGGTTTTCTATAAAGAAATCAAACTTTTTTGTGTAACGATACCTTAATCTATGAGCTCTTAGCCTTAATGGATTTGCTCCGCCGGCAACCTTAGCGTAATTGGCATAAAGGCAGGCATCCCAAACCCTAATTTTAGAATTTTGGCTTTTTTCTTTTTGATCCGCTAGTAGAAAACAGTGGCAGGTATCACAAATAAAATTACATCCTCCGCATTCTACGCAGGTCAACATAAATTGCTGCCATGTATCTAAATTATAGCCGTCTTTGACTAATTTTTGAACTGTATCTTTGCGCACTAAATTCTGCGGAAGAAGATGCCTTTTCAGGCGATCAACCAAACTGTCTCTTTTTGCGGCACGGCCGGCAATCTGAACGTCTCTGGCCGGGCAAAAATACTCCTTGTAGGTATTTATGAGCTCCTCGCCTTTTAGAGAACCTGCTTCAACTACATAACCTTCATTTAAAGGTGAAAGATTTAGATCAAATCCCCAGACCGGATAAGGCAGGATATCCCAGGCAAGGCAGTGGCAGACTTCTTTAAAATCAATGCAATCGCTGGAAATCAAAATGATGTTTTCTCTTCTAATCCGATACAGTGCATCAACCTCAACCCCCTCTAAAAAAACAAAATCTTGAATTTTGTGCCCTGCGATATCGCAGCTTTTGACACCAAAAATTACAGACTTATCTAATTCCTTAATATTATCGTCTGTAAAATATTCGGAAACTTTTTCTTTTGCGCGCGTAAAGAAAGACTTTAACGGTTCGACCGCGCGATAGGGGCTAAAAATAAGCGGCTGGCCATTAAGAAGCCTTTTGAATGAATATTCTGGCCCTTGAGTAAATTTTGTAGTTTTCTCTACAGGGCCGAATACACAAAAATCCTTCTTTAGCCTTTCGGAAAATTTATTTAAATCACTCGCTGTTATGTAATAAATCTTATACATTTTAAAAAAGGGGGCTCTTTTGGAGAGGCCAAGTATACAAAAAAAACGATTAAATTAGACTAATAACTTACTATAATAAGGATTCATTGTCAACACATTCGTATACCCTGTGATTTAAAAATATTTAAGTTGCTTTGATTAATAAAAAGTAGTAGAATATTAAAAATGAGGAAGAAGAAAAATAAATTAGTGATACTGCTTATAACTCTCGCCTGTTTATCGATATTCCTTTCTTGGAAATTTTATGAGTTCAAAAAAGCCCGCCTGACCCGGGATAGAGTCCTTAAAAGCACGGCTTGGTTTAAATTTAATAACAAAAATGCTTTAAAGGGATGGGAAGAAAAGGTATTTAAGGGGAGGGTCATCTATTCTCTTATTGAAAGCAATAAGACAGATGGTTATCTTAATGCCTATAGTAACGATGCGGCAAGCGGCCTATTATATTGGCTCAAATTTAATCCCAAAGAGTATCCAATGGTAAGCTGGAAATGGAAGGTTGTAAAATTTCCCGAAGTAAAAAATGCAGCATCTAATGCAGTATCTATAGAAAACAGCTGGCTGGAAAAAGACGATTACGCGGCAAGATTTTATGTTATATTCCCCCGATTCCCTTTTTTTAGATTACGCTGCCTTGAGTATGTCTGGGATAAAAATTTACCTCTTGGCACGGTTTTAGTGAATCCAAGTTTCAAAAATCTCAAAATTATTGTGGCGGAGTCCGGAGAAACAAACAAGGGGAATTGGGTTACTATAGAAAGGAACGTTTTTGAAGATTTTAAAAAATTGTTTGACGCCGCTCCTCCCAGCGTAGGGGCAATTGCGATAATGACAGATTCGGAAAATTCACAAAGTATTGCAGAAGCGCAATACAACGATATCGAGGTGGGATATGGAAAACAATAAAAGAAAAGGGAAATACCTGGGAACTATTTTCCAGAACAAATTACTGTTTTTAGTCTTTGCCTCCGCCGTAATACCCGCGACAATTATAGCACTTTGTATGTATTATCTTATTTTCAACATGATGGCTTGGCAGCTGGTAATCCCTGAATCGATCGCGTATAATTTGGTGCCGGTATTACGCAAGGCCAACATCATCATCATAATTTCAATACCAATAGTCCTTGCTTTGATCTGGACCGCCGCTCTTATTTTATCGCATAGAATTGCCGGGCCCTTATTCAGGATAGAAAAAGAATTGGATGAAAGGATTGCTGGAGTAAAACAAGGGCCGATAAAATTACGTAAAAAAGACGAATTAAGGCCTTTGGTGGACAAATTAAACCTGATACTCAATAAGTAAGGCGGGCGGTTACTTCTTTATAGAATTTCCTATCCCAATTGATAACTTTAGAACTTTGATTATCAATTGCAATCGGCGTGAAATTATCTTCTTTATCTTTTAGATAAAAATCAAAGCCTTTAGTCCTATAAAGTAAAAATTCTATTATTTGATTATTCCAAGAATATGCTTCGACTTTAGAAGGCCTACCCATAACCCCTAAGGCTTCTTGTTTTGACATGCCGATTTTAACCTTAATAAGGTTGTCACTATTTTTCTTTGCGATACCAAATGATTCAAATTTTCCGATATTATTCCGTAAAAAAAAGCCGATGATCCCAACGATCAAAAATATGCCTAAAAGAAGTAAAATAGTTTTTTTCATTTTTGGTATTATTTTGATAATCCCAAATTTTGCAATAGCAAAATTTGCCCCAAGGGGTTGCGCAACAAAATCCGACGAGGATTTTGTTGGTTTCGCAAGGTAATCCCGGATTTTGCATGCACTATTTTGTGCAGTCGCAAAATTTGGGATACCCCGCAAAGCCGGTCAAATTCTCGTCGAATTTGACCGTGCGGCCCCTCGCTATCGCTCGGGGCGGATTTTTCTAATGCAAAATCCGGGATAATCTTTCTTTCACTAAATCACTAACTAATCTTGCGTCAGCGGCTGGGCCTATTTTTAACGCAGCCTCTTTCATCACCCGGCCCATGTCTTTAATGCTTTGCGCGCCAATAGCAGTAATAATCTCCTCAATGATTTTCTTTATCTGGGGCGCGGCCATCTGCGGCGGCAGATAAACATTTAAAATCTCTAATTCCTTGGCTTCTTTATCAGCCAAATCCAGGCGGGCGCCCTTGGTAAACTGCTCAATTGATTCTTGATGCGCCTTGATTTGTTTTTTTACTGATAAAACAACATCAGAATCGTCAAGTTTATCTTTCTTCTTGCTAACAGCAAGATTTATCAAATCTGCGCGCAGAAAACTTAAAACAGAAGTTTTTAAGGTATCTTTGTTTTTCATTGCTTCCCTATAATCACTTAATATTTTCTCTTCTAACATCTGTCCCCCCTTAATTCAATTTTTCTTCTGTTTTTTTCTTCTTCTAAAGTAAAATATATTTCTTAAACCTTTCTAACCTGTCGTCGAGGTCTTCTTTTTTAAGTCGGCTGGTTTTCTCCACGCCAAATTCTTCCACATTAAAAGAAGCCGCAATTGTGCCATATGCAAGCGCCTTTTTAATGCTAAATTCAGTGATTTTCTTTTGACTGGCCAAATACCCCATAAAACCCCCGGCAAAGGTATCGCCTGCTCCGGTTGGATCAATAACCTTGTCTGTCGGATATGCCGGAAGAGAAAAGATAAACCCCTCCTTACAAGAAACTTCATCCCGCCAAAGGCGGGATTCAGGATTTTCCTTATGAAGTTTCAGTGGTTGGGAAAGTGTTTTATGCTTTCCCATACCATAAAAAAACACTCCATGTTCGCCTTTTTTTATTAAAATCATTTCCGGGCCCAATGAATGTAGTTTTTTAGCTGCTTTAACTAAATTATTTTCTCCTGACAATGCCCTTGCTTCCTGATCATTGGCAACATAAATATTTACTTCCTTTAGAAGCTTCAAAAGCGAACTACGCTTATGATTAATCCAGAAATTCATACTGTCTAATCCTACAAAATGCGGCTGTTTCATGCGCTTTAGTAAATGCATCTGGATATCCGGATCAACATTGGCTAAAAATATATGTTTAATATTCCTCTGGCCTTCTAAAATACAGGGTTTAAAAACTGACAAAACACCTAATTCAGTATTAAGGGTAAGAGCGGTATTTAAATCACCTTTGTATTCACCCTCCCATTTAAAGGTAGAGCCTTTGCTTTTAATAAGCGAGGTAAGAATTATTCCTTTCTGATGTAAAAAATCAATGTGTTCTTGAGGAAAATCCGCCCCGATAATAGCAACTAAGTTAACTTCGGTAAAAAGGCGCGCAGACATGGAAAAATGCACCGCCGAACCTCCCAGCATGTGCTTTCTTGCGCCAAAAGGAGTTTTTACGGTATCTAAAGCTACGGTCCCTAAAACTAATATGCTCATTTATAATTTGCGATTATTATTTTAAAAATATCAGTGTAATTACAGCAATAATTATACAATAATACCCGAAATAGTAAAGTTTAGCTTTAACTAAAACTAATTTTAGTATTTTTAAGGCAATTAATCCGCTAAAGAAACTGGCCCAAAACCCGATGAAGCAAAATAAAAAATCTTCTTTTAAAGCAAGATTAATTTTTCTTGCCTCAAATATTGCCGCCCCGAATATCACAGGGATAGCAGCCAAAAAAGAAAAACGAAAACTGCTTGCGGGGCTAATTTTTCTAAAAAGCAGCGTCGAGACTGTAATGCCTGAACGGGAAATCCCCGGGATAATCGCAATTGACTGCGCTATCCCCAAAATAAACGCATCTTGCAAGCTCAAGTCTTCTTTTTTGCCAAAGCTGTATTTTTTGGTAATAATAAGAACCAGGCCTGTTAGCGCTAATGCGAATGCAACCGGCTTCGGGGAAACAAACAAATTTTCAAAGAAATCTTTGCCTGCCAAACCGATCACAACGGTAATTACTGTAACTAAAAATAATGCTGCTAATAATTTAAAATTTTTCGCCAAACCCAATAAGTCCTTAAAGAAAAATACAATTAAACTGCCAACTGTGCCTAAATGCAAAATTACCGTAATGGCTAATTGATTTTTGGAAACCCCCAGCACCTGCTGTAAAATCAAGAGGTGCCCGGAACTACTTACAGGTAAAAATTCCGTCAGGCCCTGAACTATTCCTAAAATAATATAGTTGAGCATTATGGGTTTTTCTCCAAGAAATTTTTTAAATCTTGCGGCAAAGGCGCATTTAACCGAATATATTCTTTAGTCAGAGGATGTTGAAATTCCAAAGATTTTGCATGCAAGCATAATCTTTTTGCTTTTATGCGGAAATCTTTGCGGAACGCATATTTTGTTTCTCCCATTACCGGATGGCCAATTGATTTAAAATGAATCCTGATTTGGTTGGTGCGGCCGGTCAAAGGTATTACCTCTACAATATCAAATTCTTTTCTTTTTTCAATAACTTTGTATCCGGTAATGGCAAATTTACCTTCAATGGCGATTTTTATTTCGCCTTGCGCCTTAGGAAGATTATTTTGCACAAAGGCAATGTAACTCTTTTTTATTTCTTTCAGTTTAAAAAGCTCCATGATCTTTTTTTGTATGGTTTTGCCTTTAGCATAGATAATTAAACCTGAGGTTTCCCGGTCAAGGCGATGGCAGGGATGCAGCCGGTAAGTAATAGCCTTGGCCTTCAAGTCATCGTTTAGGATACTAGTTAATGTGCGGGATTCGTTTTTCGGTGTGGGGATAGTAAGCAATCCTGGAGGTTTACTAACTACCAAAAGCCAATCATCCTCATAAATTATCGGGATGTTACTCATTTTAAATTATTTCCAACATCTTATCTATCGCTTTTTTTGCGCGCTGGCGAATATCATGAGTTACCCTGACTTCTTCTTTCATCTCCTCTAAAGACCAAAGCACTTTTTCCTGTGTCGTGCGTTTCATATTGAGACAAACTGCTGCTTCGGCTGCAGGATAAAATTCTATATTAGGATTGTCTTTTTTTAAACGATAGATAAGCCCTATTTCTGTGGCAACGATTATTTCCTTAGCAGAGGTTTGGTTGGCAAACTTACACATTTGAGATGTGGAAAGTATTTCGTCTGCTAATGCCAAAACCAACGGCAGGCATTCGGGATGAGCAACAACTTTTGCCTTAGGATGAAACTTTTTCTCTCTCTTTATATCTTCAGGAAGGATCTTTATATGCGTCGGACAAAAACCGTCCCAGGAAATAAGTTTTCTGTTTGTTTTACGGGAAACATAATCAGCCAAATATTTATCCGGGACAAAAATAATATCTTTGTAATCTTTTAAGGCATTTACAACAGCTACGGCATTAGTTGAAGTGCAGCATACATCCAATTCAGCTTTTACCTTAGCAGGCGTATTCACATAGCCGACAACCACAGAGCCGGGATATTTTTTCCGCAGCTCTCTAATATCTTCTGCTTTGATCATGTTTGCCATGGGGCAGCCCGCACTTACATCAGGCATAAGGATTGTTTTCTCGGGGCAGATAATCGATGCGGTCTCAGCCATAAAATATACACCGCAAAAAACAATTACCTTGGCATCGGTCTTTGCAGCTTTTCTGCTAAGCTCTAATGAATCTCCATGGAAATCAGCAATATCCTGAACTTCGGGCAGCTGATAATTATGCGCTAAAATTATTGCATTGCGCTTCTTTTTCAATTCTTTAATTTTTTTCTCAAGGCCAGTAGATAAATTAATCATTCTAGTCTAACACCTCGTTAATTATTCCTCCCCCTAAAACTTCGTCTTTTTTATAAAAAACTGCTGATTGCCCGGGAGTGATGGCAAATTGTGGTTTTTTAAAGCAGACTTTAATCTTACCTTTCAGAGGTAAAATCACAGCTTTCGCTTGGTGATGATTATACCTTATTTTAACCTTTAAAGCAACTTTCTTTTTGATAGGCATAGCGGTAAAATGAAGTTGATTTAGGAAAAATTCTTTTTTACAGGCATCAACTTTATTGCCTACGGTAATGCGGTTATGCAGGGCGTCAATTTTTGTGACATAAACAGGATAGCCCAAAGCAATTCCTAAACCTTCCCGTTGGCCGATAGTATAAAAAGCCACTCCCTTGTGGGTTCCTAATCGTAACCCATCTTTATCAACAATATCGCCGCTCGATAAATTCATCTTGCTGTACTTTTTTAAAAATTCCCTGTAATCGGTACCAGGAATAAAACATATTTCCTGGCTTTCCCGTTTTTCTGCTACCACCAGGCCAAATTTTTTGGCCAAACTCCTAACCTGGGGCTTTGTATAATCACCCAAAGGAAAAAGGATGTGTTTAAGCTGATTTTGGCCCAAGCGGTATAAAAAATACGATTGATCCTTAAATGAATCCTTGGCTGCTTTAAGTTGATACACTGGGGCTTTGACACCTTGATGTCTTAGTACTTTTTTTACCTTAGCATAATGCCCGGTTGCCAAAAAATCTGCACCTAAGGCACGGGCTTTTTTTAATAACGCATCAAATTTGATATACTGATTGCAGCGCACGCAAGGATTAGGCGTTCTTCCTTTAAGATACTCCAGGCAGAAATTCTTAATCACCTTTTCCTCTAAGGCCTTTTGCATATTCAGCACATAGTGTTTAATTCCGATTTTTCTTGCTACGCGCCTGGCATCTTCTATGCCTGCAAGGCCGCAACAACGCGGTTTTTTACTTTCTATACCGGGAAGGTTAAAACACATAGTAATCCCGATAACTTCAAAGCCATCTTTTTTAAGTAAAGCTGCGGCAACAGAAGAATCCACTCCGCCGCTCATTGCTACTACAACGCGTTTTTTGGGGAGAATCAAAAGGTATACTCCTTCATTATAAGAGTATAACCTAAAATACCGCTATCTTGTATTTTTACCGGGACCCTGCGCTTATCGGTAGTAATCCAGATAGAGAATTTTTTAGGCACACTCTCGAAACGGAAAGCTTGAAATACACCGGCAGGAATTTTTATATTTTCTATAGAAGACAGGATAATCTTGAATTGCTGATTGCCGAAATTCGCTAAAAAACTCCAGCCAATTTTAAGATTAGCAATACGCCTTACATAAAACGGCAGCAGGACCGCATTATGTATAGGTTGAGCTATTTTATCAAATTGAACCTCTTCTTTTTTTCTATCTACAAACTTTGTGATTGTAAGGATAAAATTTTTCTGGTCATAAACCTCCACAATATCCTCATTTATACTCCATCCTTTAATTTTGCGTGTTACCCTGATAGGAAGAAAAGTAACCGGATCACTATAAATTGTTTCCAAATCATAGAAACGCAATAAATCCGTTTCAAAAGTCATCTTTGAGGCTTGTTTTCCTTCCATGTCCTCGTTCTCCAGATGTTGGAACACGGCCTTACCTAAATTAAAACTACCGAATTTTACATTATAAGTTATTTTTTCGCCAATAAATTCATCCCTGGCTTGTTTTGCATCGCCTGCCTCGCTGCCGGTAAGCCCTAAGCGATTTACCTTGCACCTAACCATACCGGCAAGGCTCAAGATTAAAATAACTAAAATAACAAATATAATTTTTCGCATAATGTTATAGTATAGCATAAATTTTCCTACCAAACGAGTTTTATGCCAGCCTGCACCCATCTACCCGGCTGCAATACGCCGGAGGTTTCGCTATATTCGGCATTAGTAAAATTATCTATTTTAAAAAATGGCTCTAAAATATAATTTTTATTTGAAAACTTTTTACCTATATAGAAGTTACCTACAAAATAAGTCTCCCCGTAGTATCTTTTGTTATAAGTTAATTGCCAGTCCAGGCCCAAGCCAAAGATATGGCTATTTATCCCTAGGATAAATTGATGCATTAATATATCTAAAGCATATTTTGAGAAAAATCCAGAGGCTTTTTTATCCGCACTGGTATAACTATAAGAAAATGATAGATTATCCAGTTTTAAGGATTTATATATAAAATCAGGGCTAATTTTTGAATTAAATGTCCCTCCCTTAAAATCTATACTGTTTAAATTTGTTGCCTCCCAAGGGAGTGCCGAAGAAGTGCGCGTCCAGTCGATTAAATTTATCCCTCTGCGGAAGAATCCCTCTATACCTAAATTAAGCGAATTTATTTCATAATCTAAGCCGCAAACATAAGAATAAGATTTTTCCACGCCTAAATTCTGATTGCCTATATTACCGGCATCAGAATAATACAAGTCTGTAAAAGTAGGCATCCTGAACGATTTGGCAACGGAGGTTCTAAAATTTAATCTATCATCAATAAGGCGGGCTCCAAGGCCCAGATTAAAAGATTGTTGGGTGGGCCATTTTTGGTAATGGTCTAGCCTGAATCTCAAATCCGCGGCAATTCTTTTGCCTGAATCAAAGTTTAATCCAAAAATCCCGGCTTCGTACAACCTTGAATGCTTCCCTAAATTAGTCGAATTAATCTGGTCTATGCCTGAGCTTATCCCAAGCGTTAAATTTCCTAACCTAAAAGGATAGTTAGCACTTGAATCAAGGCCATAGATATAATTTGTATGATAATTTACTGAAGTTGGATTGTTCCTGCGTAAGATGAACTTATCATCATGTTTACGAAAAAACAAATTATTTTTCAGAAAAAAATTGTCAAGTTTTAAATCCAGGCGTGATTTTATGAATAAAGTTTCGGTATGTTCCTCTTCTTCCGGGAAAAGATTAGAATAAAAACTGTCAGCCCCGTAATCTTTTTTTTGCCAACCCAATAGAGTATCTATTGATGAATTATCTGAATCTTTAGTTAAATAAAATGAGCCTGTTTGATAGTTAAAATCTGTATTAGCCCGTGCGGCCTTGGCGATTTTATGATCAAAAGAGATTCTAGCAGCAATTTCTTTCTGCGGCAAGGAAACGGAAAAAGCCTGTCCGAATAATGCATGTTCTCCAAAAAAACTCTCTAGGTTTATGGCCTGCTTCTGGGGCTTTTTGGTAACCAGATTAATACTACCTGCTAAAGCGCCTGCGCCATACAATGAAGACGCGGCTGTTTTGGTTACCTCGACACGTTCCAGATCAAAAATAGTCAAAGGGATATCTAGGTTATAATGGCCTGTTTGTGGGTCCATTAATTTTATGCCGTCAATTAAGACAGCTACCTGCTCATAGCTAGACCCCCTTAAGGAAGTATCACCTTGGATACCAAAAGGAGCGCGGGAACGCAAATCAACTCCAGAAATAGAATTTAATATATCTAGCTGGGTGCTCAAATTTTGCTTTTTTAAATCTTCCGCGGTGAGTATATCTTGAGAATAGATACCTTCGGAGCGCGAAACTGTAATCTTCTCTAATGTATATGAATCTTGTGCAAAACTAGCTGCATAAAAAAAAGCAATAAAAGAAATATTAGCTATTATTAATTTCGCCTTCAAAATAAAAAACCTCCTCGGCGTCTATTATAAAAGATACCGGGAGATTGTCAACTAAATTTAAATTATTGGTTTACATTAACAATTTTTCTTTTTTACCTGCAATGAACCACGTCCCCTGCCATTACCTTCTGGGTCAGGCCAGAGTCGTTTCTTATTAATAATCCGCCATCGGCATCAATATCAACTGCCTCGCCTTCAAGATGCCGCTTCTGACAAACTATTTTTACCCTTCTGCCCAAAGTTATATTGTAACTTCGCCATTGATCGACGATTACCCCGCAGCCACGCCTTTGAAAATTGATATAATTTATTTCTATTCTGCGTAATATTTCCTGTAATAGGCTAATGCGGTTTATATTTTCTTTTTTTTGTTCCTTTAAAGATGTGGCTCCGGGGAATAACGAATTTTTATCATTATTCACATTTATGCCGGTTCCGATAATCATAAAATGTATCTGGTCTGTTTCAGCATTTAGTTCGGTTAATATCCCGCCTAATTTTTTGTTTCCTACGACAATATCAT
>JAZDFW010000043.1:0-18754 GCA_043807505.1 Candidatus Omnitrophota bacterium | reverse complement strand
ACCGGCTTAGGCGCGAAACCGATTCTTAATACGGATGTTTTTTGTTTTGCCCCGCCGGATTATCCGTTTAGCAAATTACCTAAAGGAACACTGCATCCTAAACGCGTCATGAAGGGAGTTGTTTCAGGGGTAGGTGATTATGGTAACAAGATGGGAATCCCTATAGTGAATGGCGCGATACTTTTCCATGAAAGATTCGTCGGTAATCCGCTGGTGTATTGCGGCACCGTGGGGATCATGCCCAAGAATAAAACTTTTAAAGAAGTAAAATTAAATGATTTGATTGTTGTGGTAGGAGGAAGAACCGGAAGAGACGGGATACACGGGGCTACTTTTTCTTCGGGAGAATTGACTCATGAATCCGAGTCCATCTCAAGTAGTGCGGTGCAAATAGGAAATCCCATTCAAGAGAAGAAAATGGTAGATACTATTTTAGAGGCAGGCGACTTAAATTTATACAACGCTATTACTGATTGCGGCGCAGGAGGGCTTTCTAGTGCCGTAGGCGAGATGGGGGTTAATTTGGGAGCCAAGGTTTATTTAGAAAAAGTTCCCTTAAAATACACAGGCCTATCTTACACGGAGATTTGGATTTCCGAATCACAAGAGAGGATGGTTTTGGCAGTTCCCAGGGCCAACATTAATAAATTAATCGAAGTTTTTAAAAGTGAGAATGTTATAGCCGCGGTAATCGGAGAATTCAGCGGTACAAAAAAGCTCGAGCTTTATTATAAAGAAAAAGTTGTTTGTAATCTGGATATGGAATTCCTTCATGAAGGCCTGCCGCAGATAGAGAAAAAAGCAGAATTTATTTTGCCAAAGCATAAAGAACCAAAAGTTAATTGCCGGAAAGATTTAACAAGGAATTTATTAAAGTTACTTTCCCGTTATGATATTTGTTCTAAGGAATGGGTTATCAGGCAGTATGATCACGAGGTTCAGGGCGGCTCGGTATTAAAGCCGCTGGTTGGTATTGCCAATGACGGCCCCTCAGATGCGGCAGTGGTAAAGCCTATCCTTGATTCTAAAAAAGGGATAATTATTTCTAATGGCATAAATTTTAGATTCGGTTTTATTGATCCTTATTGGATGGCTGCTTCTTGTATCGATGAGGCGTTACGCCAGATTATCGCGGTAGGCGGTTCATTAAAAGAAGCGGCAATCTTGGATAATTTCTGTTGGGGTAATCCGGACAAGCCTGATAGGTTAGGAGGTTTGACGCGCGCGGCTTTTGCCTGTTATGATATGAGTAAGGCCTTTGGTGTTCCGTTTATCTCCGGCAAAGACAGCCTTTATAATGAATACACAGTGAATCATAAATCCCTTTCTATTCCGGGGACACTCTTGATTTCAGCAATTGCGATAATGGAAGATACAGGTAAAACTATTTCAATGTACGCGAAAAATCCCGGTGATTTAATTTATATTGTCGGTGAAACTTACGATGAATTGGGCGGTTCACATTATTATGAAGAGTTAGGTTTTATCGGTAATAACGTCCCGATAGTCAATCCTAAAAGAGCCAAAGAAACCTTTAATTGTTTGAGCAAGGCAACTTCACTTGGATTAATCAGGGCCATGCATGACTGTTCAGAGGGGGGCATGGCTGTTGCAGCAGCTGAGATGGCATTTGCCGGAGAATTGGGAATGGAGTTATTTTTAAAAGAAGTGCCAATTGATCGCTCAAAGATCAAGCGGAACGATTCTATTTTATTCTCTGAGTCAAATTCAAGGTTCATTGTAGAGGTAAAAAAAGAGCATCGGAGAGATTTTGAGGGAATTTTAAAAGGAATACCTTGTGGATTAGTTGGTTGTGTCAGCCAAAATAAAGAGTTCAAGGTTAATGGGATGGACGGAAAAATTTGTATTAATGCCGATATTGCCGGATTAAAAGAGGCGTGGCAAAAGACATTGCGGTGGTAGGTTAAACCAAGGAGATAAAATGATAAGGATAAAAAACATCAAGGATGATTTTACCAGAGAAGATACTTGGCGCATGTTTCGGATTATGTCAGAGTTTGTTGAAGGCTTTGAAGTGCTTTCGAAGGTGGGAAAAGCTGTATCTATTTTTGGCGGAAGCCGTATGTTGACCGATAATAAATATTATAAATTAGCCGAAGAGACCGCGTATTTATTAGCCAAAGCGGGTTTTGCGATTATTACAGGCAGCGGACCGGGCATTATGGAAGCAGGTAATAAAGGTGCCAGGCGCGCTGGCGGCTGTTCGATTGGTTTAAATATTCAGATACCCACGGAGCAATTATCTAATAAATATGTAGACATACCTTTAGATTTTCGTTATTTTTTTGTGCGCAAAGTTATGTTTGTAAAATATGCCAAGGCCTTTGTGATTATGCCCGGAGGGTTTGGCACATTAGATGAATTATTCGAGTCTTTGAATTTGATCCAAACTGAGCGTATCGAAAAATTCCCGGTTGTCCTAATGGGCAAAGAATATTGGCAGGGGATGTTGGGTTGGCTTAATGACACTGTATTAAAAATCGGTAATATCAATAAACAGGATATGGAAATATTCAAGGTTACGGATAACCCTAAAGAGGTAGTCAAAATAATCAAGAATTTCTATGCTAGAAAATCCTAAAGTTTGTGTATTAAGGGCCGCTGGCACTAATTGCGATAAAGAAACGGCTTTTGCTTTTTCTTCTGTCGGAGCAGATACCGAGCTTGTCCATGTAAACAAATTAATTACAAAGGAAAAAAAACTTTCTGAATATCAAGTTCTTGCTTTGCCCGGAGGTTTTAGTTATGGCGATGATGTATCAAGCGGCAAGATTTTAGCAAATGAGTTAAGGACTAAATTAATCGATGATCTGAAGAAATTCATTGAAGACGGAAAACTGATCATTGGGATTTGCAATGGCTTCCAAGTTTTAGTAAAAAGCGGGCTGCTGCCGGGCAATGATACTTTTGCGCAAGAGGCAAGTTTAATTATAAATGATTCAGGAAAATTTGAAGATAGATGGGTGTATCTTAAAAGCGTAAAGAGTAAAGCGAAAAGCGAAAAGTGTGTTTGGACAAGAGGGTTGCCGGAAGTAATTTATTTGCCGGTGGCGCATGGAGAAGGAAAGTTTGTAGTGCAAGATAAAACAGTTTTAGAAAGATTACAAAAAGACAGTGAAGTTGTTTTTCAGTATTGCAACCAAGCAGGTGATTTATCAGGCTATCCTGATAATCCAAATGGTTCATTAGATAATATCGCCGGTATTTGCGATAGAACCGGCAGGATTTTTGGAATGATGCCGCACCCAGAAAGGCATATCGGGGTTTTTCAGCATCCGCGTTGGCTGGGTAAAGACGAGGGTGTTGGCCTAAATATTTTTAAAAACGGGGTAGAATATGTTAAAAAGCATTTTTAAAAGGAGATTAAGATGAGTGGAATTTTTGGTGTCATATCTAAAAATAGCTGCCATGAAGATTTATTTTACGGTACAGATTATCATTCGCACCTGGGTACGCAATTTGCGGGGTTAGCAGTTTGGCAGAATGAATTAATCCGCAAGATCCACGATATCAGGGGCAGCCAGTTTAAGGCGAAATTCTATGAAGATTACCAAAAGATGAATGGCAAAAAAGGCATTGGTGTTATTAGCGCCAGGGATGAGCAACCCATTTGCGTCCATTCTAAATTTGGGCCGTTCGCCATTGTTACTAACGGTTATATCGATAATGCCGATGAGTTAGCCAAGCTGCTGTATAAAGAGGGCCAGTCTTTTAGTGAAGTCTGTGATGGCAGTGTTAATTTTTCAGAATTAGCGGCAAAGCTGATTATCCGCGGCAAGACAATTGTTGCGGGTATTGAAGAAATGTTTTCTCTGATTAAGGGTTCTTGTTCGCTGCTTTTATTGAATAAAGAAGGAATTTATGCTGCCAGAGATAAGTATGGCTTTACTCCTTTAATTATCGGCCAAAGAAATGATGATTGGGCAGTGACTACGGAAACATCTGCTTTTTATAATCTAGGATTTAAAATTAAGAAAGATATTGGCCCGGGAGAAATTGTTTTCTTGGATGAGTCAGGTTTAAAGCCTGTGCGTCAAGCAAATAAGTGCAATCAGATTTGTTCATTCCTGTGGATCTATACCGGGTTTCCCGCATCAAGTTATGATGGGATTAATGTGGAAATGGCCAGAGAAAGATGTGGCAGGTGCCTGGCAAAAGGTGATAAAATTAAAGCAGATATGGTGGCAGGTATTCCGGATTCCGGGACGGCACATGCCATTGGTTATGCGATGGAGTCAGGCGTGCCTTTACGCAGGCCATTGGTAAAATATACGCCGGGTTATGACCGTAGTTATACACCGCCTTCTCAGGAGAAAAGGGATCTAATTGCCCGGATGAAGCTCATACCGATAATTGATATCATTAGGGGCCAGCGTATTGTCTTCTGTGATGATTCTATTGTTAGGGGCACGCAGCTTAAAAATTACACCATCCAAAAACTTTTGGAATGCGGCGCCAAAGAAATTCATTTAAGGATTGCCTGTCCGCCTTTATTGTTTCCCTGTAAGTTTAATTATTCGACACGCAGTTTAGATGAGCTGGCAGCGCGTAGGGCGATTAAGGCAATAGCAGGCAAAGAAACAAAGGACATTAGCCCTTATTTAGATGAGGATTCGCCAAAATATAAAAAGATGGTACATTGGATTGCCAAAGATTTGGAAGCGACAACCTTAAAATACCAAAAACTATCTGATATGATTAGCGCTATAGGTTTACCGGAGAATAAGCTTTGCCTATATTGTTGGATGGGGAGAGAGCCAGATGAAAAAACTGACCTATAAAAAAGCAGGCGTAGATATTAAGAAAGCGGGTATTTTTAAAAGCAAAATCAAGCCGCTGGCAAGAAAAAGCTTTCGGGAGGAAGTTTTAAGCGATATCGGCGGTTTTGGAAGCTTTTTCAACCTCAATGTAAAAAAATACAAAGAGCCGGTTTTGGTTTCTTCTACCGACGGCGTAGGAACGAAATTAAAAATCGCGATACTTGCTGATAAACACGATACTGTAGGTATTGATTTAGTGGGAATGAATGTAAACGATATACTTTGTTGTGGAGCTGAGCCGTTATTTTTCTTGGATTATATCGCTCACGCGAAATTAAAACCCGAGGCGCTAATTGCTATTATAAAAGGAATAAACCAGGGCTGTATTCAGGCAGGTTGTTCTTTGATCGGCGGAGAAACTGCCCAGATGCCCGGTATGTATAAAGCAGGCGAATACGACCTGGCGGGTTTTTGTGTCGGCGTAGTTGAAAAAAGTAAAATTATCGATGGTTCAAAGATTAAAGTCGGGGATGTAGTGATTGGCCTTGAATCAGGTGGCATACATTCCAACGGTTATTCGCTGGTAAGAAAAATATTTTCTAAAAGTGAACAGATTCGCATGAGTAAAGAATTACTCAGGCCCACGCGAATTTATGTGTTGCCAACTTTAGCATTGTTAAAAGATTTACCATATGCAATAAATGGCATTGCCCATATTACAGGGGGCGCTTTTTATGACAAGATTGCTAGAATTTTGCCAGGTAATGTTAATGCCAGAATTTATAAAAATTCCTGGAATGTGCAAAAAATCTTTCAGCTTATGCAGAATAAAGGCAATGTCGAAGATAAAGAAATGTACCATACCTTTAATATGGGTGTGGGCATGGTTTTAATGACAGGGGTCAGTAATGCTGACAACGTGATTAAGCATTTATCAAAATCACAAGTTAAAAGCTGGGTTATCGGCGAGGTAATTAGAGGAAAAAAACAAGTTGAAATAATCTAAAAAAAGGGGGAGTTAAAATGAACATTCTATATTTAAGCGGTATGGTGGCAATTGTTATATTCTTTATGGGGATTAGAATTGTCCGGCCTACGCATAGAGGGTTAGTTGAAAGATTAGGTAAATACAACCGTTTTGC
Source organism: Candidatus Omnitrophota bacterium (assembly GCA_043807505.1). Taxonomy (GTDB): domain Bacteria; phylum Omnitrophota; class Gorgyraeia; order Gygaellales; family Profunditerraquicolaceae; genus JAZDFW01. The sequence continues at coordinate 12,831 of JAZDFW010000043.1, read as the reverse complement.
CACTCCTGGTTTTAACTGGGTGTTTCCAATAATTGAAAATCTTTATCAGGTTAACACAACCGAGCAAATGGTTGATGCCGAGCCGCAGGAAATTATTACCAATGATAATTTGAATGCTAAGGTTGACGCGCAGGTTTATTTTAAAGTAAAAGCTGATGAGGCTAGCGTTAAAAGTTGCCAATATAACGTGAATAATTATCAGTGGCAGATAGTAAATTTGGCCCGCACAACCTTAAGGAATATCATCGGTACTTTGACTTTAAAATCCGCAAACAGCGAAAGAGGCAAAATTAATGCTGAGTTACATAGGACCCTTTGTGATGAGACTGGAAGCTGGGGCTTAGAGATTGTTCGCACAGAGTTAAAAGAGATTGATCCTCCTAAGGATGTTCAGGAGACGATGAATAAGGTAGTCAAGGCGGAGAATGAGAAGATTGCCGCGGTTGATTTTGCCACAGCTACTGAAACTGTTGCTGATGGCCAGAAGAGAGCGGAAATCAAGAAGGCCGAAGGTATAAAACAGGCGCGTATTTTAGAGGCAGAAGGCGAAGCAGCGGCGATTAAACTGGTAAATGAAGCGGCGGAACATTATTTTGTCGGTAACGCCCAAGTGCTGCGAAAACTGGAGGCGGTTGAAAAGTCATTACAGAATAATGCAAAGATTGTGGTTCCCGCGAATACAGAGTTAGTCAATGTCATCGGCGAAATGGCAGGTTTTCTGCCGATTAAAAAAGAAGTAAAAGAAACTAAGTAGTCACAAATATGAAAGTATTAGTCATTGGTTCAGGTGGAAGGGAACATGCGCTGGTATGGTCGATTGCGCAGTCGAAATTAGTCGATAAGATTTTTTGTGCCCCGGGAAACGGTGGCATTGCTAAGCAAGCAGAATGCCTTGATATTAAAGCAGAAGACATTCCCGCGTTACTTGAATTTGCCAGAAAAGAAAAAATAGGCCTCACTGTCGTTGGCCCGGAAGCGGCTTTATCAGAAGGCATTGTTGATGAATTTAAGAATTACGATTTAAAAATATTTGGGCCTTCTAAAGCAGCAACGCGGCTTGAATCCAGTAAAGTTTTTGCCAAAGAATTAATGGCTGAATACGGCGTGCCGACAGCTGATTTTAAGATTTTTTCAGATTCAGCAAGCGCCAAAAAATATATCCGTCAAATCAATGCGCCGTGCGTTGTGAAGGCAGATGGTTTAGCCCAAGGCAAAGGCGTTATCGTGGCAGGGACCATTGATGAAGCAGAAGAAGCAGTTGCCTTGATCATGGAAAAAAAGGTTTTTGGCGAGGCAGGAAACAAAGTTATCATTGAAGAATGCCTTAAAGGACAAGAGGCATCGATACTGGTTTTTACGGATTCAAAAAAAGTCATTCCTTTGGCTTCCAGCCAGGACCACAAGCGCGTCTTTGATAATGATCAAGGCGCAAACACCGGCGGCATGGGCGCGTATTCTCCGGCGCCAGTAGTCACCCAAGAATTGTTTAAGGAAATTTTAGATAAAATTATATACCGGACAATTGACGGTTTGGTTAGAAAAGGCATAGAGTATACAGGCGTTTTGTATGCAGGGGTGATGCTTACCAAAGAAGGCCCTAAGGCATTGGAATTCAATGTGCGTTTCGGTGATCCAGAAACAGAGGCGATCCTGCCGCGCATGAAATCAGATTTAGTTGAAGTTATGCTTGGGGTTGCAGAAAATAAATTGTCGAAACTAAATAATCTTGATTGGGATAAACGTGCTTGTGTTTGCGTTGTTTGTTCAAGTGGCGGCTATCCGGGTAATTACGAAAAAGGAAAAGTAATCACCGGCCTCCAGGAAGCCCAAGATATTGGCGATATAGTTGTTTTTCACGCCGGCACCAAGATTCAGCATGGTAAAACCATAACTTGTGGCGGTAGGGTGTTGGGTGTAACCGGGCTTGGGGATACTATTAGAGGCGCTATAGATAAAACTTATCAAGCAGTTAAAAAGATTCATTTTGATGGAATGCATTATCGTAAAGATATAGGGTATAAAGCAGTATTGTAAATAAAAGGGACAGCTACAAGCTTGAGTTTGAAAACGGTACACGTTTAAATTAGCACCAGGTGCAAATAGGAGGAGTTATGGATAGAATCAGTATAATCATGGGGAGTCAATCTGATTTAGAGATTGTCCAGGAGGCAGTGGATTTACTTAAAGAATTTCAGGTGAATTGCCAGGTAAAAGTTTTGTCCGCGCACAGGACGCCAAAGGAATTAGTAGATTATATTGAGAGTGCTTCTAAAGCAGATACTAAAGTTTTTATTGCTGCAGCAGGCGGAGCAGCGGCTTTGGCAGGTGTTGTGGCGGCACATACAACATTACCGGTAATCGGGATTCCCATTGAAACAAAAAGCCTCAAGGGCCTGGACTCATTATTATCGACAGTGCAAATGCCCGCGGGAATTCCTGTAGCGGCAATGGCAATCGGTAAGGCAGGAGCGAAAAATGCCGCACTTTTTGCTTTAGAGATTTTAGCTATCCGAGATAATAAAATAAAGTCAAAATTAATCAAATACAGACAAGATATGCGCGCAAAGATAAGAAAAATAAAAATTAAAGTATGAGCCCGGCAAAGATTATTCAAGTAGATCCAGCTAACCCCATTGGAGATTATATCAAAGAGGCAGCGGAAATTATTAAAAGTGGAGGTTTGGTGATTATTCCCACAGAGACTGTTTATGGGATTGCCGCAAATATGCTTAATGCTAAAACAATTGAGAGGTTGTATGAAATAAAAGGGCGGCCAAAGGAGAAACGTTTTTCTTTGCATATAGATGCGAAAGAAAAAATCAATCATTACGCAAGTAATATTCCTGTTGTGGCATGGAAACTAATAGATAGATTTTGGCCTGGGCCGTTAACCGTAATTTTGAAATCAAAAGATAAAGATACCATCGGGATACGCATGCCTGATGATGAAATCGCCCTGCGTGTAATTGCTCTTTCCGGTGTGCCGGTAGTTTGCCCTTCGGCAAACTTAAGCGGTAACCCCGCGCCGGTTGATTTTAATAAGGCAATAAAGGATTTAAAAGAATCTGTAGATTTTGCGATTGATACAGGAAAAACAAAATTGGCTCAAGAGTCAACTGTCGTGGATTTGACAGAAACACCGTTACGTATATTACGCGAAGGCGCGATAAAAAAAGCGGAAATTGAGGCGGCTGCTGCAAAAAAAACAATCCTTTTTGTCTGCACTGGTAATTCCTGCCGTTCGGTGGTGGCAAAGGCGCTACTTGAAGATAAACTCAAAAAAATGAAGCGTCATGACGTTGAAGTTTTATCAGCCGGTATCATGATGTTTGCCGGCATGGGTGCGACTGAGGCAACAAAGGAAGTCTTGGCAAATGAAGGCATCGATGTATCGAATCATACATCGCAAAAGATAACCGAGGAAATGCTTAGGAAGTCAGACTTAATTTTAGTAATGGAAAAATTGCACGAGGAAAAGATACTGCAGCTTGCCGGTGAAACAAAAAATCGAGTGTTTTTATTAAAAGAATTTGCTAAAATAGATGACACTAACCTTAATATCGAAGACCCTATCGGTATGCCGATAGAATTTTACGAGAAGACATTGCAAGTAATAAAAGAAGCAGTAGAAAGGATAGTCAATCTGATATGAAGACAATATTAATTGCCTCAGATCACGCGGGATTTAGCTTAAAGGAAAAAATTAAACCTTATCTGGAAAAATTAGGCTTACAAGTAAAAGATTTAGGTACGTATTCACAGGAGCGTTGCGATTATCCTGAGTTTGCCTATAGTTTAGCAAGAGGCATTTCACAAAAAAGATACTCTCGAGGGATTCTTATTTGTAAGACCGGTATCGGTAATTCAATAGTAGCAAATAGGTTAGCTGGAGTGCGGGCTGCCTTAACTTATAATGTCACAGCGGCAAGGCTTTCCCGCGAGCATAACGACAGTAATGTCTTGGTATTAGGTTCGGCATTCGTGAAAAGCGCCTTAGCCAAGCGGATTATTCGGATCTGGTTAGATACAGAATTTTTAGGCGGCCGTCACAAGAGGCGTTTAAATCAAATCAAAAAAATTGATGAGGACAAAAGAAGATGAGAAATTCAGAACATTTAAAAAGCGTTGACCCAGAGGTTTACAAGGCAATTAAAGACGAAGTTAAAAGGCAGGAAGAAAATCTTGAGTTGATCGCCTCGGAAAATTTTACTTCTCTGGCGGTACTCGAAGCTCAAGGGTCAGTAATGACAAATAAGTATGCCGAAGGTTATCCTAATATGCGTTGGTACGGCGGATGTACAAACGTTGATGTGGTAGAAAGCCTTGCCATTGAACGGGCAAAGAAATTATTTCAGGCAGAGCATGTTAATGTTCAGGCGCACTCCGGAACCCAGGCAAATATGGCGGTTTATTTCGCGGCTTTAGAGTTGGGGGATACGGTTTTAGCCCTAGATTTAGCCTGTGGCGGGCATCTTTCGCACGGCCATCCGCATAATTTTTCCGGGATGTTCTATAATATCGTTACTTACGGCGTGAATAAAAACACCGAGATGTTGGATTATGATTATATTTTGGAGTTAGCAAAAAAACATAAGCCAAAAATGATTCTTGCAGGTGCTTCGGCGTATCCTAGGGTCATGGACTTTAAAAAATTCCGCATGATTGCAGACCAGGTAGGCGCATATTTATTTGTGGATATGGCACATATCGCAGGCCTTGTAGCTGCAGGAATACATCCAACGCCTGTTCCCTTTGCTGAATTTGTTTCTTCAACCACCCATAAGACTTTGCGTGGCCCCCGCGGAGGTTTTATAATTTGTAAAAAAGAATTTGCCAAGAAAATCGATTCTAAAATTTTCCCCGGTATACAGGGAGGGCCCCTGATGCACGTAATCGCGGCAAAGGCCGTGGCTTTTCAGGAAGCAATGAATCCAGAATTCAAGATTTATCAGGAACAGGTAGTGAAAAATTCCAAGGAGCTCGCCTCTGGCCTTAGTAAGAGAGGTTTTCGTATCGTCTCCGGGGGCACTGATACACATTTGTCGCTAATTGATTTAAGCGCAAAGAATATTACAGGTGCTGATGCATCAAGAACCTTAGAAGAAGCCAATATTACAGTGAACAAAAACCTTATTCCCTTTGACCAAAAAAGCCCTGCGATATGCAGTGGCATACGTTTGGGGACGGCAGCAGTGACTACTCGTTCGATGAAAGAAACACAAATGCGCCTGATTACAGATTTTATTGATCAGGCAATAGAAGCAAGGGATGACTGTCAAAGCTTAGAAGAAATCAGGAATAAGGTTTTAAGCCTGATAAAGAAGTTTCCATTATATCCGGAGTTAGCCAAATGACAAAGAAAAAGTTTCCGACGGATATCCGTAAAGATTTTAATAGCAAGCGTCCAAGTTGGGATGAATATTTTTTAGAATTAGCAGAGCTTGTCTCTAAAAGGGCGACTTGCCTCAGGCGTAAGGTTGGGGCGGTATTAGTGAAGAGTAAAAAAATTCTAGCTACCGGTTATAACGGGGCGCCCTCGGGCCTTAAACATTGCATTGATATTGGCTGTATCCGGGAAAAGCTAAAAATCCCCTCTGGAGAGCGCCATGAGCTTTGCCGCGGCCTGCATGCAGAACAAAATGTGATTTTACAGGCTGCTCTTTACGGATCCACCACAAAAGACAGTATACTTTATGTTACTAATCAGCCTTGTATAATTTGCGCTAAGATGTTGATTAATGCTGGGATAAGGGAAATCGTGATTAAAGACGGTTATCCTGACAAGATGGCTACTAAATTCTTGAAAGAAGCGAAGATCAAAGTAAGGAAGGCAAAAAAATAACATGAAATGCCTTTATTGCGGTTATAAGGAAGATAAGGTAGTTGATTCAAGAGCGACTCAAGGGTCATCATCCATTAGGCGCAGGCGCGAGTGTTTAAGATGCGGTAAACGTTTTACTACTTATGAATACATCGAAGAAATTTCTTTGATGGTAGTAAAAAAAGACGGCAGGCGCGAGGCGTTTGACCGCAAAAAAATATTGGCGGGTATTGTTAGGGCCTGCGAGAAAAGGCCTATCAGTATGGAAAAAATGGAGGAAATCGTAACCTTTGTGGAGCGCTCGATTCAAAAAAAATATGACCGGGAAGTTCCTACGACAAAAATCGGTGAACTGATAATGGAGCGGCTCAAGAATTTAGACGATGTCGCCTATGTTAGGTTTGCTTCTGTATACAGGCAATTTAAAGATGTGGGGCAGTTTATGTTGGAGCTAAAAGATATTTTAGGCAGAGAGAAACACAAAACTAAGATTAAACAGGATAGAAAATAATCGGAGAATATAGAAATGGTAGAAATGGAATTAAATAAAATCGTTATAGATGAAAAACGGCATGACCAATTAATTGTTTTAAAGGAAAAAAACGGCGAGCGCCTTTTGCCGATTGTAATCGGGCTTTCAGAGGCCTCGGCAATAAAATTGAAGATCAGCGGTTTTAATCCACCGCGGCCATTAACGCACGATCTTTTCTATGATACCATAGAACACCTTGAGGGTAAGGTCGAAAAAATTATTATTGATAAAATAGAAGAAAATGCCTTCCATGCGAAACTCCTGATAAAAACCGCATCCGGCGCAACATTAACTATTGATGCCCGTCCATCGGATAGCATTGCCTTAGCGGTAAGGGCACATGCGCCGATATTCGTCGAAGATATAATTATAGCACAATTCAGTTCACCTGATAAAGACAAGCAATAATATCGATATGTTCGGCTTAAAAAACGAAGATAAAATTCTGCTTGCGCAAATCCTGCGTTTTGCAAAAATAAGGAAAACCAAACTTTATATCGTGGGCGGTTACTTGAGAGATTTATTTTTAAATAGAGAAAAATCCAGCCCGGATATAGATTTTTGTTTAAAGAAAAACGCGATAAATTTCGGCCGCCTGCTTTCTAAAGAAATTAGGGCAGGTTTTGTTGTTTTAGATAAAGAGCATGGTGCGTGCCGCCTGGTAAAAAGGTTTAGAGATAAAATATATACTTTAGATTTTACGGATTTTCGCGGTAAATCACTTGAACAAGATTTATTCCTTCGCGATTTTAGCATTAACACTCTCTCGATAGGTTTAGAAGAATTTCTGGAAGGCCCCGTATCAGTTAATTCATTTATCGATCTTTATGGCGCAAAGGAAGATTTGAAATCCCGCATAATCAGGGTTGTTAACAAGAAGGCATTTAGCGATGATCCTTTAAGGATTTTGCGCGCCTTTAGTTTATCCTCTATTTTTAGTTTCGAAATTGAAAAATCAACCTTGGAGTTAATCAAACTAAAAAAAAATAAATTATCTACAGTATCTTTTGAGCGGATCCGCGATGAATTATTTAAAATACTGAAGCAGCCGCATGTTTATAAATATCTTAAAATGCTGGATGATTTAAAAGTTTTATCCGTGATTATGCCGGAAATCGAGTGTATGCGCGGAGTGCGCCAAGGGCCGTATCATCACTTGAATGTTTTGGATCATAGCTTCGAGGCAGTAAGGCAGTTAGAAATCGCATTAGATGAAAACAAAAATAAAGAAATAAATGCTTATTTAGATGAGCCAATTTCTGCTGAAAGGACAAGGGGGGCAATTTTAAAATTAGCTGCATTTCTTCATGATATCGGCAAGCCTAAAGCTAAGAGGCGTCGTGCCGGCAAAACCATGTTCCACGGCCATGAAAAGATAGGCTCTGATATGGCTCTGGAAATCGCAAAGCGATTTAAGCTCTCCAATAATGAAATTGCCGCTTTAAGAAAAATGGTTTTTTGGCACCTGCGTCCGGGGTACTTGGCTGATAACGAAGAAATCACTCCGCGTGCGATATTCAGGTATTTTCGGGATACGGCACTTGAGGGAGCAAGTACGCTTTTATTGTCTATAGCTGATCAGCGAGCAACTAAAGGCAGGCTCACCTCTGAAGAGTCAAGAAAGACGCACGAAAAAGTAGTTTTCAGGCTAATAAAAACATACTTTAAGAAACAAAAAGAAAAGAAGCTTCCTCGTTTAATAACAGGGCATGACTTAATAAAAAAATTTAAATTAGAGCCTTCGCCGTTAATAGGTAAAATCCTCGCTCAGATTGAAGAACTGCAGGCAGTTGGCGAAATAAAGACAAAAGAGGAAGCGTTCAAGAAAGTGCGGCAAATCATATTATCCAACAAAGACGAAAGGACACAAAAATGAGCACCTATAAAACAAAATCTCTGGAAAGCTTAGAGGAGAAGATGGTTAGTATTGACCAGAATTCAATCAGATACATGGTTTTAAAAAATGCGAAAGATTTTAAAACTTCCTGGATTGAATTAGGCAGAGCGCTTTATTCTGTCTGGAAGGATAAGTTATATAAAGAATGGGGCTATACTGAATTTGATACTTATTCGGCAAAAGAAATCGGTATCAGGAAACAAACAGCAGTAAAGCTTTTGAAATCTTACTATTTTTTGGAGAAAGAGGAACCCCATCTGCTGGAAAAAGATTACGCCCTCCCCCAGGAGGCAGCCCAAATTCCCAGCTTTGAAGCAGTTGATGTCTTGCGATTAGCTAAGAGCAAAAAAAATCTGGATCAGGAGGATTACCAGAACTTAAAAAAAGAGGTTTTTGAAAAGGGGAAAGATGCCCGTGATTTAAAAAAGAATTTAGCAGTTATAATTAGAGAAAGACAGGAACTTGAGCCCCAAGAAGCAGAAAAACAAAAAAAGATAGCAGTAGTAAGAAGGCTCTTGGGCACTTTAAAAAGCCTAAAGAAAGAAATTGAGGTATTAAAATTACTGCCCGCATCATTCATTAAGGAAACAGCCAGTTTAATCGAAAAATTAGAAGCAGAAATAAATTAATCCTTGCAAAAGATAAACTAAAAAGGTATTATATGATTAATAAAATGAAGGAGCCACTCCGCTTCGTAAGCGCAGCAAAATTCTCTTCGACAATTTTGTTGCACTTCGCGGAGTCTCGCTAAATAAAAACATAAGGTGCTCGAGGAGGAAAAAATGAAAAAAACAATTTCTTTAATCATCATACTTAGTTTTGTATTAATCGGCTTAGGTTGTGAAGGTACAAAAAGTAAAGCAGTTGAAGGCTCGGTAGTCGGCGGTGTAGTAGGTGCCGGGGCAGGTGCAATTATCGGTAGTGTAATGGGTAAGGCTGGAGTGGGCGCTGGAATCGGCGCAGCAGTTGGCGCTGTTTCCGGAGGCTTAATCGGCAGCCAGATTGAGAAAAAGCCGCAAGCAGAAACCACTCCACAACAGGCAGCTCAAACAGTAACTACCGAACAAATGTCAGTTTTGCAAATAATCGAACTTACCCAGCAAGGCACGCCGGATGATATAATTATTGATAAAATAAAGAAGACAAATTCAAAATTCAACCTGAGCGCCGAAGATATTAATTACTTACAGAAACAAAGGATAAGCCAAAAAGTAATTGATGCGATGATGGCCAAGTAGATTTTATCCGAAAGGAGATACAATGATTGAAAAAACCGAATTTAAAGGTAAGCCGATTCTTATCTTAAAGCGTAACGAAGAAGATAAATATCCGTTTTCTTTTGGCGTTTCGAAAGCAAAGCTCATTCTGGAAAATATCGAAGAAATAAAGAAATTTGTCGAAGAAAATAAGGAATAAACCTTCCCTTTAACTTGAATCTTAATATAAGTATAAGGTGTATTTATAAAGCCACGCACTAAAAAGGAATATCCTTTTTTTTAAGCGTGGCATTTTTATAGGCTCCATTATGAATAATTTTTCCGATAAAGCATCTTTTAAACAAGAATTAAATCCTAGCCAGCTTGAGGCGGTTGAATCTATCGATGGGCCGCATCTGATTATTGCCGGTGCAGGAAGCGGCAAGACCAGGATTCTTGTCTATCGTGTAGCTAACTTAGTACAAAAAGGCGTGCGTCCTGATGAGATTCTCTTGCTTACTTTTACGCGTAAAGCAGCTCAAGAGATGTTACATCGGGCAAGCAGGCTTTTAGACGAACGTTGTGAAAAAGTATCGGGCGGGACATTTCACTCTTTTGCCAATTCTATTTTACGTAAATATGCCGCAGTTTTTCAGATTGCCAATAATTTTTCCATTCTTGATCAATCCGATGCCGAGGATACTCTAAATTTGCTGCGTACGCAACTAGGGTATCACAAATTTAAAGAAAGATTTCCGCGCAAAAAAGCTATATTAGAGGTAATTTCAAAAAGCATAAACAAATCAGAAAATTTAGAATCAGTTCTTTATAATGAATATCCCCAGTTTATCGAATGGAGCCAAGAGGTAAAAAAAATCCGTGATGCATACACGGGGTATAAATTAAGCAAATCTCTCTTGGATTATGATGACCTTTTGGTCTATTTGAAGAATTTATTGTTAAAGCATGATAATATCCGCTGTTCTTTGTCTAAGAAATACCGCTATATTATGGTTGATGAATACCAGGATACAAATAAATTACAGGCACAAATAGTTTACCTTCTGGCTTCAGAACATAAGAATGTTATGGTGGTAGGCGATGATTCGCAGAGTATTTATTCTTTCAGGGGGGCAAATTTCAAGAATATTATGGATTTTCCGAAATTATTCAAGGATGCCTCGGTTATTACCCTGGAAGAGAATTACCGTTCAACCCAGCCGATCCTGAATATGACCAATCAGGTTATTCGCCTGGCTAAGGAAAAATTCGAGAAGAATCTTTATACTAAGAAAGAGGGCGGCAAGCTGCCTTTGTTTATCGATACCAGGGATGAGTTTGCCCAATCGAAATATATCGCGGATAAGATCCTGGAATTAAGAGAAGAGGGGGTGGAGTTAGGTGATATCGCGGTGCTTTTTCGTTCCGGCTGGCATTCCAATGACCTGGAGGTAGAGCTGGCTAACCGCAACCTACCTTTTGTTAAATACGGGGGGCAGAAATTTGTTGAAGCCGCGCATATCAAAGACGTAATATCTTATTTGCGTTTGGTCCAGAATCCTTCTGACCAGATAAGCTGGTACAGGGCGCTTTTATTGCTTAAAGGCATAGGACCCAAGACCGCCGAGCGGATAATCGCTGAGATCGCGAAAAATAATACTATTCTAGAAATAGATCCCAAGTTTACTGAGAAAATTAATGGCTTAAAGCCGCTTTTAGGCTTATTAAAGGATATAGATCCGTTGAAACATAAGCCGGGTGAGATGATCCGGGTTTTTCTTAAATATTATCAGCCGCTTTTAAAGGAAAAATATGATGATTTTAATAAACGGCTTAATGACCTGGATTCATTAGAGCGGATCGCGTTTAGATATGGAACTTTAGAACAATTCCTTACTGATATGGCGCTTGAACCTCCGGAAAAAAGCATTGTTGAACCGGGCATTAAAGATAAAGACGATTCCAGTCTTACCCTCTCAACTATCCACTCAGCAAAAGGGCTGGAGTGGCATACGGTATTCGTGATCTACCTGGCGGAAGGGCATTTACCATCATATTTATCACTGGAAGACGAGGAGGCGATTGAGGAGGAGCGCCGGCTTTTTTACGTTGCCCTGACCCGGGCAAAAGAAAATTTGTTCCTGCTTAAGCCTCATATTGACCGTTCCCCCAGAAGTTATTTTGATAAAGCCGGATCAGTATTACAACTGCTTCTCGTTTTTTAGAAGAGGGGGGCGTTTTAGATAAGTTTGTTGAATGCGTTGCTCCGGATAAAGATAATTACGATAATCTCTCTTTAGAAGATATTCTTGAAGAAAAACCCGAATCCGATCAAGCCTTCCTGGAAATGCTCAAAGAATACTACCGCGAATAGAAATGGGGTCAGAATTATTTTTGAGAAATGGGGTCAGAATTATTTTTGTCTACTTTACTTGATACGAAAAAATAATTCTGACCCCATTTCCGAAAAAATAATTCTGACCCCATTTCTTCAATATATATTGATATATATAGTATGATATAATAAATTAAATTTGGTATGAACAAATAAAGATGGGAGGGATGTTAGATGAGAGGATTCGTTAAGCTAATTATTGGTGCTTGTTTGGTAATGGGATTGGTAATGCCTGTTTTAGCCGCTGATCCAGGGATTACTGATACTGAGATTCTGTTCGGTTCTTCTTTAGCATTAGAATCCGGGCCAAAGGAGCTTGGGATTCAGACTTCCCATGGATTAATGGCCTACATAAATTATGTAAATGATGAGGGTGGAGTAAATGGTAGAAAAATTAAAGTAATCTTTTATAACGATGGTTATGATCCGCTTTCTTGCGTGCAGAATACTCAAAAATTGATTAACGAAGATAAGGTTTTTGCGCTTACCAGTTATGTGGGAACGCCTACATCCGTAAAGGCTCAACCTTTATGGACAAATGCTAAAGTTCCTTTGGTGGGATTTTTTACCGGCGCTGAGGCGCTGCGTACACCATTTAACCGCTACAACATCCATATCCGAGGGTCTTATTATCAAGAAACTAGCGCTGCAGTTGATATATTTATCAAACAATTAGACTTTAAGAAAATTGCGGTATTCTATCAAAATGATGCTTTTGGCGAGGCAGTGAAAAAGGGAACAGAAATTGCTCTAGAAAAATACGGAATGACTCCTAGAGCATATGGGAGTTTTGAAAGAAACACGCTTAATATCGAAGAGGGATTGAAAAAAATTGTGAAGGCTAATCCTGACGCAGTGGTAATGGTGGGGACGTATTCTCCTTTGGCGAAGTTTGTAAAAGAAGCAAAGAAAGCCGGCTTAACCAAAACCTTCTTTCATACCGTATCCTTTGTTGGTCCTGAGACATTTGCCCAGGAATTAGGCCAGGAT
>JAZDFW010000042.1:0-9155 GCA_043807505.1 Candidatus Omnitrophota bacterium | reverse complement strand
CGAAGCAATTTGGCGGCTGATTTCTTCGCGCTCTGTCACTGTGAGCCTTTGATATTTAACCATTTGCAACTCCTTTCTTCTGCTATTATAGCAGATTAAGGTGTTGCATTAGTTACTTGAACCCAAGGACGCTGTACGTAAGTGATTATAAATTAATAAGATACAAGAATAATCCGAGTTATGCTAGACGTCTATAAGAATAAAGTAAGAAGAGAGCGAAAAGTATTAATTACGTAATTAGCTGTAAATAAAGTGGTTACATACAGCGTCTACGAGGAGGAAGGGCTCAAGTGAAAATAGGCGAGGTATTAGTTGAAAAAGGTTTAATTACAACTGGGCAGCTTGAATTGGCGCTGAAAGAAACCAGGAAGAGCGGCGAGATTATCGGTAAGGCGCTTGTGCGTTTAGGGTTTGTTACACAGGAAAAATTACTGGAGGCATTAGCCGGGCAGCTCTGCCTGCCTTTTTATCCCAGTTTGAAAAATGTGCCTATATCCAGCGAGGCCGTAAAGATAGTCCCTGTGAAACTTATCTGGCATTATAAATTTATGCCCATCAATATAAAAGACAATTGTTTAACTATTGCTGTTTCTGACCCCTTGGCAGTATGGCCGATGGAAGACTTAAAGCTGCATTTAGGTTATGACATAGAAAGAGTTTTGGCTTCGGAGAAAGAAATAGGGGAGGCAATCCGGCGCTATTATGGCCTGGGCGCTGAAACAGTCGATGAGATTTTAACTCAAGATAAAACAGTAATCCAGCAGCACAAAATTGAAGAGGTAGAAATAGCGGATATGGAAAAATCCGCTCAAGATGCCTCGGTAATTAAATTGGTTAATCAGATACTAACAGAAGCGGTGACATCCAGGACCACTGATATACATCTTGAGCCGTATCGTAACAGCGTGCGCGTGCGATACCGTATTGACGGCGTACTTTATGATATGCGCATGCCGGAACAACTTAAATACCTGCATCCGGCGGTCGTGGCACGTATAAAAATTATTTCTAACCTGAATGTGGTAGAAAAACGCTTGCCCCAAGATGGCCGGGCCATAATAAAAGTACAAGATAAGCAAATAGACTTGAGGATTTCTATTATTCCTTCTCTTTACGGAGAAAACGTCGTTATCAGGATATTGCCGGTCCACCTTCTTTTTAATCTGAATGATTTAGGGCTCGCGCCCGAAGATTTAAGCAAGATGGAAATAATGATGCAGAAACCGCACGGAATTGTTTTTCTTACCGGCCCTACCGGAAGCGGAAAAACTACGACGCTTTACGCCTGTTTAAGTAAAATAAATAAAGACGGGGTTAAAATTATAACCATTGAAGATCCAATTGAATATGAGTTACCGGGAGTTTTGCAGATTCAGGTGAAACCGGAGATTGGGCTTACCTTTGCTAACGCGCTGCGCAGTATCTTGCGCCATGATCCGGATATAATGATGATTGGCGAGGTGAGAGATTTAGAAACCGCGGAACTGGCGATCAGGACTGCTTTAACCGGCCATCTTATATTTTCTACTTTGCACACCAATGATTCTGCCAGCGGCGCGACGCGGCTTATGGATATCGGCATTGAGCCATACTTAGTTGCTTCTTCGGTGAACGCTTTCATTTCGCAAAGATTAATAAGGATGATTTGCCCTGAATGCAAAGAAGAGAGGAAGAGTAAAGAGGCCCTGCCGGATTATTTTAAGGATATAAAGATTTATCAAGGGAAAGGCTGCGAGAGCTGCAAATTTATCGGCTATAAAGGCCGCTCGGCAATTTATGAGATATTTCTGGTAACCCAGGAAATCCAGGAATTAATTTTAAAAAAGGCCTCGGCTGACCAGATTAAAAAGAAAGCGCAGGAATTGGGTTTTAAAACCCTTCTTTATTCAGGAATAGAAAGGGTCAGGCAGGGCTTGACCACTCCCGAAGAAGTATTGAGGATAGTGCAATCTTAAATTAAATGCCAAAATTTATTTATAAAGCAAAAAAAGGTTTATATCAGGTTCTGGAAGGGGAGATTGAAGCAGAGAATAAAGATGAGGCAATAAATAAATTAACCACTGAAGGATTGTTTTTAGTTGCTGTTAATGAAGCCGCAGTCGTTGAAGCCAATTCTGCTAATAAAACAAAAAAAGTCAATATCCTCAGGAAGAAGGTTACCCAAAAAGAAGTCTTCGGTTTTACCCAAAAATTAACTACTCTTATCCGCGCCAGAGTGGAGTTATTGTCAAGTTTAAGGATTCTTTACGAGCAGGCTGATAATCTTGCATTCAGGGAGATTATCCTGGAAATTTACAATTCTACAAAAGAAGGTAAAGCATTTTCCAGCTCGCTGGCGCGTTTTCCGAAACTTTTTCCCTCTTTGTATGTTAATCTTATCAAGACAGGAGAGACCAGCGGTAAACTGGATTTTGCCCTTGAGCAAATAAGCGATTTTTTAATGCGCGAGGATAATCTTAAGACCAAGATTAAGGTTGCCTTGGCCTACCCTATTTTGTTATTGTCTGTGGGGTTAGCCAGCATTTTTGTATTAATAAATTTCGTAGTCCCGCGCCTTAAACCGCTCTTTGCGGGTTTAGGCAAGGACCTGCCTTTAATTACCAAGGTTATCATAAACTTGAGTGAATTTTCCAGTAAGACTTGGTTGGGGATAGGGGTAATAATCGGTGTAATTGTTTTATTTTTATACTATAAAAAAGGGAGCACTGTTTTTAATCTTTTTTTGATTAAACTAAAGATGAGTATCCCCATCATAAAAAGATTGGCAAAAAATCAGGAGTTAGCTTATTTCTCCCGCGCCTTTGGTTTACTTCTAAAAAGCGGCGTTCCCGCGCTTAAGTCTTTAGAGATTTCCATCCCTACTATTGATAATCCTCAATTAAGAGAAGAGTTAAATAAAGTATGCCTTGAGGTAGCATCGGGCCAGGGGTTATCAAAGAGTATGGCTTCTTTTACCAGCCTGCCTAAATTTTTTACTAAGATGATTGCTGTCGGCGAAGAATCAGGCAGGCTTAGCGAAGTCCTAGAAGAGATCTATACCTCATGCAGCCAGCAAATAGAAGCGGATATCGCGCTTATCACCGCGCTTATTGAGCCGATATTAATTCTTGTTTTAGGGTTAATTTTAGGCACTATTGTGTTATCTATCCTGTTACCTACTTTTCAAATAACCCAGATGGTGCGCTAAATGAACAATTCTCTTGCTTTAGAAATTAGTAAGCAGTATTTAAAAATTGTTGCCTTCGAGCCTGCTATTAATCAACAAAATGTTTTTAAGTGTATAGTAGAGAACATCGCGTCTTTTACGGATGAACAGATTGCCGGTAAAATTACTGAGATTCTCCGCCGGGAGAAATTAAAGCCTCGTATTATCTACGTTTCTCTTCCTCGTGATTTCGTTACCGTAAGAAATTTACATCTTCCTTCACAGGACAATCAGGAAATTACCCAGATGATAGAATTGCATATTGCCAGGGTTGTCCCTTATAAAAAAGATGAGATAGTTTTTACTTATAAATTATCAGGCATGGATGAGATGGGGTATGCCAGGGTAATGTTGGGCATTATTCAAATAGAATCCCTAAGGAGGCAGGCAAAAATATTAGAGAAGTCCGGATACTTCGCGGATAACGTAATTTTAAGTTCTTACGAATCTTTGCAGTGGGTATTAAAAAGCTGCTCAGCTGAGATAAACCAAAATGATATGTATGCTATTTTAGATGTCGACTCAGGCTTCACGGATTTTATTGTTTTTTCAAAACATGGCTTATTGTTTACCAGGAGCATCCCCGTAGGAGCAAACCCTATTGCCGCTAAAGACGATGTGGGCCTGATGAAACTTTTGGGCGAGACAAAACAGTCCTTGATAATTTTTTATAATGAAGCCATAAACAAAAAACCGGTAAAAATATTTCTTACGGGTGCTAGTGTTGTTGATAATTTAGCCAAGGCAATAGAAAACGAAATGGGCATACCGGTAAAATTGGTGCCCGCTTCTTATAAGATGAATATACCTCAAGACGCGTCAATAATAGCTGTATCGCAATTAAGCGTGGATAGAGGCAGCCAAAGCATGAATTTTGTTTTACCTGAGCTGCAGATAAAGAGGGCACTTAAGGAGAAAACAAAGGACCTGATTATTATAGGCAGCGCTTCTCTATATCTATTGTGTATGATTTGTGCCATATTCTGGGGCAGGTTATATAAACAACAGGCCTATCTTGCTAATCTTAAACAGCGCTTAGGCGCCATTGGTATTGAAGCAGAAGATTTAATTGGACAGTTAAAGCAGACAGAAATTATTAAAACTTGCCTTTATAGCCGACAGATACCGCTAGCTATTATATCTGCGTTACAGAAGGCCATTCCTCAAGAGATAGCAATTAGCGCGCTGGGGATAGACGAAAAAGAGGTTATAACCTTGCGGGGCCAGGCATTCCAGTTATCGGATGTATTTAAATTCATAACTTCTCTTGAAGAAGCAAAGGTTTTCAATGAGATACAAACTAAATATACGCGTAAAAGGAAATTGAAAGACAGGGAGATAACCGATTTTGAGCTCTCTTTTCAGCTGGCATCGTAATTACTCCGTGTCATTGCGAGCCCCGAAGGGGCGAAGCAATCTCTTTATTGGATTGCTTCGTCGCCTGCGGCTCCTCGCAATGACACTAGTAACGCATCGTAATAATTATGTTTAAAATTAAAAAAAAAGAAAAAATTATTCTTGTTTGTGCGCTTGGCGTCATCTTCATATTACTCTTGGAAAAAACTGTTTTTTCAGGATTTCGTAAGAAGATGAAAGAATTAAGTAAAAAAATCAGTATTCAGGAGTTAGCATTCAGGAAAGGTTTAAATATTCAGAAGAGTAAAGATCGAATTGCCCAGGAGTATAAAGAGTATTCTAAATTTTTGATCAAGGATACAAATGATAGAGACATAATTGCCGGATTTTTAAAAGAGATAGAAAAAATAACGCAGGAATCAGGGCTTTCAGTAGTGAATTTGGCTCCTGAAGAAAAAATAGTGCTGGCCAAAGAATATAAAGAATATAGGGCAAACCTGCGCATGGAAGGCAGTATGGAAAAATTATTAAACTTTTTAAATAAAGTCCAAAACAGCAGCCTGCTTATTAAACTGAGTAAATTAAATTTTATTTCCAAAGATGAACAGGCAAGCGTTTTACGCATAGATGTGACTGTGAGCCTAATAGTGCCGCTGGCGATAACAAAAATCGAGATTGAAGAATAAAGATGAGAAAAGGCGGAAGGGCAGGGTTTACCCTCGTTGAGCTGATGGTGGCGGTTTGCATATTAGCGATAGGCTTAGTTGGTATTGCGCGGTCCCTTTTAAATGCGGTTTCAGCCTTGGATTACTGCAATAATATGGTAAATAAAATGTCTTTTTTGGATAACGCAATGTGCGAGTTGGAAAAAATTACAGAGGCCAAAGAAGGCTTTGAATCCGAAGATCAGGATATTACAAATTTCCTTGAAGAAAAAAATAAAGAGGCAAGCGATATTGGAATAGGCCGCCTATATTGGACAACTCTAACGCAAGGCGTAAATAATGAGATAACAGAGTTTGAATTTAAACTTGTCTGGCAAGAAGGGGATAATGAAAAAAGCGAGGCCTTGATGTGCTATTTACCTTCTCTAGTGAAGAAATTACCGCAGGTACAATAATGTCGCCCGCAAGAAAAAAGGGGTTTACCCTCGTTGAAGTTTTAGTTGTAACGGTTATTTTTTCTATTATCGGCGTAGGGATAATGGCCAGTTTTGTTTCAGGTGTAAAGATTTGGAGGCGTTCACAAGACCTATTCCGCGTTTATGGCGATTTAATTTTAACGCTGGAGAAGGTTTCTCGCGAATTACGCCACAGCGTGAATATCCCGGATATCGGATTTGAGGCTGTGTCTAGCAATGAATTTTCTTTTCCTGCTTTGGTAGGCAGCTCTTGCATGAAGGTTACTTATAGGTTTGACCCTCAAGAAAAAACGCTTTTACGAGGACAGGTACGTTTAAAAGATATTATTGCCGAGAAGGAAAAGGAAGAATACGAAAAGGAAAAAGAAGAATATAGAGAAGGAAAAATAATTGATTTGGAGGAATTAAATATAAATTATTTTTATTTTAATAATGACGACAAGAGCCTATGTTGGCAGGACTCTTGGAAAAAAGAAGATGGAATATTGCGTTTAGTAAAATTGAACGGAAAATATAATGGCAAAGAATTTACCAAAATTATTCTTATCCCCATCTTTTAATGCCCGTTCCGGCAGTATCCTGGTTGCCTCAATTTGGGTTCTGACCTTTTTTATCATCTTGGCAGCAGGTTTATACAAAATAGTTTCTGCCCAGGTAAGTTTGACCAATAGGTTCCGACAGATAGCCGTCGGCCAACACCTCGCCCGCTCCGCTTGTGTTTATGCAATAGCTAAGAGAAAAGAAGAGAAAGAAGATAAAACGAAAGTTGTGCTCTATGATACTTTATATGGATTAAGGCGTAAAAAAACAATAACATTAGGCAATGGCGAGGCAGATTATAGCTTAATAGACGAAGAAAGTAAGATTAATATAAATATTGCCTCCGGAGAAATTATTAAAGCGTTACTTAAGATAACTGCTAATGTATCCGAGGATTTGGCGCAAGAGTTGGCTGAGGGAATAGTGAACTATCGTAAAGAACATGTATTTCTTGTAAAAGAAGAATTGTTGGATGTGGAAACAATTACAGAGGAAATGTTTGATGCCTGTAAGGATTATATCGGCGTATATACTAATGGCGAAATAAATATTAATACGGCATCGCCTGTTGTCTTAATCGTGCTTGGCCTGGAGGAGGACCTTGTTGAGATCATAAAAGATTTTCGGCTGGGGCCCGACGGTAAAGAAGATACCGAAGATGATGGTTATTTTGAGAATACCGGTGAAATTATCAATAAATTACGTTTGTTTAAAATGCTGTCGGGAAAACAGGAGTCAGAACTTATAAGCCTGATTACCAATTCGATTGTTGTAAAATCCAGCAATTTTTCCCTTGCGATAGAGACAAAGTTTTTAGGCAAACCGGGAATGAATTATACGGTTGTGTTAGATAGTAAAAATAAGATAAGGCAATGGAATGAATATTAACCCAAAAAAGGAGGCTAAGTTTATGTTTAATACCAGAAAACGCGGTTTTACTCTTGTAGAGTTGATGTTAGTGGTTATTATTATTGGAGTTTTGGCGGCAATGGTTGTTCCTCGTTTAGCCGGAAGGAGCGAAGAGGCAAGAAGAGGAGTAGCAAAGGCAGATATTGACCTAAATATCGCGACCGCTTTAAGGCTTTACGAGTTGGATAACGGCAGTTATCCTACTACCGGAGAAGGCTTGGATGCTTTATTAGCAGCACCGCCATCAGCGAAAAATTGGAAAGGCCCTTATTTGGAAAAAAAGGCTGTTGATCCCTGGGGTAATCCCTATAATTACAAAAGCCCGGGCACTCACCGGGTTGATTATGATTTGAGCTCTTCAGGTAAAGATGGCCTGGCAGGAAGCTCAGGTAGCGTGAATAATTGGGAGGATAAATGAAGTATAAGCTTGGCATTGGTTATGATATTCATCGTTTAGTCGAAGGGCGTAAATTAATTATCGGAGGAGTAGAAATCCCTTATCAGAAGGGCCTATTGGGCCATTCTGACGCGGATGTGCTTTTGCATGCTATATGCGATGCCTTATTGGGTGCTGCCTCAGAGAGAGATATCGGAGAACTTTTTCCTGACTCCGACCCTAAATACAATAACATCTCTAGTATGGAGCTATTCAAAATAGTTGTGGACTTAATCAGAAAAAGTAATTTTCGTGTCAATAATATAGATGCGGTTATCATTCTGGAGGAGCCAAAGATTTCACCCTTTAAAAAACGAATACAGGAAAACATCGCCGGAGTTTTGAAGATAAGAGAGGATTCTGTGAATTTAAAGGCCAAGACCAATGAAGGCCTGGGTGAGATTGGCGCAAAAGAAGCAATTTCTTGTTATGCCGTAGCGATGTTGACTAAAGGAGAGTAACATGTTTAGGCTCATACAGGCCACTTTATTTATTACGCTATTTCTTTTTAGCGGCAAGTGGAGTTTTTGTTTTTCTCAAGAGGCGAATTCCTCGCAGGAAATAGAGGTTGCGATTGAAAAGGCGATAAAAAAAGTTTACAAGGATAAGGCTCAACAAGAGGAAGTGATGGTAGCGGGCCTTGAAGGGAAACTAAAAAGCGCGGTTAGAGAATGGATATCTAAGATAAGAGGGGAAAAAGATCCGCAGATGCATCAATTAATCAGCCAAAGCTGGGAACTGTTATCCAAATTCGGCCCCAGGATCCATTATAATTATTATCTTAGAGGTTACGATTACTTAGAAAGCGAAGCTGATATCGTTAAGACGGATTCTATACTTGGGCCATATAAAGGATATTCAAAGATCACGGAGATTATCTACGCGGAAAAAGAACATCCGGCGGGCGCTTCTGATATAAGCCAATTTTTTTATACTGTAACCACACCTATAAAGGTAAATTTCGATTATAAAAAAGACAGCTTTATTTTTGTGAATGCCGAAAGAGGGGAATTGTCCTTAAAGCAGGGCTGGCCGGAAGAGATGGTAAAAAGGAGAACAGAGAGATGAGTAAAGTCGGGGTAATTACTATTTTTCTAATTTTAGGGATGTTTGGAATATCTCCTTCTTATTGCGATGATCAGATTGACGAAGACCGGATAAAAACTGTTAATGGGGCAGTATCTGCTATAAATTGGGTGAAATCAACCATATCGGTAAGGTGGTTGGAACATAGCAGGACCATGACTTATGATGAAATTTCTATTTTTGTTCCGAAAAAGACAAAAATCACAAAAGGCACCGATGTTATAATGCTTAGTACCCTTAATATATTTGATCGCGTAATCGTTCAATATTATGATGACCCCAATGATATGGGAGCCTTAACAGCATTAAACATAAGAGTTGTTAAATGATATCAAAACCGCTTGTAGACGGTAGATTCTAAGTGCTAATGCAACAATTTATTAAATTTCTCATGTGGTGTATAAAATCCTAGCGTTTTTCGCGGTCTGTCATTTAATTCATCTTGAACTTCTTTGAGTCTATTATTTGGGATCTTTGAAAAA
>JAZDFW010000041.1:0-6893 GCA_043807505.1 Candidatus Omnitrophota bacterium | reverse complement strand
CGCCCTTGCTTATTTGCGCTGTTTTTAAGGCGGCATAATATAAGGTTCGGTTTTCGTCGTAGTAATCATCTAAGGCGAAAAACTGCCGATGATCAAAACTACTTTTATATAATACCAGCGAAGCCATCAAGCGCGCTGTCCTGCCATTGCCATCAATAAACGGGTGGATGCGTGCAATTTCGTAATGAACAATGCCGGCCAGAATTACAGGGCTGATTTTTTTTGCTTTATCTGAATTGAGCCAATCTAAAAATTCAGCCATCAGGCGCGGTACATCTTTTGTTTCCGGAGGCATATATTCTATAACTTCCTTGAAACTTGTACCGTCAAAAATCCGCCTGCCTACAAAAACCTGCCTATCTCTAAATACGCCGCAATCCTGGTTATCTTTTAGCGCTCCTTTTGTAACGGCTCTGTGAAGTTTAAGGAACAGCGCAACATCTATGTTTTTTTTAGCAGCGTATACGGGTATTGAATCAAGTGCTTTCAGATAATTTAAAACTTCTATTTTGTCTTTTTCTGTAGCCACGACTTCTTTATGTTCTGAAAGGGCTGCAACCTGTTTAATTGTTAATTTATTTCCTTCTATGCTCGTAGATGAATGAGCGTTATGAATACGGGCTTCTTTTCTTAGCTTCAGCTCCCATCTAGGGATAAGCTTGGACTGCTCAATAATTTCTCTTCCAGCCATAATCTGGGAGATATTACTAAGAATCTTATCTGTAATTGTGTATTTCGGTTTAAATTCCATATTATAAGTATAGCAAATGACAACCTAAATGACAACTTAAATGACAACCGGATTTATAAAATGGGGACAGGCCCCTGTAACTTGCTGTCCCCTCCTGTCCACATTTCTTTACAAATATCTATAAATATACGCCGGAATATGATATTGGATATTGGTTAAAATACAGCCCAGAAGTTTGGCTTGGGCCTGCTTAAGGAGCTGTTGGCTATGGTGGATAACGCCTTTTTGCGTGTGCCCGGCTTTAATCACCATCACCACTCCGTCTGTCTGGGGGCCTAAGATGCTGGCATCGGTTACGGATATAACCGGAGGGGTATCAAATATCATATAATCGTACTTATCTTTGATCAAACTTAGCAATCTCTTCATTTTTAAAGAGCTAAGCAGCTCCGCGGGATTCTTCGGCCTTTTCCCTGCCGGAAGAATAGTTAAATTATCAATTCCGATATTAAACAGAGCATCGTCAAGGTTTGTGTCATTAGTAAGAAGGTCAGCTAAACCTAATTCAGCGTTCACCCCTAAATAGCTATTTATTTTAGATCTGCGTAGGTCGGCATCAATAAGCAAGATACGCTTTTTATCCATATCGTGCGCCATGGAAATAGCCAGATTGATCGCGGTTATGGTTTTGCCTTCGGAGTGGGTTGAGCTGGTGATAATAATAGTTTTTGGCGGCTTAGCCTTGTCTAGCGCCAGCATATTGGTGCGCAGGGTGCGATATTGTTCAGTGACCGGGGATTCCGGCTCATAGAATGCTACTATGCGCGGGTCAATTTTGGAATCAATGGTTTTGCGCGTGATAAACTCATATTTAACTTCAGATTGCTGATCTTGTTTTTCTATGCGCCCGAGTCGTTCCTGAGCGGCTTTTTTTAATGCGTCGGTGATTTTACCCATTTAAGTATCTCCTTTTCTAAAAGTCCCATTCTTTGATTATTTCTTGCATCATAGTCGCAGTTATTTCTTTTGTTTCAGCAATATACCCGGAAAGCAGCGCGTTGTCGCAGACAAGGTTGATAATACGCGGTATGCCGCGGGAATGCGCATGCAGGACATCAATTGCCTCCGGCCTGAAAATATTTACGCCGTTAGAGCTGACCAATTTTAAGCGATGCAATATATATTCATGGGTTTCTTCTTTGGTTAAGCCATAAATATGGTAATGCAGGGCGATACGCTGCTTGAATTGTTCGAATTTCGGGTTTTCTAATTTTGTTTTTAACTGTGGCTGGCCGATAAGGATAATCTGAATTAGTTTTTCCTTTTCGGTCTCAAGGTTAGAGAGCATGCGCACCTCTTCCATTACCTTGGGGCTGAGGTTTTGCGCCTCGTCTATAATTAAGACAACATTGATATCGTTGCGCAGCTGCTGGATGAGATAGGTATTTAGTTGTGATAGCAGTTTTTGTTTTGGGCCCGGCTTATACTCAATATCCAGTTCTTCCAGTATCTGCATGATTAATTCCCGCTGGGTGAGGTGGGAATTGGTAATAATAGCAACTTTGGTATTTATGTCGAGCTTATCTAAGAGTGTCCTTGAGACAGTGGTTTTTCCCGCGCCGATTTCGCCGGTAATCATCACAAACCCTTTTCTTTCGTTAATGCTGTAAAGCAGGCTGCTTAAAGCCTCTGTATGTTTGGAGCTTGGGAAGAAAAACTTAGAATCAGGGGTCATATTAAACGGCTTTTCGCTAAATCCGTAGAATTTCTTGTACATAGTTAGTGCTCCTATTACCTTTTTAAAAGGGCAATTAACATCACGATGATAATTAGCACTACAGATGTCGAGACGGCAATCGTGATTACCTTTTTCTTTTTAAGCTTTTCTTTGTCAATTTCTTCCTGCGTGGTTAAGCGCGAGATTGCGCCTAAAACCGGCAACTCGAGAGTAAGTTTCGCGTCCTGAATATCTAAGAATGACTGATCCATGAATTCCCTGCCAAAAACCAAGCCTGCACCGGAACAGGTGCCTAAAAACAGGCTCAAGAAAATTACCTTTAATTTATTTGGCTTGACTGGATTTAGCGGCATTCTCGCCGGGTCAATTACGTCATAGCGCGTGCCTTCTTTAGAAACCTCCAGGCGCTGGGTGATTTTAGCGGTTTCTAATTTTTGCAGGAGCATATTATAAATGTTTTCATTGACGCGCATGTCGTGGGCAAGCACTGAGTCAAATTTGTCCATTAACATTAATTTGTAGATTGCGGCGTTCGGGTCATTTCCTTCGCTAGCTTCAGAGGCGAAAGCCGTGGAAGCGGCAAGATTGGAATCATCTTTAGCAAGAAGTTTATCAAGTTCTTTTTTGATTACTTCATAGGAAGGAGCGGATATGGGTTTTTCATTGGTAGTATAATCATGGTCTCCGGGGCCAAGCTTAAGTTTTGCTGATTCGATTTTTTTGCGCAGCTCTTTGACTAACGGATGCTGCTCCGTAGAATCAACTAGTAAAGCCTTTAGCTGTTCCTGGAGCTCGGCTACTTCGGATTCATCAATTTTTCTTTTGTAGACATCTAACTGTTCTTTGATAAAATTTATGGCGACACTTGCTTCTTTGGTTTGCTGGCGCATGTTTTCGTCAATCAGGATGTCGGATAGGGTTTTGGCAATAAGCTGGGTTTGGGCAGGAGTATTTCCGTAATAAGATATCTTAATCAGCATTGGCCCGAACATCTTTACCTGAATATTCTTTCTTAAGCCAAGGATAAGTTTTTCAAATTCAGCTTGAGTTTTGATATTTTTGGTTAGATCCAGCCTTTTCGTCAGGGCAACCAAGCTGTTCCAGCCTAATAGCTGCTCTCTGATAGTTTCCATTCTTTGCACAGTATTGGTTGATATTGCCAGGCCCTGGATTAGGGGGTTAATGAGCTTTTCTTCCTGAACAAGGATAACTGAAGAAGACTCATACCCGGGCGGAAGCGTAAAGCAGGCAATTATCCCCAGGACCAGGCCCGCGAATATAGGGCTAATAAACAGCCACTTCCTCCTGAATAAAATTTTTAGATATTCAACAGGATGACGGCTTTGTAATAATTCATTTTCTGACATCTTGAATCTCCTTATTTAGCCAGTGTTTTGATGGCTGCTTTACCGGTATTCATATTTTCCGGAGTGGAACTAGCCAGGCCTACGGTTGAACTAATCGGGTTAATTATTCTGATTACTTTTGTCATGACAGTTGAGGGGACATATAATACGTCTCCCGGATACATATCGATATTTTTCTTTAATTCGCCGCCGTAAAGAATCGAGTACAAATCCACATATTTAATTTTTCCTTTTTCGGTTTTGCTGGGAGTTACTATACGGCACTTGCGCATTGCTGCCGATAATGTCGGAAGGCCGGCTCTTACTACAGCTTCTCTGACAGGGATTGATTCTGACTGCATGTAGAATTTGCCCGGCTGGCTCACTTCCCCTAAGATATAGATAACCTTACTTTTGTATTCGGTGATTGTGACATTAACTTCAGGGTTGATTACGTAGAGCCTGATAATATCCGCGACTTTTTTCTCTAACTCTTTTTTGGTGAGCCCTGTAACATCAATATCTCCGACAAATTTATACTGGATTTTACCTTCGAGGTTAATTGGGTAAATTCCGCTAAATTCCGGATGGCGCATGACAGTTATGTCAACTACGTCTTCCGCGCCTAAGGTATACTTCACCGGATCCATATAGGCATCATTGTTAGGCGCATTTTTTACAGCATCTTCGATTACTTTTAGTTCATCAGCAGCAGCCCACGATAAAACAGGCGCAATGAGAATCAAAAAAGTTGCTATATATAGCTTAAATTTGTTTAACAAGTTCATCTTTATTATCCTCCTCATAGTAAATAATCGTTTCCTTGAAGTCCTTTAATTTCTGCAGGTCTTCTTTTTCATAGATTCGCCATCCGCGCCAATCGCGCTTGGGGCGCTTAACTTTGCCGGATTTTTCCCATCTGATTATTGTTTTTGCTGTAACTTTAATCTTCTCAGCTACATCCGTAATGGTCATTTTGCCGTTACTCAATTTGCTCCTCCGTTTTAAATTATATTATTATATTGTCCTATGTTGTACTACTATGTCCTACTCTTTCCTAGTATGTCTTGCATTGTCCTGATACTTCTTGTACAGCACTTTTCGTGCCAAGTCCGAAAAATTGACAAAAATAGTCTAAAATTTACCTAACCTTTTGGGGTATAATGACTAATAAGAAGGCCAATTTTTAATGATTTACTGCGGAAAATGAAATTTTTGGCATATAATTAACTTGCGTGTTGATTATTATAAACAATGTTGCGTAGAATATTCGTTAAATCTCCGCGTCTTTTACTAATTTCCGGTAATAATCAATGCATTTATGGCAGGTTTGCTTGGTTTCCTTCCATTCCGGGTGGTCGCGCCTGATTAGATCAAGCAGGTATTCTTCGGTTTTAATATGGCTTAAACTGGCAAAATCATCGATTTCTCTTTCACAAATTTGACACTTATATTTCATTTAGCCTATCCTTTCTACAGCTTATAGACTTTATCTTTTTGCCTGACGCGGGAATCGACTAACAGGCCTATTTCCTGGCCTTTTTTGGCGCTATTTATGGCAACTCTGTCGATTTGCAGCGAGGCCACGGTTTGCGTAAAGTCAGTAGTATGGCCCTTAATTTTAACTTTATCGCCAACGTTTAAAGGCGCCTTTAATTTAATCACAGCTGCTCTTACCTTTGGAAAATAGTGTGTAACTATGCCTTGTATCTCTTCCTTTGCTTTCTTAACGATTTTTTTTACGATTTTTTTTACGGGTTTTTTCTTAATTACCCTCTTTTTTATTACCTTCTTTGCTTTTTTCTTTAGAGGCATTTTTTCCTCCTTTTATAAAATTATCTTGTCCGCAATTTCAGCAACAATCGGGATACGGGAATATTTTCCCATTAACGCGTTAATGGTCCCCCAAAGCAGCAGCACTAGATAAATAAATGTTACAGCGCTATAAATGAGCCAGCCTAAAAACGGTATGATCCCCACAACAAACCCCCCGACTAAAAAGATAAACAAAACCAGTCCCTGTTTACCGTGAAAAATCGCGAATTTGTTATCTTTCTTTAAGAGAAATGGCAGTATGCAAAGGAAAAACCAATATGAAACCGCGGCCAAAATTTTACCATCCTGAATTTCTTTGTCCCGCGTTAAATTTTCTGTAGTCATTTCTTCCTCTGTCTTTTCTATTCGTGTTTAATCTCAATAAGCGAATTCATTTGTCCGAACGGATTCTTTGCTTTAGTGGGATTATTGGGGTCTTCTACCCAAAGTCCGTCGATTACAAAACGATAATGGTAGCAGCCGGGATTTAGCGGCATCTTTTTTACCCATCTGCCATCGTTTTGCTGCATAAAACTTTCATTTCCAACCTTCCAGTCATTAAAATCACCGACTAAATGAACTTCTTTCGCTTCGGGCGCTTGTATGGTAAAGATTGATTCCTTTAACTTTTTGCTTAATTTGGGGATTTCTGTCTTTAAGATTTCCTGCATGCGTGTTTCAATTTTTTGTAAAGACATTGGTTTTACTTTAGGGGTAGTTTTTTCCTGTGTGATTATTTCTCTGGATAAAGTGAAATAATCTTTTGCCCCGCGGCAATACTTATCGAAACCAATGATATGCAATCCCTGGCTTTGAGCTTCTTTAAGCTTTACATTAACGTGGATTATCGTGGTGCATAATTCGTTTTTGAAGGTTGTCCTTATATAGTCAAGTATCTTAAAGGAATGCCTAAGCCGGGAATCAAAGTTTGTTACTAGAATCCTGTGCTCTACAGTGTGATTTAAGCGGTCCTTAATCAGGTTAATGATATCAATTAGCTGTGATAATCCTTCCAGAGAAAATCTACTGGCTTCGACAGGTATAATTACTTCATCCGCGGCGCAAATCGCGTTAATAGTCAGAATTCCTAAATTTGGCGGGCAATCTATCAAAATATAATCATAATTACAATTAAACTTATCTAATGATTCAGAAAGACGGTTTTCACGGCTTATTTCTCCTGCCAACTCTTGTTCAAGCGTGCTTAAAATAATGCTTGAAGGCGCGATGTCAAAGCCGGCGCTTACATTACGGATAATATCCTGAAGCCGAACTTTTTTGTTTGTGAGTTTTGAAAGGACAT
>JAZDFW010000040.1:0-2320 GCA_043807505.1 Candidatus Omnitrophota bacterium | reverse complement strand
TTAAAACATCTTCTTAGTCATAAAATCAAGCAATATCGGCGCGCCAATCACTATGCCGATTACAGGCAAAATACAGAATATTAAAGGTATTAATATTTTTATCGGCGCCTGCATTGCAACTCTTTCACCACGGTGGAAACGCTGCATACGGGTATCCTCAGAAAGTATATTAAACGCTTCTGCCACAGGAGTTCCCATGCGTTCCGCTAATACTAGTGTCTGCACAAATGAACTTACTTCAGAGATATTTAACCTTTTGGACATATCTTTTAGGGCCTGCGTGCGTGATTTTCCCCATTTTATCTCTTCCAGAACAAAGCTTAGTTCTTCAAGCATCGCATTCATAGGAGTTTTTTCAATTATCCACCTGCAGGCAGTAGCAAAATCAAGGCCAGCCTCTACGCATAAACTTAACAAATCAACGGTTTCAGGAAGCAGCCTTGCAATAGCATATTTACGCTTGGCAATTATCCGGTTCAAGATAATATCCGGTATCAGGTAACCTAACCCTAAGCATACAAACAAAATAAAAGGCGACATTTTCTTAAAGCCGGCAATAGCAATAACCATTAAGACGATTGTCAGTAATATTTTTAGGTTAAAAAAGCCTTGCACTGTAAACCTTGTGTGTGAGGCATCGACTTTCTGTTTTAATTTATCATATAATTTCGCTTTCTCCAGGATGCGGGCGGAAAAAGGCACTATGCTTTCAAAAAAAGAATAAATCTGTATTTTATTTTTTGGCTTTACCTCTCCGGGAAGCTTAAGACGAGAGATGCTCCCGCTCTGGGCAATCCCCATGATTATAAGCGCTGCTGCCATAATAATAAATAGATAGATAAATATTTCCATATTCTTTAAACTCCTCTTGTTAAATCTTTATTTCGCTAAATTTACGTATTAAAAACATCCCTACTGCCTGTAATACTACGGCTAAAATTAAAAGAAAGCGGCCAAAGTCGCTTTGCATCATTCCGTCAAAATGATGTTTATTAACAGAGAGCACCCACAAGACAAATAAAATCGGCAGCACTGACATAACCAAACCCTGCAATTTCCCCTGCATGGTCAACGTCTTAATATTCTCTTTTAATTTACGATTATCCCGTATGGTCGTAGACAAGCGGCTAAAGACTTTTGTAAGGTCACCGCCGGTTTCTCTTGCCACTAAGATTGAATTGATTACTAAGCTTAATTCTTCCATGCGCATTCTTTTATCCAATCGCCTGAGGCTCTCTTCTAAAGAAATACCCATTCTATTTTCACGTATAACTAACCCTATCTCTTGAGACATTGGCGCCGGCATTTCTTCTATTAAAACTTCTAAAGATTGAAGCAGGCTTAGGCCGCCTTTTAAGGAACTGGAGAGGATCATAATCGCGTCTAAAATTTGATTGTTGAACTTTTTTCTGCGCCGGGAATTTCTTAGATTTAACATTAAGGTTGGGATAAACAAGCCTAACCCAACTCCTATAATTGCCAGCAAAGGGGATCGAAAAACAAGAAAAGCCGCTAAACCCAGTATAGGCGGAAAGATAAAGACAGTCATAACAATTGACCGCGGGCTTTTTTTATAGGAAAAAAGGTCGTCGAGCTGTTTTTCAACGTCCTTTTCCTTCTTTGCCTTCCATCCCTTGAACCTGCCTTCCAAGGAAGGAGCAAATACAAAAGTCAAAAGCATAATTGCGGCAATAACTAAAAATATAATAACTAGGAATAATAAAATTAATCCGGACATAGTTTTCCTATCTCCTCATTTAACTTAAAGATTTTTAATTTATGTTTCAATTTTACTTATCTCCCCACCACTCTCCTTTTTCATCCTGTACGGTTGAGCTGTGTGTACGGTTTTGTGTCTGGTTGCTCGTTGCGTTTGTAGTCGGCAAACCCCCGGCAACAGAAACTGTCTCTTGAGAAGTAATATCACTTTGTACAGTTGTGTCCTCCAGCGTGCGCCCGGGAGAATATTGTTCTCCGATATCATCTGAGGCTTGTTTAAGTTTCCCTTGCATGCCGCGTTTAATATAAGCTTGCATTGCTATTAACCCTGCGACCACAACAGCAATAACTACCGCATATTCAAGCGTACTCTGTGCTTTTTTATTAACTAACATTTTTTCACCTCCCCCTAAAGTCAAGAAAATCGCCTTCGGCGATGACTTTTTGCGATTTTCAGTGGTTAGGAAAGTGTTTTAGCCCCTTCCTTAATAAGGTATAGGAAGGGCTATCTTTTAGGATTATACTTTCCTATACCATAAAAAAGGGGTAAAGGGGCCGGATCTGACACAATACTTAATTTCAAGAGATAAGTATGATGGCT
>JAZDFW010000039.1:0-2254 GCA_043807505.1 Candidatus Omnitrophota bacterium | reverse complement strand
CGCCCGAAATATTGTTATATACTAGCAAACCTCTGCAAAAGCATCAAGGTAAATCCCATCACAAATAAGGCAACGGTCTCAACAATGCCTAAGATGACTATATAGCTGCCAAAACCTTTCCCTGTTTCGCCCATTGCGTCGCAGGCAACCGCCGCGCATTTTCCCTGCCAGAGCGCTGAAAGGCCGATAGCCAAACCGGCAAACGCCCCGATACCCCATAAATAGTATCCTTTTTCTACGACTGCTATCATACTGTTCATTACAATCATGCCGTAAACTGTCTGGGTCAAAGGCGCGCCGACAAATGCAACCAGCATAAATGACGCTGGCTTATTCTGAGAAAAATTCTTCTTCCATGCGCCGATTGCGCTCATTCCGGCAATCCCCGCCCCCCAACCAGAACCTATTGCGGAAAGCGCAAGTACTAATATCGCGCCTAAATCTTTAAATTGCCCCAAAACTCCAGTCTCCATTCTTGCCTCCGTTTTTTAATAATTTATTCTTTGAGCGGCTTATACGCAAAACCGCTCCATTTAACATCCACGTGCCCGCAAAACTCAAGGACGTTCAACCGAATGCCATGCACTAATACCGACATTGGCCCTAATAAAAGGTTTAATCCATGGCCGGCTATAATAATAATTAGACTCAAAAATATTGCAAAAATATTACCTCGTCCGACGCCGGCAGCCAAAGAATTAAAGGTATTGGCAATTGCTACTCCTGCTAGGCCTACTGCAAAAAGGCGCATATAAGAAACAACATCGGTAAAATTATTCATTAAACTTAAGGCCAATGCGCCTAAACCTGCGCCGATAGCTTTAAAGATATTTTTCTGCGGGCTGGTAAAAAATATTACAGATAAAATCCCCGTAATGATGAGCCACTTGCCTATAGCAGGAAAACTGTTCCCTAAAATAAGCACCTTGGCTAATAAAAACGCGCTCCAGAGGATACAGATCCATCCGGCATCTGCCCATGCCGTTAACGACGGGAGTTTTAATATCATCCTCCAGAAATGAGCAATTGTAAGATGCAGCGCACCCAAAAAGAAACAAAATCCTAAAATAGTATTGGTTTGATTTAATGCAGGGACCAAGGGTTTTAAACCCAGTTTAAAAACCCATTCTTGTCCGAAAAATGTGCCGGTTAAAAACCCCCAAAGGATAGCACAAAAACTTAAAATATAAAAGAGATAAAATACGGACTTATCAGTCAGCTTCTTATTGTATTTTCTCTGCGCCCAAAAAGTAAGCAACAGATAACTTATACCGTATCCGGCATCCCCAATGAGCATCCCGAAGAAAATACCGAAAAAAATAAGAAACGGTAAGCTTATATCCAACTCTCTGTAGCCGGGTACAACCTCGAGTAATTTAAACAACGGGCTAACTAAAGAAATCCACCTGGGATTACGAATTAATGTAGGAATATTATCCTCTTCTGTAGGCTCGCTAATTAAAATCCCCCATTTTTCTTTTTTCGCAGAAATCATAAGCATATCCTTGCTGTCGTAAGGAATATAGCCGCTTAAATACATAAGGGCACCCGCACTTCCCATGCCTTTTAATGCCTCCTGAAATTCTAAATCTTTCTCTAACGATTTTTTTGCGCGAGCCAAGCCTTCGCGATAGAAAACTGCCTTTGCGAGTTCCTCTCTAATTAATTCCATGGCACGGCTGTCTTCGGCTAGCCTATCGCGCATCTTAGCAAGGCTCATCTTCGGCAAACCAACTTCCTTAAATGCTACTGGTGTTTCCTCCCGAGATATAGTTAGGCAATTAACAACCCCTTTAACCGTAGAAATTTTCTTAACCAGTAACCCTTGGGGAAATTTATCCACCTCTTTTATAGCAAGCTGATAAAACCTGATAAAAATTTTCCTTTCAGCTAAAGCTTTCACCTCTTGTGGATCAAATTCTCCCCAAGCCTGCCAAAAATTTATGTTTTGCAGCATATTACGGGAATATTCCTGCAGTTGATCCAACCTTTTATGCAAATCAATAACGTGCTGGCAAATTATGTGCCAGGCAACTATTTTTCTATCTTGAACCTGAGTTGCCCGCTGGGAAAATTCGGGGCCTGAAAGGATACCTATTGCTTCACTGATACCGGCTATTTCTTTGGAGAATGTATCAATATCCTTACCTTTGGGCATTTGTTGATGTTCAACGTGTAAAACTCCGAGATGGCGCAGGCGCGCAACTGCAGAATCAGCATCCTTAGCCTGAACAACTACCGTGATTTTTTTCAT
>JAZDFW010000038.1:0-59914 GCA_043807505.1 Candidatus Omnitrophota bacterium | reverse complement strand
CGTCGGCATCGGGACGCCGGTGCCAACCAGTATTCTTCATTTGTCCAGCGGGGCCGCCACTACGGATTTGACTCTCACAAACACCATTGTTCCCGTGGAAGGCGTGTTTAAGGTGGGCTTATCTGGCGGCATAAACAGGATGGTCCTTGGCACGTTCACGGCTCATGACCTGGCATTCTGGGCAGGAAACACCACACGAATGACCATCGTGGGAGCTGGAGCGAATGCAGGCAACGTCGGCATCGGGACGGCGAGTCCAAATGCGAGATTAGAAGTTAACGGAGGGGATATTTATATATGGAGAAATGGCGGGAATCCAAGGCTTTTAGTAGGTGATTCGGATGTAGCCGGTAATTTTGGTGGTCTTAGATGGGATAGCGTCAACGATATAGTTCAAATTGGTACAGACACAGGGGGTTATGTGTTGAATTTAGGTGAAAGCGGCAGCGTCGGCATCGGGGGAGCACCTCGAGCAGCAGATCAACTTGCTGTGTATGGTAGGGTATCTACAAATTTCCCAGGAGGTGGTACGAAACAGATGTTCAGTTTTGATCTCGCTGAAGATATTTCTTCTCGCGGAGACGTTGAAGCAAGTGATGTAGTAATAATAGATGCGCGCAATAACCAGTGTGTAGTAAAATCTAAGAAACCGTATGATTCAGCTGTAGCTGGTATTGTTTCACTTTCGCCAGCTTTCCATATCGCTATGCCGGATGGAAAGACTCCCCTTGCTTTAGCAGGCCGTGTTCTCTGTAAAGTAACTACGGAAAATGGCCCAATAAACCGCGGCGACTTGTTAGTTACTTCTTCTAAGCCAGGTTATGCCATGAAGGGTGATCCTGGAAAAATACAAATCGGCACAGTCTTGGGTAAAGCCATGGAGCCTCTGGAAAAAGGGGAAGGTAAAATTACAGTCTTAGTTACACTGCAATAAAGAGCGATAGCTTTAGCTACAGATAGGTATTGCCAGGATTGCGGCGAGGAGAGAAGAGTAAGGCATACAACCGGTAAAGTGTCTGGTGTTGATTATTATAGTTCTTTTGCAGGTATGAAGGTAACAAGGATCGTAAGAAGATATTGTAAATAATCCAATATTGTGGTAATCTTTATTCCGGAGGTGAAAATAAAATGAAATATCCTGTTGTTGCGCATAAGAGTGAATATGGTTATGATATTCATTGCCCGCTTCTGCCCGGCTGTCACAGCCAAGGTGATACATTGGAAGAGGCATTGGAGAATATTAAGGATGCAATTCATACCTATCTCGAAATGATATCTGATGAAGAAAAGGGGTCTCTCTATGAAGTCGAGGTTGCCGTTTAATGCAATTTAGCGGCCTTTCTTCTGAGCGCGTAGTTAATGCATTATCTAAAGCTGGATTTAGGATTATTCGCCAAAGTAAGCACATTGGCATGTCTGATGGCACTCGTCATTTAACCATTCCCCGCCATAAACGGATTAACCCCTATACCCTCAAAGGAATAATTAAAGACGCTTGTCTTACTGATGAGCAGTTTAGGGAACTTATATAATAGTGCGAAAAACAAGAAAAGGGGACGTTTCTCTTTTGGAAAAGAGAAACGTCCCCTTTTCTTTACACTTTCTGTGTTAGATTTTTCTTTTTTCTACGTCTATTGTTAGTAGGAAGGAGGTACCATACCAGAAGGTAATTTCGTTTGACAGTCAAAAATAGCTAGGATATAATAATAATCTAATTTCAACTAAAATCGGAGGTTTTTATGGTTACAGAAAAGAAAAAAGATGAAGCGGTAGATTTATCTAATCGTCATAAAGCGTTAGAATTAGCACTTGCCCAGATAGAAAAACAGTTTGGTAAAGGCTCAATTATGAAGCTTGGCGGCCAAGCAAAAGCGGATGTTGACGCAATACCTACAGGTGCAATTGGATTAGATGTGGCACTCGGCGTCGGCGGCCTCCCCCGCGGCAGGATTATCGAAATATTCGGCCCTGAAGCATCAGGAAAGACAACCCTTACTTTAAGCGTGATTAAAGAAATTCAGAAAAAAAACGGGGTTGCGGCATTTATTGATGCGGAACACGCTTTTGATTCTACTTATGCCAAGATTATCGGAGTAAATCTAGATGACCTTTTGATTTCACAGCCTGATACCGGTGAACAAGCATTAGAGATTGCCGAGACACTCATACGTTCAAATGCCGTAGATTTAGTTGTAATTGATTCCGTAGCAGCCCTTACCCCGCGCGCTGAAATCGAAGGCGAAATGGGAGATTCGCACATGGGGCTGCAGGCACGCCTTATGTCACAGGCATTGCGTAAATTAACCGGAGCGATTAGCAAATCCCGCACCTGCATGATTTTTATTAACCAGTTGAGAGAAAAAATCGGTGTGATGTTTGGCAGCCCTGAAACTACTACCGGTGGCAGGGCGCTTAAATTTTATTCTTCGGTTAGGCTTGATTTAAGAAAAATTCAAACTTTAAAATCTGGCGACGAGGTGATTGGTAATAGAGTGCGGGCAAGGGTCGTAAAAAATAAGGTGGCGCCTCCTTTTAAAGAGGCAGAGTTTGAAATTTTACATAACGAAGGTATTGCCAGGGTTAATAATATGGTGGATACTGCTGTTGCTCAAGGCATAATTGAAAAATCCGGGACTTGGCTTTCTTATAAAGGCGAGAAGCTCGGCCAAGGCAGGGAAGCAGCGATAAAATTATTAAAAGAAAAGCCGAAATCACTGGAAGATTTAGAAAAAGAAATCAGAAAGAAAATCACGCTGGGTTAATCGAAAGGAGAAAATATGAAAAGAAGATTATTTTCAATTCTCGGTTTAACTTTTTTTATAGGTTTAACAATTGGTTTAGCTTTTGGCGCGGCAAGTAATACATCAGCGCCTGTTTCTGCTGAAGGGCAGTATATGGAAGAGGCAGTAATTAATGTTGCTGATCTAACCGGTAAGGCAGTTGTTTCAATTAGCACGGAGCATACAGAAAAGATAAAAGGAAGAAAACTTTATTATAACCAGCCATATGGTTCGCCTTTCGGAGAGGACGAGAATTTTCGTAAATTTTTTGATGATTTTTTTGGGGCAATACCTGACAGGGAATATAAGAAAATGGGGCTTGGCTCCGGTGTAATTATTAATAATGAAGGGTTTATTTTAACAAATGAACATGTAATTAATGATGCGGATAAAGTAACTGTAACATTATCTGACGGAAGGGAGTTTAGCGGCCAGATCAAGGGTAGGGATTCCCGTTCAGACTTGGCGGTAATTAAAATAAACGCCCATAATCTTCCGGTAGCAAAGCTGGGGGATTCGGATAACATAAGGATCGGGCAATGGGTTGTAGCTATTGGTAATCCTTACAGTTTTGCGATGCAGAATCCTGAACCGACCGTAACCGCAGGAGTAATCAGCGCGCTCCATCGTTCTTTAGGAAGGGCACTTAGTCAGGATAGGGATTACGGCGATTTGATCCAGACAGATGCAGCGATTAATCCGGGTAATTCCGGAGGTCCGCTTGTGGATCTTAAGGGGCAAGTAATAGGAATTAACGTGGCAATATTTTCCACTACCGGAGGATATCAGGGGATAGGTTTTGCGATTCCCATCAATACCGCAAAAAGAATTATCTCGCGCCTAATTGAGGGTAAAAAAATAGTTTATGGCTGGTTTGGCATAACTGTGCAGGATTTAAACGATGATCTCATGCAGCATTTTGGCCTGCCGGATAAAAATGGCGTATTAGTAGCCAAGGTTTTAGAGGATAATCCTGCTAAAAAAGCAGGTATGAAAGAGGGAGATATTATTAAATTCATAGATAGCGCCGCAATTAATAATGTGAGAGAATTATTAAGCGTTGTGGGAAAATTTGAAGTAGGCCGCCATGTAAAAGTAAGTGTATTACGTGATAAGAGGCCGTTAATTTTGGATCTTGTAATTGGAGAGCGGCCGCAGGCTGCCCAAGTAGAAGAGCAGGGAATTGAATTGGAAACTGGTAAATGGAGAGGTTTAATAATTGAAAACATAACCCCCGAGATTGCTAAGCGTTTTCAAATAGAAGAAAAAAGCGGGGTAGTGGTAGTAGATGTTGAGCCGAATTCGGAAGCTAGTGACGCAGGGTTAACCACAGGGGATGTGATCTTAGAAATAAACAAGAAACCTATAAAGAATATTTTAGATTACGAAAAAGCTACCAAAGCCTTAAAAGGTAATGTATTAGTTCGGACTTCACGCGGATTCTTTATAGTCAAAGAGAGCAGTGAAAAAAAATAAGCCCGAATCTCTAGAAAAAGGAAAAGAGTATGCTTTTTTGCTGCTGAAATTCCGCCTGAGAAGCGAAAAAGAAATTACCCAGCGGCTAAAAGAAAAGAAATTCGATGAACAGGTAATAAAAGAAACAATAGAATTTTTAAAAGAAAGAAAATTTATTGATGACCAAGCTTTTGCCAAGGCTTGGATTGAAAGCCGAATTAGAAAACCATTAGGTTTAAGAAGGCTGCGGCAAGAGTTAAGTTTAAAAGGCATAGATAAGAAAATTATCGATGCCGAGCTTGAGGAAGTAAAAAAGGGCTACATTGAACTAGATATCGTTAAAAAAATTGTCCGAGAAAGATTCGAAAAGTTAAAAGGAATACAAGCGCAAAAAGCAAAGTTTCGGCTGTATACATATCTATTACGCCGCGGTTACTCTAGCGAAATTGTAAGGGAAGTGTTAAATAAATTATAATCATGACAGCAGATATATTACGCGGTAAGTTTCTCGCATTTTTCAAGGCTAAGAAACACAAAGTTGTGGAAAGCGATTCTCTTGTACCCCGGGATGACCCTACTGTTTTGTTTACTCCGGCCGGTATGAACCAATTTAAAAAACAATTTCTTGGGGCAATTACCGATTTTTCCCGCGCTGCCTCGTCTCAAAGATGCCTGCGTACTGATGATTTGGAGAAAGTAGGTAAAACTTCCTCGCATCATACGTTCTTTGAAATGTTGGGGAATTTTTCTTTCGGCGATTATTTTAAAGATGAAGCAATCAGCTGGGCATGGGAATTCTTGACTGAAGAATTAAATATAGATAAAAATAAACTTTGGATATCGGTTTATAAAGATGATGATGACTCTTATAAAATTTGGCTGGACAAAATCGGAGTGCCTAAAAATAAAATTATTAAGCTTGGCGATCATGATAATTTTTGGCCGGCAGACGCTAAAGTCGAAGGGCCCAATGGCCCGTGCGGGCCGTGTTCCGAAATATTTTTTGATTTCGGAGAAGATATCGGATGTAAACAAAATTTCTGCGATCCGTCTTGCGGCTGTGGCAGGTTTTCAGAGATTTGGAACCTGGTTTTTACCCAGTATAACCGCGGCGAAGACGGGATTTTAGAGCCGTTACCAAAGAAAAATATCGATACAGGCATGGGGCTGGAAAGATTAACGGCGGTAATGCAGGGAGTGCGGAATAATTTTGAAACTGAATTATTCCAGCCGTTAATTAAAGAGATTAACGCTCATGCAAAAAACAACACAAAAGAATTAACCTATGCTGTAGCTGATCATATCCGCGCGATTAGTTTTGCTATTTATGACGGAGTGCTTCCTTCTAATGAGGCGCGGGGCTATGTGGTAAGGAAGCTGATCCGAAAATGTAGCATGCATTTACGCGCCTTGGAGATAAAAGAGCCGTTTCTTTATAGGCTGGTTTCGGTTTTAACCAAAATTATGCAGGTTTCTTACCCGGAGTTGAAACAGCGGCAGGAGGATATCGCGCAAATTATTCTCGCGGAAGAAAACGGTTTTATTACTACGCTTAATTCTAGCAATCATTTGTTTCAGGATAAATTTAAGGACCTAATGAAACAAGGTAATCCTCGGATAGCCGGAGAAATCGCTTTTCAGCTTTACGATACTTATGGGATTCCTTTTGAGTTGACGAAAGATTGGTTGGATAAAAATAAGATTGAAATTATGCTTGAGGCTTTTCAAGAGGAACTGGAGCAGCAAAAGTCACGCTCGAAATCGCAAAGCGCAATGAAAGGCGATGTGTTTAGTATAAAAGAACTGCATTTGGGCACAAAGGAGACTAAGTTTTTAGGTTATACTAAGGCCCAGACAAAGGCAAAAATATTAAGAATCGTAAAAGATAATTCGCAGGTTAAAAAAATTACCAAAGCCGATCAAGCAAAGATTATTCTTGATAAGACAGTATTTTATGCGGAGAGCGGCGGGCAAGTTGGCGATACGGGCATAATCATTAAAGGAAAAAATGTTTTTCAGGTTCAAGACACGCAAAAACAAGATAAAGTAATTGTGCATACGGGGATTGTAAAAGAGGGAAGCTTTAAGTCCGGTGATGAAGTTATGGCTCGGGTTGACCTTGAGCGTAGGCTTGCTATTGCCAGAAATCATACCGCTACGCATCTTTTACAGGCAGCTTTGCGTAACGTCCTGGGAAAACACGTTAAACAGCAAGGATCCTTAGTAACTGAAGAAAGATTGCGTTTTGACTTTACCCATTTTAAAGATATGAGTCAGGAAGAGCTTGATAGAGTGGAAGAGGAAGTAAATAAGTATATTTTGGATAATTACAAGCTTAAAGCAAGAGAAATGCCATTAAGTTCGGCTAAGAAAACCGGTGCTTTGGCACTTTTCGGAGAAAAATATAGCGGTCAAGTCCGTGTGGTCTGTATAGCTAATATTTCAAAGGAATTTTGCGGTGGCACGCATCTTGATTTTACCAGCCAAATCGGCTTGTTTAAGATTATCCATGAAGGTTCGGTTGCAAGCGGCGTCAGAAGAATTGAAGCAGTTGTTGGTATGCCTGCTTATTGTGTCATAAAAAACCATGAGTCAGCCATAAATGAAATTTCCGCGATTTTGAATACACCAGCTGAAAAATTGACACTTGAATTACAAAAACGCTTATCGCGCATAAAAGAACTAGAGAAACAATTTAATTTG
Source organism: Candidatus Omnitrophota bacterium (assembly GCA_043807505.1). Taxonomy (GTDB): domain Bacteria; phylum Omnitrophota; class Gorgyraeia; order Gygaellales; family Profunditerraquicolaceae; genus JAZDFW01. The sequence continues at coordinate 52,976 of JAZDFW010000038.1, read as the reverse complement.
CAAAAAACAGACAGCGCTAAGGCTTCTGTTGATTTATTGATTCAGAATGCCCTGACAATAAAAGATAAAAAAGTTATTACTAAAATTATGGATAATCTGGATATGAATTTATTAAGAAAGACAGTTGATTTAATTAAAGAAAAGACAGATAATTGTGTTATTGGCCTCGGGTGCAATAATCAGGGAAGAGCTTTGTTAGTCATGGGAGTTACAGAGGATTTAGTCCAGAAAGGCATAGATGCATCTATCCTTGTTCGAAGGATTGCTTTGGAAATCGGCGGTAGCGGCGGAGGAAGAAAAGATTTTGCTCAGGCCGGCGGCACCAAGCCTGAAAATCTTCAAGCGGCCTTTAGTAAGCTTATAGATATATTAGGGGAATAAAGATGAAAATTATACGTTCTTCAAGTAAAAAATTGGAAAAGATTTATAACCGTTCCTTCGGCCGGTCAAAGAGGGTTGAAGAGAAAGTAAAAACTATTCTCGAGGATGTGCGTTTTGCCGGGGATGATGCTTTATTAAAATATACCAAAAAGTTTGACGGCGTTAAAATGTCCTTGCGTCAATTAAAGGTTTCTGAGATAGAAATAAGCGGCGCCTACCAGAATATTACTCCGAATTTTGTTTCTAGTTTAAAAGTTGTAATTGAAAATGTAAACAAATTTTATAGAAAGACCATAAAGAAATCATGGTCGATGAAAGACAGCGATGGCGTTGTTTTAGGCGAAAAATTCACGCCTCTTGAGAGGGTGGGTATCTATATTCCCGCGGGAACAGCGCCTTTAGTTTCTACGGTTTATATGACAGTGCTTCCGGCGAAAATCGCAGGCGTAAAAAAAATAGTTTTAATCAGCCCCCCCGATAAAAACGGTTTTATTAATCCGCATATCCTTGTCGTTGCCGACCTTTTGAAAGTAGATGAGATTTATAGAGTTGGAGGCGCGCAGGGAATTGCTGCTTTAGCATATGGCACAAAAACCATACCACGGGTTGATAAAATTGTCGGCCCCGGTAACGCCTATGTCAGCGAAGCAAAAAGGCAGGTGTTTGGCTATGTCGATATCGATATGATTGCGGGCCCTACGGAACTGGTGATTATTGCAAATCGTCACAGCGAACCTAAGTATATTATCGCAGATTTAAAAGCTCAGGCAGAACACGCAGGAGGCCTGGCCATATTAATTACAAATTCCAAGGCATTGGCAAAGGAAATAAAATCTCAATGCCCGGACAGCCACGGTTCCATTATTTTGACAGGGAATTTACAAGAAGCAGTTGAGATTGCCAATAAAATTGCACCGGAACATTTGGAGATTTTAGTGCAGAATCCGCGAAAATTAGTCAAAGGCATTAGAAATGCCGGCGCGATATTTTTAGGGCCTTATAGCCCGGCTGCCGTAGGCGATTATGTTGCAGGGCCTAGCCATGTGCTTCCTACTTCAGGGACCGCCAGGTTTTTCTCAGGATTATCCGTATCTGATTTTACCAGGAGTAACCATATAATCAGCTATTCTAAGAAAGCGCTTGAACGAATTAAAGAACCTTTAGAAAAAATCGCCGCTATTGAGGGCATGAGTAGACATTTGGATTCGGTCAAGGCGAGGTTCATTTAAAAAATTGAAGACTCCACACAGAGTGTGGAGTTAAATAAATAATAAGCGCCAGAGGTTTTTGTTTATCCCGTTTCGTAATCACACCGAAATTCTCTACGATAATTTCGGTGCACTCACGGGATTTCGCTAAACAAAAATTTTTTGTGCTCAAGGAGAAAAATGAGAGAAGCGCGAAAATCAAGAAAAAGTAAAGAAACCGATATCACAATTAAACTTAATATTGACGGCAGCGGGATAGCCAAGATAAATTCAGGTATCGGATTTCTCGACCATATGTTGGAGTTATTTGCTTTCTGGGGCCATTTTGATTTGGATATTAAGACTAATCAGGCTGATTTTAAGGTAGATATACATCATACTAATGAAGATTTAGGGATTGTTTTAGGCCAAGTTTTTAAAGAGGCTTTGCTTGATAAGGCCGGCATAAAAAGAATCGGTTTTGCTTCAGTGCCCATGGAAGAGGTAACTGCAAATGTAACAGTTGATATCAGCGGCCGGGGTTCATATAAATTAGTTGTTGGAGAGGCTGCCCTGAAACATCCTAAAACTCAAGATGGATACAATTTTAAATATGCAGAGCATTTCTTTGAGGCATTTGCTAAACAACTGGGCATGAATCTTAATGTAAAGTTAGAAAATCCAAGCCAGGATTTACACGCAACTGTTGAACCTATCTTTAAGGCTTTAGGTATTGCTTTAGATCTAGCCACGCAAATTGATCCCCGCCGGCAAGGTGTTCCATCAACAAAAGGTGTAATAGATTAGATGATTGCCATTATTGATTACGGTATGGGCAATATCCACAGTGTAGCCAAGGCACTCGAGAGCATGGGCGCCGCGGCCCTTGTCACTAATAACCCGGATGATTTTAAATTAGCTCAAAAATTTGTTTTGCCCGGGGTAGGCGCTTTTAATGATGCAATGGTTGAATTAGAAAGGCGTAATTTAGTTTCGGCAATTCACGATGCCATAAAGAACAAAAAAATATTTTTAGGCATTTGTTTAGGTATGCAGCTTTTGTTTGAAAAAAGCCAGGAAGCAAAAAATATTTCCGGCCTCTGTATATTAAAAGGCGAAGTAAAGAAATTTAGCGCAAAAAAAGGAATTAAAGTGCCGCAGATAGGCTGGAATCAATTAAATATTACCTCAAGAAATTGCCCTTTATTGAAAGATATCCCGGATAAGTCTTATGTTTATTTTTGCCATTCGTATTATCCGCAGCCTTCTGAGAAAAAAGTTATTGCGGCAACATGTAATTACGGAATAGATTTTCCGGCAGTTGTTTGGAAAGATAATGTATTTGGCGTGCAGTTCCATCCTGAAAAAAGCCAAGATGCAGGCTTGAGGATGCTAAGAAATTTTGTGGAGATATAATGTTAATTATTCCGGCAGTTGATATTAAGGATGGCTGCGTTGTAAGATTGGTGCAGGGAAAATTTAATCAAAAAAAAATTTACTCAAAGGATCCGTTAAAGGCCTCCAAGCATTGGGTAAGCCAGGGCGCTAAGTTTATTCATGTAGTTGATTTGGATGGCGCTTTAACCGGAAATCCGCTAAATTTAAACATTGTAAAAGAGATTGTAAAAAATATTGATGCGCAAGTGCAATTTGGGGGAGGAGTAAGAAAAGTTGAAACAATAAAAGAATTGCTTAATTGCGGAGTTAGCCGCGTTGTTTTGGGAACAAGGGCAGCGCAAGACGAGAGTTTCTTAAAAAAATGTTTTAAGCAATTTAAAGACAGGATTATTGTTAGTATTGATGCTAAAGACGGAATAGTCTCAATTAAGGGCTGGGATACTAAATTAAAAGGTGTCGATGCTTTGAAGTTTGGCTGCGCTTTAAAGAAAATAGGATTTAAGCAGGTAATCTTTACGGACATTGCTAAAGACGGGACCTTAAAAGGGCCGAATATTAAAGCAATTAAAAGTTTTTTAAAAGAAACAGGATTGGAGGTTATTGGTTCAGGCGGTATTTCTTCTTTGGATGATTTACGCAGGCTTAAATCATTGGAAAAAGCGGGATTAATAGGTATAATTGTGGGGAAGGCTTTGTATGAAGGCAGGTTTACTTTGCCACAGGCTTTAAAAATTTCATAACCCAAAAAATGCCTGCGAAGCAAGCATTTTTTGCCCGTAGGGCCGGCCGAAAAATCTCGGTGAGATTTTTCGTGCATGCCGGGGTAATCCTATAGGATAAACCGTAAGGAGGGGAGAATGAGCAAAAAAGGAGTTGTGTTAGCAGTTTTATTTATTTTTATTGCATCATTAAGCGGATGCGCGACGAGCCGCGGTAAACAAAGAAGCGAGGAAATACAAGGATTACAAAATCAGGTTGCTGCTTTAGAAGCACAGGTGCAATCAAGGGATGAGCTGATAAATAACCTAAAAGAAGCATTGAAACAAAATAGAATGGAGATAGAAGGAGAAGTTACCGCGAAGAAAATCATCCCGGAAGTTAAAAGCCGTCCAACTGTCAAGAAGATACAGATTGCTTTAAAAAACGCCGGTTACACGCTTGGCCTTGTTGACGGGAAAATGGGTAAGCAAACCAAGGATGCGATTAAAGCATTTCAGCAAGCCAATAATTTAACGGTTGACGGAAAAGTCGGTAAAAAGACTTGGGATTTATTAAAGGAATATTTATATAAGAAAGCAAAATAATACTTGCGACTAAAAAAATGTTGACCAAGCGTATCATTCCTTGCTTAGACATTAAAGAAGGCCGTGTCGTAAAAGGCATTAAATTTCTTGGCTTAAAAGATGCTGGCGATCCGGTAGAAGCGGCTAAGATCTACGATGCCGGGCAGGCTGATGAGCTGGTATTTTTGGATATTACTGCCAGTTTCCAAAAGCGAAAAACTTTAATTGATTTAGTTGAAGCAATTGCAGTTAATATATATATGCCTTTTACAGTTGGCGGCGGCATCAGGGATATTAATGATATAAGAGATCTGTTGAATGCAGGCGCTGATAAGGTATCAATAAATACTGCTGCGGTAAAGTTTCCTGAATTAATCAGTGATGCTGCAAAAAAATTCGGCAGCCAATGTATTGTAGTGGCAATTGATGCCAAAAAAGAACAAGACAATTGGGAGGTTTTTATTAATGGAGGCAGGACTGCCACAGGTGTTGATGCAATAGAATGGGCAAAACATGCTGCTGATTTAGGGGCAGGAGAGATACTCTTAACGAGTATGGATTATGACGGCACAAAAGATGGTTATGATTTAGCGCTTACTAAAGCAGTGACTGATTCAGTAAATATCCCGGTAATCGCATCAGGCGGCGCGGGGAAGTTAGAGCATTTTTACGATGTATTTACAAAATCAGGCGCTGATGCTGCCATAGCAGCCTCAATATTTCATTATCAGGAATATTCGGTTAAACAAGTAAAAGAATATCTGGCAAATAAGGGAGTAGCAATAAGATTATGACTAAATTAAATCTAAAAAATTTAAAGTATGACTCAAAAGGATTGATTCCCGCGATAATTCAGGATTATAAGACAGGTGAGGTTTTGATGCTTGCTTACTTGAATCAGGAATCATTGAAACGCACGCTCAAATTAGGCAAGGCTTGTTTTTGGTCACGCTCGAGAAAAGAATATTGGGTTAAGGGAGAGACTTCAGGCCACTTTCAATTTGTCAAAAATATTAATTACGATTGCGACATGGATGCGCTTTTAATTAAGGTGCGTCAGCTTGGGGTTGCCTGTCACACCGGCAATAGGTCGTGTTTCTACAGAAAGATAAAATAGAATGTATTGCCCTTCATTAAAAGAATTCTTAAAATTAAGCAAAAAAGGCAATGTTATACCTGTGTATAAAGAAATTAATGCTGATTTGGATACGCCGGTATCGGCCTTTTTAAAAATCAAAAAAGGCGATTATTCGTTTCTGTTTGAATCTGTCGAAGGCCAGGAGAAAATTGCCCGCTATTCTTTTTTAGGAAGTAATCCGGCTATTGTTTTTAAAAGTAAACTAAAAGATATTGAAATCATTTATACGGGCCAAAAGGCAGCCCGTAAATTTATTACAAAAACCGATCCTTTGGACGAAATTAAGAAAATAATGCAGAATTTTAAATTTGTAATGATAAAAGGATTACCGCGTTTTTGCGGAGGTTTAGTTGGCTTTATGGGTTATGATATGGTAAGGTTTTTTGAAAAAATTCCCGATAAGAATCCCGACGAACTTAAACTTCCTGATTCAGTCTTTATGCTTACCGATAATATTTTGGTATTCGACCATGTTAACCACACCATTAAAATTGTCACCAATACCATATTAGCTCAAAAAAAAGAAGCATTTTCAAGCAGGGAATTGTCAAAGATTTATTCCAAAGCAATCGCAAAAATTGAAGCAATTCATAAGGAACTTACGGAATCATGTGTTAACAAGGAAATAAAGCCTGCATTAACCAAACGTCCGCCTTTAGTAACCTCCAACTATAGTAAATCCGGATTTCAGAAAATGGTTAGAGATGCTAAGGCCTATATCAGAAAAGGTGATGTTATCCAGGTAGTTCCTTCTCAGAGATTTAAAGTTAGGATTAATAAAGCGCCATTTGAAATATACAGGAATTTACGTAGTATTAATCCCTCGCCTTATATGTTCTTTCTAAACCTTAAGGATTTTGCACTCGTTGGTTCTTCGCCGGAGCTCTTAGTGCGTTGTGTTGATGGTATTGTGCAAACTCGCCCGATTGCCGGCACGCGGCCCCGAGGCAAGACTGAAGATGAGGACAGGCGGTTAGAGCAAGAGCTTTTGGGTGACGCTAAAGAAAAGGCAGAGCATATTATGCTCGTTGATTTAGGTAGGAATGATTTGGGCAGGGTTTGTAAAAACGGTAAGGTAGAAGTTGATGAATTTATGTCAATTGAACGTTATTCTCACGTAATGCATATTGTTTCAAATGTCTCAGGCATTTTAAATAGAAAATTTGATATATATGATTGTTTAAGGGCATGTTTTCCTGCAGGCACGGTATCCGGCAGCCCGAAAATCCGGGCGATGGAAATCATCGATGAATTAGAAAATACCCGGCGCGGAGCTTATGCCGGATGCGTAGGTTATTTTAGTTTTTCGCATAACATGGATACTTGTATTATCATCAGGACCATTGTTGTAAAAAATCATTTTGGTTATGTGCAGGCAGGGGTAGGGGTGGTTGCTGATTCTATTCCGGAAAAAGAATATCTTGAATCAGTGAATAAGGCACGGGCATTAATGGAAGCAATTAATGGAAGCAATTATTAATTGAAATTATAAAATATAGTGGTATACTATTTGACTCAAGCAAAAGCAGGTTAAAAGGGAGGTTTTAAAAAAAATGGCAGTACATATTCGTTTAAGAAGGATAGGTAAAAATCCAAAAAATCGTCCGCATTTTCGCATTACGGTTTTTGATCAACGCACCGGTAGAGACGGCAGGTTTATTGAAGAATTGGGATTTTATAATCCTGTATCCGGAGAAACAAAAATAAAAATAGAACGCCTGGATCATTGGGTAAAAAATGGAGCACAGCTTTCTGCAACAGTTAAAAGTTTAGCAAAAAAGGTTCGAAAGGAGCAATAAATGCCGCAAGCACAAGCAGTTAATCCGATACTAAACTTAGTGCCGTTAATACTAATTTTTGTTATTTTTTACTTTATGTTGATTAGGCCGCAGAAATCAAAGGAAAAAGAGCATCAGAAGATGCTTAGTAACCTTAACAAAAATGACGAAGTAGTAACTTCCGGAGGTATCCACGGCACAATAGTGAATGTCAAAGATAAAACCGTGGTATTGAGGATAGATGAAAATGTTAAATTAGAAATTGATAAAAATTGTATTGCTTATATAAAGAAGATTCAAGGCGCAGTAAGTTAGGGGAGTTTAAAAGTTATGGCAAGAAATACTCTTTATAAATTAATTTTTATTCTGGTAATCATTGGTACTTGTGCTTATTTTACCTTTCCTTTGAATAAAAGGATTAATCTTGGGCTCGATTTAAAAGGCGGGATGCATCTTTTGCTTAAAGTGGACACAAGCCATCTTTCGGAAAAGGCAAAAGAGGATGCCTGTGACCGGGCGCTTGAGGTTATCAGAAATAGGATCGACGCATTTGGCGTAAGAGAGCCTTCCATACAAAAGCAGGGCCTTGATGAAATTGTGGTACAGCTGCCCGGAGTAACTGATCGGGATCGCGCCATTGATTTAATCGGTAAAACCGCATTGCTTGAATTTAAACTTGTTTCTGCTGATGCAGAAAAGTTAAAACAGGCAATTTCCGGAGCTGTTCCCGAAGGATTTGAATTAAAGACCGCTATAGATGACAGTGAACCGCTGCTTGTAGAAAAAAAGGCAGCTTTAACCGGAGATTCACTGTCTGATGCATCTGTCCGGTTTGATGAAAACTCATTTAACGAGCCGGTTGTTTCTTTGGAATTTAATACAGAAGGTGCCAAGAAATTTGCTGAAATTACTGCCGCCAATGTGGGAGCAAGACTAGCGATTGTATTAGATGGGAAAGTCCAGTCTGCGCCAAGGATTAAAGAAGCTATTCCTTCGGGCCAGGCAGTAATTACCGGCCGCTTTACCCCGGAACAGTCACAAGACTTAGCTCTTGTTTTAAGAGTCGGCGCGCTTCCGGCACCTATGTATATAGAAGAAGAAAGAACTGTCGGGCCGTTATTAGGCCAAGATTCAATTAATAAGGGCATCAAGGCTTCAATTATTGGCGGGGTTTGTGTACTTCTTTTTATGCTTATTTATTATTTACTTGCCGGGATTGTCGCTAATATCGCGTTGTTGCTTAACTTAATAATAATCTTAGGCGGTTTGGGATTATTGCCGCTTCTATTCCCCGGCGTATCAGCTACTTTAACCCTTCCGGGTATCGCAGGAATTATTTTATCTCTAGGTATGGCAGTAGATGCCAACGTTCTTATAAATGAAAGAATCAGGGAAGAGTTAACCGCCGGCAGGCCATTACGCACAGCTATTGCTAATGGTTACACCAGAGCTTTCACCGCAATTTTTGATTCTAACTTTACTACTTTAATCGCGGCATTTATGTTATTTCAGTTTGGCACCGGGCCGATAAGGGGCTTTGCCGTAACTTTAACCATCGGCCTTATTGCCAGTATGTTTACGGCAATCGTAGTAACGCGCACCATCTTTGAAATACTGCTTGCCTTTGGCCTGATTAAGTCGCTTCCGATGTTGAAATTCATCGGAGAAACAAAAATTGATTTTATCGGTAAAAGAAGAATTTGCTACACACTTTCTTTGATTATAATTATCGCGGGGATGGCAGTTTTCTTTAAAAAAGGAAGCAATGCTTACGGAATTGATTTTTCCGGAGGGCAACTACAGGAGTATAGTTTTAAAACAGTTGTACCAATTGATCAGGTGAGGGGAGTCCTCAGAGACGCAGGCTTACAGGATGCTTCAATACAGCAATTCAAAGATAATCCGCGCGCGGTTTTAATTAAAACCGCAAGCAATAAAGACGATGTTATTACAGATAAATTAAAAGAAAAATTCCCTGATCAGGATATTCAAGTTTTAAGGATAGAAAGGGTGGGCCCGGTTGCAGGAGCGCAGTTAAAAGGTAAAGCCGTAAGCGCCCTTATCTGGTCTTTGATTGGTATTTTGATTTATGTGGCTTTCAGATTTAAACATTTTAATTTTGCCATAGCCGGGGTTGTTGCTTTATTGCACGATGTTTTGGTAACCCTCGGAGCATTGGTGATTACCGGAAGGCCGATTGATCTTTTAAGCGTAACCGCATTCTTAACCATTGCCGGTTATTCTATTAACGATACAATTGTTATTTATGATAGAGTCCGCGAAAACATGCGTTTATCAAGAAAAACCAGCCTTTATGAATTGATAAACATGAGCGTAAATCAAACCTTAGCAAGGACAATTCTTACTTCCGGGGTTACGCTTTTCGTGGTTATTGCAATCTTGTTTTACGGCGGTGAAGTCCTAAGCAATTTTGCTTTTGCGCTTTTTGTTGGTTTTATTTCTGGAATTTATTCTACTGTTTATATTGCCTCGCCTTTAGTACTTGCCTGGACCCGGAAAAAGTAATATTAACTTTCGTGTTTAAATCCCTTAAACTCTATAAAGACGGCACGTTTGATTTAGAGCGAATTTCAAACACCTTAATTGATTTTGGTTACAAAAGACAAGTCCTTGTAGGCCAAGAAGGTGATTTTGCCCGCCGCGGTAACATTCTCGATATCTTTCCATTTTCTTTTGAGCTGCCAATTCGAATTGAACTGGATATTGAACGCATTGTTTTTATGAAAACTTTTAATCCCTCAACAGGGGAGGTTTCCTGGGAACACCGGATGGTTATTATCCTGCCCGTAAGAAAGCCCCACACCTTAAAGGCGCTGCCGTTTAAAGAAGAATTCCCTCTGGAAAATTTTATTGATTTAGAATTGGGTGATTACGTTGTGCATAATCAGCACGGCATTGGAAGGTTTTTGGGTTTAGAAAAGATTAAAATCAAAGATAAATACCAAGATCATCTGGTTATTGAATATGACCGCCAGGAAAAGCTTTATGTGCCGACTACGCAAATGAACCTGGTAGGAAAATACATCGCTTTTCAAATCAGAAAGCCAAAGCTCTATAAATTAGGTTCAAAAGAGTGGGTAAGGACAAAAGAAAGAGCAAGGCGCGGAATTCAGAAGCTAGCATGGGATCTGCTATCTTTACAGGCAATGAGGCTTACAATTGGGGGTTTTGCTTTTGCTCTAGATACAGATTGGCAGCAGCGATTTGAAGAAACGTTTCCTTATATAGAGACGCCAGATCAGATAAAAGCAACTAACCAGGTAAAATCTGACATGGAATCATCTAGGCCCATGGACAGGCTGCTTTGCGGAGATGTTGGCTATGGTAAGACTGAAGTAGCTATGCGCTCAGCTTTTAAGGCCACGATGAGCAATAAGCAGACGGCGTTTTTAGTGCCTACTACAATTTTGGCCGAGCAACATTACCAGAATTTTAAATATCGATTGGGGGAATTTCCGGTAAATATTCAGATGCTTTCAAGGTTCCAAACTAAGCATCAGCAGAAAGAGATTATTAAGGGGCTCCAAGAGGGAGTAGTTGATATCGTTATCGGCACTCACAGGTTATTATCAAATGATATAAAATTTAAAGACTTGGGCCTTGTAATTATAGATGAAGAACAGAGGTTTGGAGTCAGATCAAAAGAGAAATTAAAATCATTGAGATTCTCTTGTGATGTGCTTACTTTAACTGCAACTCCTATTCCGCGCACGCTATACATGAGCTTGATGGGCGCCAAGGACTTATCGGTAATCAATACACCTCCCCAAAATAGGTTGCCTATAAGAAGCATTGTGGTAGAATATGATGAAGACCTGATTCGTCAGGCTGTCCTTAGAGAAATAGGCCGCAGGGGGCAAGTTTATTTCTTACACAACCGAGTAGAGGATATTGAGAAAGTAAAGGATAGGCTCACTAAGATTTTACCTTTAGGGATAATTATAGCAGTTGGCCACGGCCAGATGAGGCCAAAATTACTTGAAAAAGTAATGTTTGATTTCCTAAGCGGCAAGATTCAGGTATTGGTGTGCACAATGATTATTCAATCGGGCATTGATATCCCTAATGTTAATACTATTATTGTGAATAACGCGCATAGATTTGGCCTATCTGATTTGCATCAGTTGCGCGGCAGAGTCGGCAGAATCGATAAACCTGCCTATGCCTATTTTATGATTCCAAAACGCTCAAGTTTAGATACAGGGGCCGCTAAAAGGCTTCTGGCAATACAGGAACATTCGCAATTAGGGGCGGGTTTCAAGATTGCTATGGAAGATCTGGAAATGAGGGGTACCGGTAATCTTTTAGGCGAACAGCAGCATGGTTTTATTGCCGCAATAGGTTTTGACCTTTATTGCCGCCTCTTAAGAGAAGCAGTGGGAAGCTTAAAAAAAATAGGGGTTTATAATGATAGACAAGCGTAAAGTTCAAAGTTTAAAATTTTTATTTTTAAGTTTTGGTTTTGCGTTTTTCGTTTTATGCTTTACGTTTAACTCCTTTGCCCAGGATAAAATCGTTGCTATCGTGAACAATGATATTATTACCCAGAAAGATTTAAATGATTTTTCTAATTTTATGCGTGTGCAGTTGAGCCAGGAATATTCAGGTAAGGAGCTAGAAAGTCAGCTCCAATCAAAGAAGTCCGGTTTAATTAATAAGTTGATCGAAGACCGCCTCATTTTACAGGAAGCAAAGCGTTATGGCGTGATTGTCGATGAAAATAGAATTAAAGCCAGGCTTGATGAAATGAGAAGGCGCTATCCTACTGAGCTTGATTTTCAAGATAGCCTTCGGAGTCAGGGGTTAGTCCAAGGGGATCTGGAGGCAAAAATAAGGGAACAGTTTTTAATCTTTAATATGATTGAGTATAAAATAAGAAGGAATATTACAGTCGCGCCTACTGAGGTCACTAATTTCTATGAAAACAATATTCAGGATTTTAAGGCCACAGAAGAGCGGAATATCGCTTCATTAAATACAGACGACGAAAATATTGCCCGCAAGGCTTACGAAGACTTAAAAGCCAATAAAAGCTTGGATAGTGTTATTAATGAATATTCTCTTTCAAGCGATAAACTGATTTCGGCAAGAGAGGGAGAATTAAGGAAAGATATCGAAGATGTGATATTTAAATTAAACGTTGGGGAGTTTTGTAAGCCTCTCAAAATTAATGATAGTCACTACATTTTTAAATTGGAAAGTATTACTGCCCCTCGGCAATTAAGCTTAAGCGAAGCCAGAGACAATATTTACACATATCTTTTTAACAAGAAGATAGAAGAAGAGCTGTCTAAATGGTTAGAAGAGCTTAAGAAGCGCTCCTACATTAAGTACACTCAGGATTAGAATGAATAATAAAATTAGGGTCGGAATAACTATGGGAGATCCATCAGGTATAGGGCCTGAGATAATTGTAAAGGCACTAGAGAAAGTTCAACATTTAGCTGAATTTGTTTTAATCGGAGATAGATGGGTGTTTAATCAGCTGCCAGCTGTAAGATTTATAAATTTATGCAATATAGATCATAAAAAGTTTAGATTTGGAAAAGTTAGCGCTGAATATGGGCGCGCGTCAATAGAATATCTTGATAAGGCGATGGAGCTGATAAAAGCAAAAAAGATTGATTGCCTGGTGACTGCGCCGATCTCAAAAGAAGCAATTAATTTGGCTGGTTTTAAGTTTAGCGGGCATACTGAATATTTAAAGAATAGGACAAAAACAAAAGATATTGTGATGATGTTATTGAATAAGCAATTAAAATTCAGCCTTGTTACCAGGCATATCGCTTTAAAAGATGTATCGGCTAGCTTAAAAAAAAGAAATGAATTGTATAAAACCATTCTTATAACACATAAATCACTAAGGGATTTATTCTCTATTTGCAATCCTCATCTTGTTGTTTGTGGAATAAACCCTCATGCCTCTGATAATGGCTTAATCGGCAATGAAGAAAACCAAATGATTAAACCTGTGTTAGCCAGATTAAGGAAAGTTATAAAATATATTGATGGGCCGTTGCCCGCGGATATCGCTATAAAAAAAGCAAACTCCGGTATTTATGATTGTGTGATTGCGATGTATCACGACCAGGCATTGATACCTTTAAAATTAACCGGTAACGATACAGGGGTTAATATTACCTTAGGCCTGCCTTTTATCAGGACTTCTCCGTTACATGGTACCGCATTTGATATAGCAGGCACCAATATTGGTAATCCAAGTTCCATGATTGAGGCAATAAGAGTTGCTGTAGAATGCACATTAAACCAAAAAAAAGTTTAGGACAGAATTTCCTTATAGATAAGAATATCCAGAGAAAAATTATTTCCGCGTGTAATTTTAATTCGCAAGACACGTTGCTTGAGATTGGTTCAGGCAGCGGAGAATTTACTCAGCTACTTGCCAAGAATTGTTTAAAAGTTTACGCATTGGAAATTGATCAGCGCCTTTTGCCTTTATTAAAAGAGAATCTAAAAAATGACGATAATATTGAGATAATCCAAACTGATATATTAAAATTTGATTTCAAGCGGTTTTTTAAAAAAATTAAAATTAACTCCGCTAATACTAAGAACAAGATAAAGATATTCGGCAATATTCCTTATTATATTTCAACACCAATCATTGAACGAGTTTTTGAATTCCGCAAAAAAATCGATTGTTTGTACCTGACGGTTCAAAAAGAATTTGCGCAAAGATTAATTGCTTCATGCGGTTCAAAAGATTACGCTTCGATATCATGCTTTGTGCAGTATTTTTCACAACCGAAAATACTCTTTCCGATTAAAAGAAATTCTTTTTATCCTGTGCCTGGCGTGGATTCCGTTTTTTTAAAAATTTCCCTAAGAGAAAAAGCGCCTGTTAAAGTAAAGGATAAGGAATTATTTTTTAGAATTATCAGGGCTGCTTTTAACAAGAGAAGGAAAACTTTAAAAAACAGCCTTAAGGAAGTCCTGCCACAACAAAATTTAGAGAATTTTTTTTCTAAATTTAAGATTAGCCCCAACGTACGGCCCGAGCGCCTTAGCCTGGATGATTTTGCTAAATTAAGTTCTTGCCTGCCTACCGGCAGGCAGGCAGGCACAAAACCATAAAAAAAGGTTGACAAAGATATAATTATAGTGTATATTTCACTGTCTATATAAATCCCCAAAATAACTTTAGGGAATTTAAAACAATTTAAAAAAGAATTTAATAAAATTCTTAATGGTGGTTTTTTTATCTTTTAGGCCCGCTAAGCCCGTGCTTTTGCTGGAGTAGCTCAGTTGGTAGAGCACGTCCTTGGTAAGGACGGGGTCACGGGCTCGATTCCCGTCTCCAGCTTAAAATTTTGGCAAGTGAAATTTAAAACATGAGAGAAATAATTACATTAGGATGTACGGTTTGTAAAAATAGAAATTACACAACTTATAAGAACAAGAAACTGCATCAAGATAAGTTGGAGTTATCGAAGTATTGTAAATTTTGCCATAAGCATACTGTTCATAAAGAGATAAAGTAATTTTTTTGTTTTTTGCGAATGCATTAATAGGAGCGTCGGTTAATGGCAAACCAACGGTCTCCAAAACCGTAACTGCAGGTTCGACTCCTGCCGCTCCTGCAGGATTAAAGGCCGAATAAGAGAGTTTTAAAAAATGGAATTTTTATTAAAAAATTTAAAGGCAATAATTAGCTCGCTTATTGGCGGCATAATATTGGTATCGGTAATAATAAATTTTGAGAAAATAAAGAAGTTTTTACTAGAAGTAAAAACAGAACTAGGGAAGGTATCATGGTCAACCAGGCAAGAATTAGCAGGTTCAACAGTAGTAGTGATTACGTTTACCATCTTTGCCGCTATATGTATAGGTATAATAGACCTATTACTTTCCAAGATTTTAAGCGTAATGTTTAGATGAAAAATTGGTACGTAGTCCACACACAAACCGGTTCAGAAGATAAGGTAAAGGCGTTATTAGAGAACAGGATTGCCTCTAGCGGCCTGGTTGAATTTATTAATAAAGTTATTATACCTACCGAACAGGTTTCTGAAATTCGTTCCGGTAAGAGAAGGATTTCGCAAAGGAAATTTTTTCCCGGGTATCTTCTGGTTGAAATGGAGTTGACAGAAGAGGCTTATCTATTAATTAAGACAACATCAGGGGTCACGGGGTTTATCGGTTTAGGTAGAAAGCCGATGCCTTTATCGCAAACTGAGGTTGATAATATACTGAAGAAATCGCAGGAAACCGCGGTAAAGCCCAGCCCTAAGATTATATTCGAAAAAGGTGAGCAAGTTAGAGTAATCGACGGCCCATTTGTAAATTTTAACGGCACTATTGACGAGATACACCCGGAAAAAGGGAAATTAAAGGTGAGCGTATCAATTTTTGGCAGAGCAACGCCGGTTGAATTGGAATACTGGCAAGTCGAGAAGATATAATGGCAAAAAAAATTAAGGCACAAATTAAGTTGCACGTTCCCGCGGCACAAGCAAATCCTGCGCCTCCTGTCGGCCCGGCTTTGGGCCAGCATGGCGTAAACATCATGCAATTTTGTAAACAATTTAATGATCAGACAAAGGGTAGAGACGGTTTAATTTTACCTGTAGTCATCAGTGTATATGAGGATAGGACATTTACCTTTATTATTAAGAGCCCTCCATCTTCAGTATTACTTAAGCGCGCTGCAAATTTAGCCAAGGCCTCAGGCACTGCGGGAAAAGAGGTTATTGGCAAAGTAACAAGAAAGCAGGTTGAAGAAATTGTTAAAATAAAAGCAAAAGATATTAATACCTCGGATTTAGCCGCGGCTATTAAAATTATAGAAGGCACCGCTAGAAGTATGGGCATTGTTGTGGAAGGATAATTTTTATGAAAGACAAAAGTAAAAGATACAGCCAAACAGAGAAATTGGTTGATAAGGATAAAACTTATCAACTTAAAGAAGCTATTCCGGTTTTAAAGAAACTCGCGCCCGTCAAGTTTGACGGCTCTTTTGATTTGCATTTTAACCTGAATGTTGATTCCAAGAAGTCCGAACAGATGGTACGAGGTACAGTTATTCTTCCTCATGGAACGGGGAAAAAAGTAAGGGTTGCTGTATTTTGTAAAGGGGAACACGAACGCATTGCTAAAGACGCGCATGCCGATTATGTTGGCGGAAGTGATTTAATAGATAAGGTTGCGGGCGGATTTCTAGATTTTGATTGTGCTATTGCTACTCCTGAAATGATGAAAGACTTGAGTAAATTAGGAAAGGTTTTAGGGCCGCGCGGCCTTATGCCAAGCCCCAAAACAGGTACCGTAACCAATGATATCGCCAAGGCCATTGATGACGTAAAAAAAGGAAAAGTAGAATTCCGTGTTGATAAGCAAGGAGGCATCCATTTATCCGTAGGCAAGGTTTCCTTTTCCGATGATAAAATTTATGATAACGCGTTGCGCGTTATGGAAGCTATTAATGACGCAAAGCCTTCATCAGTAAAAGGAAAATTTGTAAAAACTCTTTCAATTTCTTCAACCATGAATCCGGGATTGAGGTTAGCGATATGAAAAAGATCGGTTTAGTAGTTAAAGAGGTTTCTGAAAATAAAATCAAAGAGAATTTGAAAGGCTCAGACAGTTTTTTTGTTCTGGGCTATTCTGGTTTATCGAGCCCTGATATTACTACTTTAAGGCAGTCTTTAAAGGGCGCTAAGAGCAATCTTTTTGTAGTAAAAAATAGCGTTGCCAGGCGTGCCTTGAAAAGCTCCGGATTAGAATTAATAATTAAGGCAGTAGAAGGGCCTTGCGGCTTTGTTTTTATTAAGGAAGAACCTGTTGAAGCCTCAAAAATTTTATGCAATTTTAAAAAAGACCATGATAAATTACAATTAGAAGGCGGCTTGCTAAAGGATAAACTTTTAGATAAAAGCGGCATTGAAGCTTTGGCAAAGTTGCCGTCTAAAGAAGTTTTAAGGGCACAGGTAGTCGGGACTTTAAATGCGCCTATATCCGGATTAGTTATAGTTTTAAATCAGGTATTAAAGAAATTTGTTATTTGTTTAGATCAAATTAAACAGAAAAAAACATGATTTTAATCGAAGGAGGAAAAGAAATGGCTAGTGAGAAATTGGATGTATTGATTAAATCGATAGAGAGTATGACAGTATTGGAGCTCTCTGATTTGGTAAAAGCCTTGGAAGAGAAGTTTGGTGTTAAGGCCAATATGCCGATGATGGCGATGCCGGTAGGTGGTGGCGCGGCAGCTGGAGCAGCAACTGGTGCGGCCGCTGCGGAAGAAAAAACCGCATTCTCTGTTGTTCTTGTAAGCGTTGGCGCCAATAAAATCGCCATAATCAAAGAAGTCAGAACTATTACTAACCTGGGATTAAAAGAAGCAAAAGATTTGGTTGACGCAGCACCCAAGCCTATTAAAGAGGGCGTGCCTAAAGAAGAAGCGGAAGAAATGAAAAAGAGGCTTGAAGCCGCGGGTGCCACTGTCGAATTAAAATAATCCCAAATTTTGCACGCCTTCGACAGGCAAAATTTGGGATACCCCGCTAAGCCGGTCAAATTCTCGTCGAATTTGACCGAGCGGCCTCTCGCTTCGCTCGAGGCGGATTTTTCTATCGAAAAATCCGGGATAATCAGAAGGATTTTCACGAATTGCACCTGCATTTACATTAATTATTAATGTGAAATTTGTGTTAATTTGTGCAACGAGGTGTGAAAGTGACGAATGACCAAACGTAAAAGTTTCGCAAAGTTAAAAGAAGTTTACGATTTGCCGCATTTTTTAGATGTTCAGCTTGAATCTTACCATGAATTTCTTCAGATGGACATTCCGGTTTCCCAAAGAAAACGATTGGGCTTGCAGGAAGTTTTTGAAGAAATATTCCCCTTAGAAAATAATGACCGGTCAATAAAATTAGAATTCCTTAGCTATTCTTTAGGTAAACCTAAATATGGTATCGCTGAGTCTAAGAGGCGCGCGCTTTCTTATGCCGCGCCTTTAAAGGTAAAATTTAGATTGACTTCACCTCGGGAAACTAAAGAGCAGGATGCCTATTTTGGCGAGATTCCCTTAATGACCGATACGGGTACCTTTATTATTAACGGTGATGAACGCGTAGTAGTCAGCCAGCTGCAGCGTTCGCCGGGTGTATCTTTTGAAGAAGAAGAGCATGCTACCGGAAAAAAAATATTTCACGGCCGAATTATTCCTTATCGCGGCGCCTGGCTTGAATTTAAATACGACCTTTCAGAGACAATTCTCGCCTATGTTGATAGGCGGAGAAATTTTCCCGCTACTCAGATTTTAAGAATACTCGGTTTTTCTACTGATCAAGAAATCATCGCTGCTTTTGGCAAAGAATATCCGGAAATTACCAATACGCTTAAAAAAGATACTACGAAGAACAAGGAAGAAGCGCATATGGATTTTTACCGCAAGATGCGCCCTACAGAACCTGTGACTAAAGACGCGGCGGAAAATTTATTCTATAGATTATTCTTTGATCCAGCCAGATATGACTTGGAAAGAGTTGGTAGATTTATTCTGAATAGAAAATTAAACATGAATGTGTCTGTTGATAAAAGAATTTTAGATTCTGCTACTGTAATTAGAGTAATAGAGTATTTAATTAAATTGAAAGCTGGCGAAGGTAAGATTGACGATATCGATCACCTCGGCAACCGCAGGGTTAAAAGCGTCGGCGAATTGGTCCAAAATCAAATCAGGATAGGTTTATCCAGGGTAGAGCGTTCCATAAGAGAAAGATTGAGCATACTCGGTGATTTGGATACTTTAAGCGTCCATTTCCTGATTAACTCTAAACTATTATCGAATCAAATCCGCGATTTCTTCGGCCGCAGCCAATTATCTCAGTTTATGGATCAGGTTAATCCACTAGCTGAAATGACCCATAAGAGAAGATTAAGCGCTTTGGGCCCCGGAGGGTTATCGCGTGAAAGGGCAGGTTTTGAAGTAAGAGATATTCATCCTTCGCATTATGGAAGAGTTTGTCCTATCGAAACGCCGGAAGGCCCGAATATCGGGTTGATTGCCTCCTTAAGTACCTATGCGCGCGTAAATAACCTAGGATTACTGGAAACTCCTTACCGAAAAGTCGAAGACGGCCGAGTTAGCCGTAAAATCGAATATCTTACCGCAGATATAGAAGAAGACAAAGTAATTGCTCAGGCAAATGTCCCGCTTAATGATGACGGAACCTTTAAAGAAAAAGAAGTGTATTGCCGCTATAAGGGAGATTTTCCCAAAGTTCCAGGCAAGCAGGTTGAATATATGGATGTTTCACCAAAACAACTAGTTTCAGTTGCCGCTTCATTAATCCCTTTTTTAGAGCATGATGATGCTAACCGTGCCTTAATGGGCGCAAATATGCAAAGGCAAGCTGTGCCTTTAATGATTTCAGAAAGCCCTGTAGTTGGCACGGCAATGGAAGCAAAAATCGCTAGAGATTCCGGTGCGGTGGTTATTGCCCAAGAGGCGGGAAAGGTGATTAGTATTGATGTAAACCATATTACTATTGGTAAGAAGACATACCATTTAAAGAAATTCTTGCGCACAAATGCTGATACATGTTTAAACCAAAGGCCAATTGTGAAATTAGGCGAACACGTTGAAGCTGGACAAGTTATTGCTGACGGAACAAGCACGAGAAATGGCGAGCTTGCATTGGGGAGAAATATATTGTGTGCTTTTATGCCTTGGCGTGGTTATAATTTTGAAGACGCTATTGTTTTAAGCCAGAAATTAATAAAAGAAGATACTCTTACCTCTATACATATTGAAGAATTCGAAAGTGAAGCAACAGAGACCCGCTTGGGAAACGAAGAAATCACCCGGGATATTCCTAATGTTAGCGAAGAATCATTAAGGAATTTGGATGAAACAGGGATAATTCGTTTAGGCGCCGAGGTTACTCCCGGTGATATTCTGGTTGGCAAGGTTACGCCTAAGACTGAATCTGAGCTTTCTCCGGAAGAGCGCCTGTTGCGCGCAATCTTTGGAGAAAAAGCAGGTGATGTGCGCGATACTTCTTTGATCGTTCCGCCTGGAGTCGAGGGTGTGGTTGTGGATGTGCATATATTTCAGCGTAAAGACCGCGGCAGAAAATCTAAAGAAGAAAAGACCAAGGAATTAACTAAAATTCGGGAGCTCAAGGCTTACTATAAACAAGAACTCGAATTTTTGCAGAATGAAAAAATTATCAGATTAGCTCAGCTTTTCGGAGTGGATAAGAAGAAAGTTGAGAAAATCGATTTTAGCGATAATGAAGAGGCCAAGATTTTAGCCGCCTCTTTTGATGAACAGATCCAGGAATTATTAGTAGAACAGCAACAGGAGATTGAGAAAGTCAGGCGTGGTGATGAATTACCGCCTGGCGTATTAAAAAGAGCGGTGGTTTACATTGCTACAAAACGTAAAGTTGCTGAAGGCGATAAATTAGCGGGAAGACACGGTAATAAAGGTGTAGTTGCCCGTATTGTTCCGGAAGAAGATATGCCTTTTTTGCCGGATGGCACCCCTGTGGAAATCATTTTAAACCCGCTCGGTGTTCCTTCGCGTATGAACGTAGGACAGATCCTAGAGACACACCTTGGTTGGGCAGCTAAGGCGTTAGGTATTCAAATAGATAGTCCGGTCTTTGATGGCGCTAGCGAAGCGGAAGTAAAAGAGATGCTTGCGAAAGCTAATTTACCTCAGGATGGGAAAATTACACTTTACGATGGTTTTACCGGCGAGCCTTTTGATCAGAGGGTAACGGTTGGTTATATCTACATAATGAAATTGATTCATCTGGTTGATGAAAAAATTCACGCTCGTTCTATCGGCCCGTATTCTTTGGTAACACAACAACCATTAGGCGGAAAGGCGCAGTTTGGGGGCCAGAGATTAGGGGAAATGGAAGTTTGGGCATTAGAGGCGTATGGTGCGGCATTTACCTTACAAGAAATGCTTACAGTAAAAAGTGACGATGTTTCCGGTAGAACCAGGATTTACGAAGCAATTGTTAAAGGGGAACAGCGCTTAAGCCACGGCACTCCCGAATCGTTTAATGTTCTAATAAAAGAACTTCAAGGCCTCTGCCTTGATATTAGAACAGAAAAGGAAAAATAATGGAAGAGATAACTCTTTTTGACCATATTACCATAAAGATCGCTTCTCAACAGATAATTAAGAGCTGGTCCAAGGGTGAAGTGAGAAAAGCAGAAACTATAAATTATCGCACTCTGAAACCGGAAAAAGATGGTTTATTTTGCGAAAAGATTTTTGGCCCGGTGCGTGACTGGGAATGTAACTGCGGTAAATATAAAGGAATAAAATTTAAAGGTATTACCTGTGATCGTTGCGGCGTAACTGTTGATCGTTCTTCGGTGAGGCGTGAACGCATGGGCCATATTGAATTAGCTGCTCCGGTAACACATATTTGGTTCTTTAAGGCGGTTCCATCCAGGCTCTCCGCGTTATTAGATATCGGCTTAAGAGATTTAGAAAAAATAATTTATTACGAGGAATATGTAGTAATTGACCCGGGTACTTCGCCTTTGAAGAAAAAAGAACTGTTGAGCGAAGAGAAATACCAAGAAGCCCTCAATAAATATGGCGCGGCATTCAAGGCAAAAATCGGCGCCGAAGCAGTCAAGGATTTATTGAAAGAATTGGATATTGATACATATTGCCGTTCTCTTCGTAAAAGCATGGAAAAATCAAAAGAGGCGTTGAATAATCGTAAAGTCTTGAAATACTTGAAGATTGTCGAAGATTTTAAGAAATCAGGCAATAAGCCTGAATGGATGATTCTAGAAATCGTACCGGTTATCCCCCCCGATCTAAGGCCTTTAGTTCCGCTTGATGGCGGAAGGTTTGCTACGTCTGACCTTAATGATTTATACCGTAGAGTGATCAACCGTAATAACCGTTTAAAGAAATTAATCGATCTCAATGCCCCGGAAATAATTATCCGTAATGAAAAGCGCATGTTACAGGAAGCAGTGGACGCGCTTTTGGATAATGGCAGGCATGGCCGGCCGGTAATGGGCGCCAATAACAGGCCTTTAAAATCACTTTCCGATATGCTTAAAGGTAAACAAGGAAGATTTAGGCAGAATTTATTAGGTAAACGCGTTGATTATTCCGGCCGTTCCGTCATTGTCGTTGGCCCTGATTTGAAATTACACGAATGCGGTTTACCTAAACAAATGGCATTAGAATTGTTTGAGCCGTTTATCATTAAGAAATTAAGAGAAAAAGGTTTTGTGCATACGATAAAAGGCGCGCGTAGAATGGTAGAGCGCGGTAAGATTGAAGTTTGGGACATCTTGGACGAAGTGATTAAGGACCATCCGGTGTTATTAAACCGTGCGCCTACATTACACCGTTTGGGCATTCAGGCATTCCAACCGGTTTTGATTGAAGGTAAAGCCATAAAGATTCATCCTTTGGTTTGTACTGCCTTTAATGCCGATTTTGACGGTGACCAGATGGCAGTGCACGTGCCTTTGTCTTTAGAATCGCAAATTGAAGCGAAAATTTTAATGCTTTCTATTAATAATGTTTTCTCGCCCGCAGACGGAAGGCCTATCATCACACCGACTCAAGATATTATTCTTGGCGTTAACTATCTCTCAAAAGAAAAAGCAGGCGCCCGCGGTGAGAATAAAATATTTTCTAATGGCGATGAGGTTGTTATTGCTTACGATGACAAGATAGTAGAATTGCACGCTAAAATCAAATTAAGGGTTGATAGTGTATTCGATATAGACGATCTCAGATTTATTAACGAAAAGCAAATGATTGCTACAACGGTTGGAAAAGTTATTTTCAATCAGGTATTGCCCGCAGGGTTTGGTTTTGTGAATAGGGAATTAAACAAAAGTAAAGTCGGAGATATTGTAACCGAGTGTTATAAAAGATTCGGGCATCAACGTACCATCCAGCTCTTAGATGATATAAAGAAAATAGGCTTTGAATTTGGCACCTTAGGCGGAATTTCTATCGGTATAGACGATCTAAAAATTCCCGAGGAAAAACCAGAAGTATTAAAAGAATCAAAAGCCGAGGTTGCCAAGGTTGAGGACCAATACCGTAAAGGTATTATTACTGACAGTGAAAGAAAAAGTAAGATCATTGATATCTGGACTCACACCACAGATAAGATTTCCGATCTTTTATTCAAAGGCATGGAGTCTTTTAATCCTATATTTATGATGGCTGATTCAGGCGCGCGCGGATCCCGTCTGCAGGTTAGACAGTTAGCCGGTATGCGTGGGCTGATGGCAAAACCTTCAGGTGAGATTATTGAAAGCCCGATTACCGCTAACTTTAGAGAAGGTTTAACCGTTTTAGAATACTTCATTTCAACTCACGGCGCGCGTAAAGGTTTGGCTGATACAGCGTTAAAAACCGCCGACGCGGGTTATCTGACCCGTAGGCTTGTAGATGTTGCTCAGGAAGTCATTACTACGGAAGTTGATTGCGGGACTTTAAATGGCATTACAGTAGCCGCGATTATTGAAGGCGATGAAGTTGTGGTAAGCCTAAAAGACCGTATTGTTGGCCGTGTCGCGTTGGATAATGTAGTAGACATTATTACTGATAAGATCATTGTCGCTTCAGGTGAAGAAATAACCATTGAAAAAGCTGATATGATCGAACAGCTTGGCATAGAAAGAATTCGTATCCGCAGCGTTCTTACTTGTGAAACAGGCAGGGGTGTTTGTTCTAAGTGTTACGGAAGAAATCTTGCTACGGGAAGGCTGGTAGAATTGGGGGAGGCGGTTGGTGTAATTGCTGCTCAGTCCATTGGTGAACCCGGCACACAGTTAACCATGAGGACTTTTCATATCGGTGGTACAGCTTCACGTATAGTCGCGCAGTCATTTGTTAAATCAAAAAATAAGGGTATTGTCAAATATCACAGTTTAAGGGTTACTACCAAAAACAAAGAATTTATTGTTTTAAACAGAAACGGGTCTATCAGTATAAATGATAAACAAGGTAGAGAGCTTGAGCGTTACACGGTGCCGCAAGGCTCATTTATTAGTATTAAAGATGAAGAAGAAATTATAAAAGGCATAATGTTTGTCCGCTGGGATCCTTATACTATCCCGGTTTTAACTGAAGTCGGCGGCCAAGTAAAGTATGAAGATTTAAAAGAAGGTGTAACTTTAAGGGATGAATTAAATCCAGTAACAAAATTAACCGAACGTGTCGTTGTAGAACATAAAACAGAGTATCATCCTCAAATATTAATTTTAGATGACAAGCATGAAGTCTTAGGAATTTATCCTATTCCGATAGGCTCCCATATTTTACTTAAAGATGGCCAGACTGCGTCCGCAGGGGATCTTTTAGCTAAAATACCGCGTTTGGTTACGAAAACAAGAGATATTACCGGCGGCCTTCCTCGTGTTGCTGAGTTATTTGAAGCCAGGCGCCCAAAGGATCCCGCGGTAATCAGCGAAATAGACGGTTTTGTGGAATTTGGTGAATCCAAGAAAGGCCAACGCGTGATTATTGTGCGTTCTTCAACGGATATGCTAAGAGAATATGTAATTCCTCACGGTAAGCATCCTAATGTTTACAAAGGTGATAAAGTATTGGCTGGCCAGCAATTAACCGATGGGCCTGTAGTTTTGCAGGACATATTAAGAGTTTCCGGCGATAAGGTTTTACAAGAATACCTTGTTAATGAAGTTCAAGAAGTTTACAGGCTTCAAGGTGTACATATAAATGACAAGCACATTGAAGTAATTATTAGGCAAATGTTAAAGAAGGTTAGAATAGAGGATTCGGGAGATACTGATTTTTTGGCCACTCAGCAAATAGATAAGTGGAAATTCCAGAAGGAAAACGCCCGCGTGATTAAAAAAGGCGAAAAACCGGCCTTAGCTACGCCTTTACTTTTAGGTATTACAAAAGCCTCTTTAACTACCGAAAGTTTTATTTCCGCGGCAAGTTTCCAGGAGACTACGCGTGTTTTAACCGATGCCGCAGCGTCAGGAAAACAAGATGAGTTATTTGGATTAAAAGAGAATGTTATCGTCGGTCATTTGATCCCTTCCGGAACCGGCTTCAAAACACATAGAGAGATTGAAGTAGTTAAGCTTGCTCAAGAAAAAAGAGAGCAGTTAGAGAAAGAACGAGTTGCTATAGAGAAAGTAAAGGTATAAAAGTATGCCAACAATTCAACAGTTAATCAGATTAGGTAGGATATCAAAAAAGAAAAAGACAAAATCACCCGCGTTAAAGGGCTGTCCTCAGAGAAGAGGAGTTTGCCTGCAAGTGCGCACGATGACGCCTAAGAAACCAAACTCTGCCTTAAGAAAAATCGCCAGAGTCCGGCTTACTACCGGAGTTGAAGTTACTGCTTATATTCCGGGTGAGGGGCATAATCTTCAGGAACACTCTATAGTTTTAGTCAGAGGCGGCCGTGTAAAAGATTTACCCGGAGTCAGATATCATATTGTTCGTGGTACGCTTGATGCGGCAGGAGTAAACCAGCGTAAGAAATCTCGTTCCAAATATGGAGCGAAAAGGCCAAAATAGGGGGTTAATTAACAAAATGAGAAGAAGAAGCGCGCAGGCAAAAGAAGTTTTAGCAGATCCGATATTTAATTCGAAAATTGTTGGAAAATTTATTAATATGGTAATGCTTCAGGGGAAAAAGTCCATTGCTGAAAAAATGGTTTATGGCTCATTCGATATTGTAAAAAAACAACTGAATGAAGCAGACATTTTAAAAATTTTTTACAAGGCAATCGACAATGTCAGGCCCAAGTTAGAAGTGAAACCTCGCCGGGTTGGAGGCGCAACGTATCAGGTGCCAATTGAGGTAAGGCAAGATCGCGGTACTTCAATTTCTTTACGCTGGATTAGGGATTTCGCTAAGAACAAAAAGGGCAAATCAATGAAAGAGAAATTAGCTGAAGAGATTATTAGCGCCTATAAAGGAGAAGGTTCAGCGATAAAGAAAAGAGATGATACGCATAAGATGGCTGAAGCTAACAAGGCCTTTGCGCATTTTAGATGGTAAACACAGGTAAAGAAAATACTGGACAAAGCATAAATTTTGGAGTAGACTGTTGGTTTTATACGTTGAGAGTAAAGGCTTTAGGATAAAGGAAATTAGAGAGAAAATGGCAAGAAAAATCGGAATAGACAAATTAAGGAATATCGGAATTATCGCTCACATCGATGCCGGTAAAACTACTACTACTGAGCGTATACTTTTTTATTGCGGTAAATCTTATAAATTAGGAGAGGTGCATGAGGGCACTGCTGTCATGGATTGGATGGTTCAGGAGCAGGAGAGGGGCATTACGATCACCGCTGCTGCTACTACATGTCTTTGGAAAGATTGTACTATTAATATAATTGATACGCCCGGCCATGTAGATTTTACTATTGAAGTAGAAAGATCTTTAAAGGTATTAGACGGCGCGGTAGTTGTATTCTGCAGTGTTGGCGGTGTTGAGCCTCAATCAGAGACTGTTTGGCGCCAAGCTGACCGCTATGGTGTACCGCGTTTGGCGTATATTAATAAGATGGATAGAACCGGCGCAAAATTTTTTGAGACAATTGAAGAAATGCACCATAAATTAGGCACTAATGCCGCGGCAATCCAGATACCATATGGCACAGAAGAAAATTTTAAGGGCATTGTTGACATAGTTGAAAAAAAACTTCATGTATATAAAGATGATTTAGGAACAGATATTGAAATAACAGATGTCCCTGTTGAATTGGCAGCGGCTGTCGAAAAATATCGCCATGTATTAATAGAAAAATTAGCCGAGGCTGATGATGAAATTTTGGATAAGTATTTACACGGCAAAGAAGTTACAACCCAAGAGTTAAAGAAAAAAATACGTTCGACTTGTATTGCCAATAAATTTGTTCCTGTATTGTGCGGGGCATCGTTTAAAAATAAGGGGATACAATTGGTTTTAGACGCGGTTGTTGATTATTTACCCGCGCCTTCGGATTTGGCCGCGATTAAGGGGACAGATCCTGATACTGGTGAATTTGAGGAAATTACCGCTTCCGACGATGCTCCCTTTTGCGCGTTAAGTTTTAAAGTCGCTACCGATCCTTATGTAGGAAAGTTAAATTATATCAGGGTTTATTCAGGAACCTTGGCCGCAGGCACATATGTTTATAATGTTAGTAAAAGAACCAGAGAGCGTGTAACAAAATTAGTGCGTATGCATGCTAATCATCAAGAAATTATTGAAAGTGTTTCAACCGGAGATATCGCTGCTGCTGTTGGTTTGAAAGAAACAAAAACCGGGGATACTCTCTGTATGGAAAATAATCAAATTTTAATTGAGGCAATGCGTTTTCCGGAACCGGTAATCCAGCAGGCAATCGAGACAAGCAGCAAAGATGAGTCAGAAAAATTAGGGATGGCTTTACATAAATTAGCAGATGAGGATCCCTCATTTCGTGTAACTTATAATCATGAAACCGGACAAACCATTATTTCCGGGATGGGGGAGCTGCATTTGGAAATAATTGTCGATCGGCTTTTAAGGGAATTTAACGTAGGGGTACAGGTAGGTTTTCCGCAGGTAGCTTATCGGGAAACCATTAAAAAGAAAGTTAGTTCTTCCGGTAAATTTATTCAACAGAGCGGCGGTCGTGGCCAGTATGGCCATTGCGTCATTGAGATGGAGCCTCAGGAAACCCCCGGTACTGGAATTACTTTTGAAAATAAAATTAAAGGCGGCGCGATTCCTCAGGAATTTATTCCTTCTATCAAACAAGGAATTATGGATACTTCCAAGTCCGGCGTATTGGCAGGTTATCCGGTTACGGATATCAAAGTGACATTAGTTGACGGTTCGTTTCACGATGTAGATTCTTCAGAGTTGGCATTTAAAATGGCCGCGGGCATCGCGCTTAACGATGGCTTAAGAAAAGGAAACCCGATTTTATTGGAACCGATTATGGATATGGAAGTTATAACTCCTGAGGAATTTATGGGGGCAATCATCGGAGACTTAAGCGCTCGTCGCGCCAAAATCAACGCGATTAATTCACGCGCCAATGTTCGTGCTATCAGAGTATTTATTCCGCTAGCGGAAATTTTTAATTATGCGACGGTTATGCGTTCTTTATCTCAAGGCCGTGCTTCCTATACAATGGAGCCCTCTTATTATTTAGAGGTGCCAACACATATAGCAGAAAAAATTGTATCTGGTTTTTCGACTACGGGAGCGAGAAGATGATTTTAAACAATCATTATTAAATAGGGAGGTGGACTAATGGCTAAGGAAAAGTTTGTAAGGAGTAAGCCGCACGTAAACATCGGAACTATTGGTCACATTGATCACGGTAAAACATGCTTAACTGCCGCTATTACGCACATATTAGCAAAAATGGGTAAGGCCACTGAAAGGCAATACGCTGATATCGCAAAAGGCGGTACCGTAAGAGATGAAACAAAAATTGTTACCATCTCGGTTGCCCACGTTGAATACGAAACAGATAATCGTCATTATGCGCATATAGATTGTCCTGGCCATGCTGATTACATTAAAAACATGATCACCGGCGCGGCGCAGATGGACGGAGCAATACTTGTTGTTTCCGCAGTTGACGGCCCTATGCCTCAGACTAGAGAGCACATTCTTTTGGCAAGACAGGTTAATGTCCCGTCAATGGTTGTATTTTTAAATAAAGTTGACATTGTTCAAGATAAAGAATTAATTGATTTAGTTGAGATGGAAGTCAGAGACCTTTTGACAAAATACGGCTTCCCTGGTGATAAGACCCCGATAATTAAGGGAAGCGCCTTGAAGGCAATGAAAACACAAGATGCCAATAGCGAAGATGCTAAACCAATCTTAGAGTTGCTGAAGGCTTGCGATGAGTTTATACCGGAACCCGCCAGAGAATTAGATAAACCTTTTTTGATGGCAGTTGAAGATGTATTTACTATCGAGGGTAGAGGAACGGTTGGTACTGGTAGAATCGAACGCGGAAAGGTTAAAATCAATGAGGAAGTTGAAATTATCGGTTTAAGGCCCGAAGTAAAAAAATCAGTTGTTACCGGCATTGAAATGTTCCGTAAACTTCTTGACGAAGGACGAGCCGGCGACAATGTTGGTTTACTTTTAAGAGGCGTAGATAAAAGTGAAATTGAGCGCGGTATGGTTATTGCGGCGCCTAAGTCCATTACGCCGCATACCAAGTTTAAAGCGCAAATCTATATTTTGACCAAAGAAGAAGGCGGAAGGCATACCCCGTTTTTTAAGGGTTATAGGCCGCAATTCTATTTTAGGACTACCGATGTTACCGGAGCAGTGACTTTACCGGAAGGCACAGAAATGGTTATGCCCGGCGACAATATTAATTTAGACGTTGAGTTAATTATACCTATTGCCATGGAAAAAGAATCCCGTTTTGCCATTCGTGAAGGCGGCCATACAGTAGGCGCGGGTGTCGTAACAGAAGTTATAGCTTAATAATAATGCAAAAAATACGTATAAAACTAAGAGCATATGATCATCGCCTGTTGGATCAAGCGGTGGGAGAAATCGTAGAAACAGTAAGGCGTACCGGTGCCAATATATCCGGGCCGGTACCTCTTCCTACGAAAAGGGAAATCTATACTGTCCTGCGTTCACCGGTGATTGATAAGAAATCTCGCGAACAATTTGATTTATCCACGCACAAACGGCTTATCGATATATTTGAACCTACGTCAAAGACAATCGACGCGCTCAGGAAACTGAATTTGCCCGCAGGTGTGGATGTCGAAATAAAATAAACTTAAATACCCTTAAGGAAAAAATGATAGGATTATTAGGTAAAAAAATTGGTATGACTAGTATTTTCAGCGAAGACGGAAAGGCCGTAAACGTTACTGCTATAGAAGCGGGGCCTTGCGCTATCTTAGCTGTAAAAGATAAAAATGTCCAATTAGGTTTTGATTTAATTGCCGAAAAAAAACTAAAAAAGCCTATTGCCGGAATATTCAAAAAATTAAACATTTCTCCCCGTAAGTATATCAGGGAAATTTCCAAAGACGCGTCACTTGAATATAAGGTAGGAGAGGAATTAAAAGTAAGCATATTTAAAGTAGGCGATTTTGTAGATGTCAGCGGTATTTCTCTGGGTAAAGGTTTTCAAGGCGGTATGAAGCGTTGGCATTGGCAAGGCGGGCCGATGACGCATGGCTCAACGTCACATCGCCGTGTCGGTTCCATTGGTTCGACTACTACGCCCGGCAGGGTTTTTAGGGGCCACCACATGCCTGGCCATATGGGAGCAGGCCAGGTTACAACGCAGAATTTAAAGGTTGTAAAAATAGATATGGAAAATAATTTGTTACTGGTTCGAGGTTCGGTACCGGGATACAAAAACAGTTATTTAATCGTTAAAAAAGCAAAGAAGAAAAAATAATGAATACACAGGCGATTAAATTACCATTATTTAATATAGAGGGCAAAGAAATAGAAACAATAGAATTGGACGTGTCTGTTTTTGACGGCACAATTAACGAAGCTGCTATTTATCAGGCGGTTAATGCGTATCAGGCTAACCAAAGAAAAGGGTTTGCCGCGACAAAAACCCGAGGTGAGGTTTCAGGCGGCGGTAAAAAACCATGGAAGCAAAAAGGTACCGGCCGCGCAAGGCACGGATCAATACGTTCTCCTTTATGGCGCCACGGCGGTGTGACATTTGGGCCTCACCCGCGCGATTTTTCTATTAGGTTGCCAAAAAAAATAAAAAATTTAGCATTAAAATCTACGCTTAACGCAAAGGTCAAAGAAAACAACTTTATTGTGCTTGAGGATTTAAAATTAGAAAATCCTAAAACAAAAGAAGCGGCTAAATTATTGCTTAATTTAAAATTAGATACTAAAAAGAAGAAGGCCTGTAAGAAACTTTTATTACTTGAGAAAATAGATAATAAATTAAGGCTGGCATTGCGTAATATCGAATCGTTGAATATTAATCAGGCAAGCGATACCAATGTTTATGAAGTGCTAAATTGTCAAAAGTTAGTAATTACTAAAAATGGCCTCGCTGCTTTAGTGAAAAGGTTAAAATAATGGACTCATACGGAATAATTAAGACTCTGCTTAGGACAGAAAAATCATCGTTGGCTCAGCCGCAGAGGAAGTATCTTTTTCTGGTTGAAAAATTTGCGAATAAGATTCAGATTAAGCGCGCGGTGGAAGAGATATATAGAGTTAAGGTCGCTAACGTTAACACTTTTATAGCGCCAGGGAAATTAAAAAAAGTCAGGTATCAGCTGGGCAAGACTCCCGATACAAAAAAGGCCGTAGTTACCTTAAAACCGGATCAGGCAATCAATATAACAGCATAAGGAAAAAATAAATGGGATTAAAGAAATTTAAACCAACAACACCTTCAAGACGCTGGATGAGTGGCCCGGATTTTAGCGAAATCACAAAGTCAGAACCGGAAAAATCCTTAATTGTTCCTCTTAAGAGGACCGGCGGGAGAAATGCCTATGGCAGGATTACAACTCGCCATCAGGGTGGCGGACACAAACGGATGTTGCGCCTTATAGATTTTAAACGAGATATATTAGAAAAGCCCGCGAAGGTAACCGCCATTGAATATGACCCGAATCGTTCCGCAAGAATCGCTTTGGTTGAATACGCGGGAAGAATAAAAAAATATATTTTAGCGCCCTTAGAATTAAAAGTAGGGGATGAGATTATTGCTTCAGATCAAAAGGATGTAGAATTTAAAAACGGTAATTGCCTGCTCTTAAGGTATATTCCGTCAGGTACCTTAGTTCATAATATTGAAATAGCCAAAGGTAAAGGCGGGCAGATTGTCCGGGGTGCCGGAACAAGCGCGCAGATCATGTCAAAAGAAGGAGAATACGCGCATGTTAAGCTTCCTTCCGGAGAAATAAGGCTAATAAATTTAGATTGTCATGCTACCATAGGCCAAGTTGGCAATATTGAACATGAAGCAATTTCAATCGGTAAGGCAGGAAGAAAGAGGTGGCTTGGAATAAGGCCCACCGTAAGAGGTTTGGCTATGAATCCAGTTGATCATCCTCATGGCGGTGGTGAAGGTAAATCCGGGCAAGGAAATCCGCATCCGGTGAGCCCTTGGGGCCAACCCACAAAAGGTTACAGGACAAGAAATCGTAAGAAATATTCAAATAAATTCATTATTAAAAGAAGGAAATAAAAATGCCACGTTCATTAAGTAAGGGTCCGTTTGTCGAAGAGAAATTAATAAAGAAAGTTGATAGGGCCAGGCGCGCAGGCCAACGTCAGGCAATTAAAACTTGGTCTAGGCAATCTACGATAATTCCGGATTTTGTCGGATTTACTTTTGCTGTTCACGACGGCCATAAGCACATACCGGTTTTTGTCACTGAGAATATGGTAGGCCATAAACTTGGTGAATTCGCGCCTTCAAGAATTTTTAGAAAACACGGCGGCGTGAAGGCAAAGAAAGCAGTTGAGAAGACATAATGATAGTTAAAGCCAGCGGAAAATATGTAAGAATTTCGCCTACAAAGATAAGGCAGGTAATGGATTTAATTCGCAATAAAAGCGCGTTAGAGGCACGTGCTATACTTATCAATTTAAATAAAAGGCCTAAAGAAGCGTTAATTAAGATTCTAAATTCGGCGATTGCTAACGCGAAGATTAAGGGTTTTAATCCAAATCAATTGTATGTATCGCGAATAATTTGCGATGTCGGCCCTACTTGGAAAAGATTTAAGGCAGCTGCATTTGGCCGGGCAGCGCCAATAAAGAAAAGAACGTCACATATTAATATAGAACTAGATATAAAATCAGGAGAGTAATTAATGGGCCATAAAGTAAATCCGTTTTTATTTAGAGTTGGTTTTATTAGAACTTGGCATAGCCGTTGGTTTGCCGGCCACAAAGATTACCCCAAGTTTATCGAACAAGATTTTAATCTTAGAAAGCATATAAGGTTAAAATTTAAACACGCGGCTGTTTCTAATATTATTATTGAAAGGCTTGCTGATCGCGTAAAGGTTCGGATCTTGTCTGCCAGGCCGGGAATTATTATTGGCCGTCATGGCGCGGATATCGAGAAATTACGTGAAGATCTATTTGCTATAACTAAGTCAGAAGTTGCTATTGATATAGAAGAAGTAAAAAATCCCGGCCTGGATGCGCAACTTGTTGCTCAGAATGTCGCGTTGCAGATAGAAAAAAGAGTTGCTTTTCGCAGGGCTGTGAAACGCGCGATGGAGCAATCGATAAACTCCGGCGCAAAAGGAGTTAAGGTTTCTTGTTCGGGCAGGTTAAATGGCGCCGAAATGTCCAGGACTGAGACATACCGCCAGGGAAAAATTCCGCTGCATACATTACGCGCGGACATAGATTACGGTTTTACGGAAAGTTTGACTACTTACGGTTTGATTGGTGTTAAGGTTTGGATTTATAAGGGCGATATTTTAGTTGAAAAAATCAATAAGCTTAAAGGCGCGGCCTGAAGGGGAATTACAATGGTAATGATGCCAAAAAGAGTAAAGTATCGTAAACTACAAAAAGGAAATAGGCGGGGTGTAGCTACTACCGGCGCTGATTTAGCTTTTGGCGAGTATGGGATCAAATCATTAGAAAACGGATGGATCAAGAATAATCAGATTGAAGCAGTGCGCGTTGTCTTAGCGCGTCAGTTACATAAAGGCGGAAAGTTATGGATCAGGATTTTCACTGACAAATCTATAACTAAGAAGCCGGCGGAAGTGCGTATGGGTAAAGGAAAAGGCGATCTTGATCATTGGGTTGTCGTGGTAAAAAGAGGAAAGATTTTATTTGAATTAGGTGGTGTGCCTGAGGAGTATGCCAAGTATTGTTTTAGGTTAGCAGCGTATAAATTACCGCTAAGGACGAAATTTGTCACCAGGATCCATAAATAATGACTAAAATTAAAGATTTAAGAGATTTATCAACGGAAGAGCTTATGCAAAAGGAAAAAGCCTTGGGCCAAGAGTTATTTAAGCTTAATGAAGGCCGTTACAGCGGCAGGGTTGATAAGCCGCATATGTTCTCTTTAGTAAAAAAAGATATCGCCCGCGTTAAAACTTTATTAAAAGAGAAGAAAGTGAAAGCAAATGGGTAGGAATAAAATTTATACCGGCATAGTTACAAGTGACAAGATGCAGAAGACCCGCGTTATTAAGATTACCAGATTAGCCAAACATGCTAAATACGGTAAGATTATGAAAAAACATAGTAAATTTAAGGTGCATGATGAAAAAAATATAACTAAAATAGGCGATTTGGTGCGTATAGAAGAAACCAGGCCTTTGTCGAAAGAAAAGCATTTTCGGCTTCTTGAGATCGTAAAGAAAGCAGCACTGCCGCATATTGAATTAAAGGAAGAGATAGAATGATTCAGTTAAGGACAATTTTAGATGTAGCAGATAATACCGGCGCAAAAAAGGCTTCGTTTATCGGCGTCTTGGGAAAAATGAATTGCCTGCATGCGCAAATCGGCGACGTAATCAATGTAAATGTCAAAGAATCTGGGCCTGATGCAGCTGTGAAAAAAGGCGAAGTGGGCAAAGCCGTAATTGTAAGGACAAAAATGGGGATTAGGAGATCGGATGGTTCTATATTAAGGTTTGACCATAATGCAATTGTATTTATTGATCCGCAAATGAATCCTAAAGGCACAAGAGTTTTTGGCCCGGTGGCAAGAGAATTAAGAGAGAAGAATTTTACTAAAATCATTTCTTTAGCTCCAGAGGTTATTTAATGTATAAAATCAGGCGCGGCGATATAGTTCAAGCAGTTAAAGGTAAAGATAAAGGTAAAAAAGGCAAGGTTTTAAGTATCCTGTTGGCAGAAAAGCGCGCCCTCGTGGAAGGGTTAAACACTGTGAAAAAACATAAGCGTAAAACCCAGCAAGACCAGCAGGGAGGGATTGTTTCCATCGAGACCCCGATTAGTATCGCAAATCTGATGTTGGTTTGTAAGAGTTGCAATCGTCCTGTCAGGGTTGGCATAATGAATTTAAAAGACGGCACAAAATCAAGATTTTGCAAAGCTTGTAAAGAGGCGATATAAATATGGCCCCAAGATTATTAGAAAAATACAGAAAAGAAATTATCCCGGAGATGATGCGGGTTTTTTCTCTGAAGAATAGGTTTGAGGTTCCGCGTTTAGAGAAGGTAGTCGTTAATATGGGCGTAGGTGAAGCATTGCTGGATATTAAAATCTTAGATAAGGCAATGGAGGAACTTGCTATAATCACCGGTCAAAAACCGATTATAAGGCGCGCTAAAAAAGCAATTGCTAACTTTAAGATTAGGCAAGGCCAGGCAATCGCTTGCAAGGTTACTTTGAGGCGGACGATGATGTATGAATTTATCGATCGATTAATTAACGTCGCTATTCCCCGTATTCGTGACTTTAGAGGCGTGCCGCTAGATTCATTTGATAAAGCCGGTAACTATACATTAGGTTTAACCGAACAATTAATATTTCCGGAAATTGATTATGATAGAGTAAGCCGCGCGCAAGGAATGGATATTACCTTAGTTATCAAAAATGCAAAATCCATAGAACAGGCAAGAGAGTTATTGAAATTATTCGGGATGCCGTTTAAAGTATCTAAGGAGTAATATGGCAAAAAAATCACAAATAGCAAGATGGAAAAGGGCTCCTAAATTTTCGTCGCGCAAATATAACCGTTGTCCGCTTTGTGGCAGGGTAGGAGGATTTCTTCGCAGGTTTAAGCTCTGTCGTATTTGTTTTAGAGAATTAGCCTCGGCCGGTGTGATTCCGGGAATCAAAAAGGCAAGCTGGTAGTTAAAGTTTTAAGGAGAATAAAAAAGATGTCTAGGACAGATTTAATCGCAGATGCGTTTACAATGATCCGTAATGCCCAAATGGTACATAAAGAAAATGTAGATGTGCCTGCGTCAGGTACTTTAAAATCAATTTTAGAGATTTTAGAAAAAGAGAATTATATTGATGCTTTTAAGTTAGTTGAAGATAAAAAACAGGGAATACTTAGGATTTATTTAAAATATATAGCCGGTAAGCCGGCAATAAGAAAGATAAAGCGAATTTCTAAATCTTCTTTGCGGGTATATGTTAAGCGCGATAAGATACCATCGGTTCTAAGGGGTAGAGGGATAGCCATAGTTTCTACCTCAAAAGGTATTTTAACCGATAAGCAAGCTAGGGATTTAGGTTTAGGCGGAGAGATAATAGCATACATTTGGTAAAGGAAATAAAATGTCTAGGTTAGGCAAAAAACCGGTTATAATCCCTAAAGGCGTATCAATAGAAGTAAAAGACGGAGTAGTTTTTGTTGAAGGGCCAAAAGGCAAATTGTCCCGCAAGATGTCTGCTCGTATAACCTTGGAAGTTAAAGATGGATTTGCCTTGTTTAAGCGAGCCTCCGATATAAAAACTGATAAATCTCTCCATGGTTTATACCGTGCTTTAGTTGTTGGTATGATTAAAGGCGTTACCGAAGGTTACGTTAAAGAATTAGAAATTAGAGGTGTGGGATATAAGGCAGCGGTCCAACAGGATAAATTAACCTTACAGTTAGGGTTTTCTCATCCTGTAACAATTGCTATACCCCAAGGAATTAAAATAGAAACTCCTAAACCTACGCAGCTTGTTATAAGAGGGATTGATAAAGAATTAATCGGCAGGATAGCTGCCGAGATTCGCGCAGTATGCCCTCCTGAACCATATAAAGGTAAGGGTATTCGTTTTGCCGGAGAATATGTGAAAATGAAAGTTGGCAAGGCGCAAGCGACAGGCGGCGGAAAATAAATTTAAGGGTAATTGATTATGAAAAATAAAAAAGAAATATCAAGATCAAAAAGGCACACTCGTTTAAGATTAAAAATGAATTCTAGCGCAGATAGGCCGCGTTTAGTTGTCAGGCGCAGCCTCAATAACCTTTCTGTGCAGATTGTTGACGATACAAAAAATAAAACCATGCTTTCGATTTCTTCTATGGATAAAGAGGTAAAAGAAAAATTTCCTTCGGGTGGTAACATAAAGGCTGCCGTAGGGTTAGGCGAAATTTGCGTAAAGAAATTAAAGGAAAAGGGCATCAATAAAATTATTTTTGACCGGGCAGGTTATTTATATCACGGCAGGGTCAAGGCCTTTGCCGAGAGTTTAAGAAAAGGGGGATTAGAATTCTAAGATGCGAGAATTAAATATAGAACAACATTCAGAATTAATCGAAAAAGTTATTAGTATTAACCGTGTAACAAAAGTTACTAAAGGCGGAAAAAAACTTCATTTTAGCGCGCTGGTTGTTGTAGGCGATACTAAGGGCCGCGTCGGTTTTGCGCTGGAGAAGGCTAATGAGGTTGCTATCGCAATTCGTAAAAGCCTGACAAAAGCAAAAAAAGATCTTTTTAATGTGCCTAGGGAAGGAACGACTATCCCTCATGAAATAATCGGTAAATATGGCGCTGCCAAGGTTCTTTTAAAGCCTGCTTCTGAAGGAACCGGTGTTATTGCGGCAGGCCCTGTTAGAGCAATCTGTGAAGCAGCCGGCATAAAAAACATATTAACCAAATGCCTTAAATCGAACAATCCGATAAATGTAATTAAAGCAACAATCGATGGCTTAAAAAATTTAAAGGTTACTAACGATGAAAAAGAAGATACTAAAGAAAAAGACGACCCCAAAGCCTAAGGTTGGGGCTAAGATTAAGAAACTAGAGCCGGTTCCTTTAGCGCCGGCTTTTGGTTTACATAATTTAAAAGTTCCGCATGGCGCGCACAAACGTAAAAAACTTTTAGGCAGGGGCCCTGGTTCCGGGCACGGGAAAACTTCTACTCGCGGTAGTAAGGGGCAGACTTCCCGCGCAGGGCGGGATTTTTATGCCGGATTCGAAGGAGGACAAACTCCTTTAATCCGCAGGATGCCAAAACGCGGATTTACAAATAGATTTAAAAAAGAATATCAGTTGGTAAATTTGGATGACCTTAAAGTTATTAAAGATTTAAGTATAACCCCGGATTTATTAGAAGAAAAAGGATTAATTAAGGATAAGTCTAAGGCCATTAAAATTTTAGGTGACGCAGACCTGAATAACGCCGTTACTGTCCGAGCCCACGCATTTTCCAAAACTGCGGCCGAGAAGATCCAAAAATCTGGCGGAAAAATAGAAATTATAAATGACCTCAATAACTGAGCTATTTAATTTTAGTCCTTTAGTTAATTCTTTTAAGATACCGGATTTAAAAAGACGCCTCGTAATCACCGCGGCATTAATCGGGGTTTATCGTGTGGGTTGTTATTTGCCCACTCCCGGTATTGATGGGGCAGCATTAGCGGAATTTTTTGCGCGGGTCGCAAAAACTCAAGGCGGAGCGCTCTTTGGCATAATTAATATGTTTTCCGGTGGCGCAATGGAGCGGTTGACTATTTTCGCGCTTGGGATTATGCCTTATATCTCAAGTTCTATTATTATGCAGCTTTTAACCGCGGTTGTGCCGGCATTAGAAAAGTTGGCTAAAGAAGGTAAAGCC
The DNA here is from genome assembly GCA_043807505.1 of Candidatus Omnitrophota bacterium. GTDB lineage: Bacteria > Omnitrophota > Gorgyraeia > Gygaellales > Profunditerraquicolaceae > JAZDFW01. The sequence goes on along the minus strand of JAZDFW010000038.1, from coordinate 14,290 downwards.
GGATACGAAAAGATAAATCAAATCACCCGTTACGGGACAGTTGTCTTATCAATAGTCCAGTCATTTTTTATTGCCCTGTGGTTGGAGAATCCCGCTCGTTTTGAGGGCTTAAGGATCGTGCTTTCTCCCGGCTGGGGCTTTAGATTACTTACGGTCGTGACTCTTACAACAGGCACTATATTTATTATGTGGCTGGGAGAGCAGATACAAGAAAGAGGTATTGGCAATGGTATTTCATTAGTAATCACCGCCGGTATTATTTCAAGGATCCCCGCCGCGCTGCATCAATTATTTATCCTGATTTCACCGTTAGATATTTCTCGCCGCCAGATACAGCCTTTTACGTTATTAGTTATGGCTGTTCTTTTTGCCGCGGTTGTATTTTTAGTAATCTTAATCACGCAGGGCCAGCGTAAAATTCCTGTGCAGTATGCGCGCAGGATTGTCGGCCGTAAGATTTACGGCGGACAGAGTACTTATATCCCGTTAAAGGTGGATACTTCCGGCGTTATTGCGATTATATTTGCGCAGTCAATAATATTATTTCCTGCTACATTAGCCTCATTTATTCCTAATCCTTCATTTCAGAGTTTGGCGCAAGGGTTAATTAGGGGCCACTTACTTTATACTGTTGTTTACGCGCTTTTAATAATTTTCTTTTGTTATTTTTATACAGCCATAGTATTTAATCCCAATGATTTATCCGAGAACATGAAAAAATACGGCGGTTTTATTCCCGGTGTAAGGCCGGGATTATCTACCGCGGAATTTTTAGATTATGTAATGGTAAGAGTTACATTAGCCGGCGCGATATTCATTGCTTGCATCGCGATTTTACCGGATGCAATTATGGCGTGGCTTAAAGTGCCGTATTTAATCGCTTCTTTTGCCGGCGGGACCAGCATATTGATTACTGTGGGCGTTATGCTGGATACGATAAAACAAATCGAATCACATTTATTGACCCATCATTACGAAGGGTTTATTAAAGGCAGCCGTATTAAAGGAAGAAGATAGTTTTATATGAAGATAATTTTATTGGGGCCGCCAGGGGCAGGAAAGGGCACGCAGGCGAAGGTTTTAGCAGAGAGATTAAGCCTGACACATATTTCTACCGGTGATTTGCTGCGTCAGAATGTTTCCTCTGGAACTGAATTAGGCAAAGAAGCGCAAGGCTATATGAATAAAGGTACGCTTGTTCCGGATGAGTTGGTTACTAAAATGCTCTCCGCCAGATTTGACCAGCCTGATGTAAAAAAAGGTTTTATTTTAGATGGGTTTCCCCGGACCATAAAACAGGCAGAGTCATTAGATAGTATGCTTAAAGATAAAAATTCAAATATAGACATGGCGGTGTATCTTGATACAAATATTTTGGTAATTATACAGCGGCTTTCCGGCCGCCTAGTTTGCAGTAAATGCGGCCTTAATTTCCACGCGGTGAACATGCCGCCTAAAGTTAATATGGTTTGTGATAATTGCTCGGGCAAACTTTATCAGAGAAACGATGATAAAGAAGAGACAATTAAAAAACGGCTTGAGGTTTACAATAAGGAATCAGCGCCCGTAATTGAATATTACGCCTCAAAGCAAAAATTAGTTCGTGTCCTGGCTGACGGAGAAGCAAGCAAGGTTTTAGAAGAGATTATTAGCCTTGTAAAAAAACAGAATGATTCCTTTAAAGTCTGAACTAGACTTAGAAAAACTTCGGATATCGGGAAGAATCTTGGCCAGGGTAATGAATAGTTTAGGCGAATTTATAGATGTTGGGATTGCGACAAGCGAAATTGACAAGTTGGCTGAAGAGTTGATTAGGCGAGAAAATGCCGAACCTGCTTTTAAGGGCTACAAGGGCTTTACCTCAAGTATCTGCACTTCGATTAATGAAGAAATAGTGCATGGAATCCCGGGGCCAAGAAAATTAAAAGAAGGCGATATCTTAAGCCTTGATGTGGGCATCAAATATGAAGGTTATTTTTCCGATGCCGCGGTTACTATAGGCATAGGTAAGATTGACCAAAAATTAAAAAAGTTAATTGATGTTACTAAGGCTGCCTTAGGCGTTGGAATAAAGCAGGCTAGGGCGCAAAACCATTTATTTGATATCTCTTATGCGATTCAGAATTATGTAGAACGCAACGGATTTTCGGTAGTGAGGCAGTTTGTAGGCCATGGTATAGGCAGAAGTTTACATGAAGAACCGGAGATTCCCAATTTTGGCCAAGCACACTCAGGCCCGGTGTTAAAAAGCGGAATGGTATTGGCTATTGAGCCGATGGTAAACATGGGCACTTGGGAAAGTAAGATCCTTGATAACGGCTGGACAGCAGTAACAGAAGACGGCCTTGCCTCGGCACATTTTGAACATACAGTAGCAATTACAGACCACGGCACGGAAATATTGACTAAATAACTCTGGGGCTAAAAAAAGGATTGTATGGCAAAAGAAGAATTGATTGAGACCGAAGGTAAAGTAGTTGAGGCATTACCAAACGCGATGTTTAGAGTGGAGCTTGAGAACGGCCATATAGTGCTTGCGCATGTTTCGGGAAAAATGAGAATGAACTTTATTAGAATTTTGCCGGGTGACAAAGTAAAATTAGGGCTTTCTCCTTATGATTTGAGCCGCGGGAGAATAACTTTTCGGGTGAAATAAAATGAAGGTAAAATCGTCTGTTAGAAAAATCTGCGATAAATGTAAAATTATTAAAAGAAGGGGGATTGTGCGGGTAATTTGCATTAATCCAAAACACAAACAGAGACAAGGATAAAAAGGAGTAAATAGATTATGCCCAGGATCTTAGGTGTAGACATCCCAAAAGAAAAAAGAATTGAGATTTCGCTTACTTATTTATTCGGAGTCGGCCGGCATTTGTCAGGCGTTATTCTTAAAGAAGCGGGGATTAGCCCTGATAAGCGCGCAAAAGAGTTAAATGAAGAGGAGATTTCCCGTATCACTAATATTTTACAGAAAGGTACTTATAGGGTTGAAGGAGATTTGCGCAGGGATATTTCGCAAAACATAAAAAGATTAATGGACATTGGTTCTTGGAGAGGGTTGCGCCATAAGAAAGGCCTTCCGGTGAGAGGGCAGCGAACACGAACAAACGCAAGGACTAGAAAAGGGAAGCGAAGAAGCGGTATGGCGGTAATTAAGAAAGCCGAAACAGCGCCTAAGAAAGCTGCTGCTCCTGGCGCAAAGAGCGCTGGAAAATAAAGTAATATAGCACACCTGGCGCTTATCGGCCCGAACCAATTGGATGGTTCGGCATACGCCCTTTGGCGGAGAATTGCGCCAGTGTGCCCTTTGTGGGCAAACACCCGGCCTAATTGGATAGGCCGGTGTGCACTTACTGTGCAAGGAGGAAAAAATTTAATGGCTATAAAAGAAAAAAATAAAAAGAAAAAAATTGCCAAGGGGATTACGACCGGTATTGCCCATATTCAGGCAAGTTTTAATAATACGATAATAACGATTACCGATAAACAGGGCAATGTATTGGTTTGGTCCACTCCCGGTATTGTCGGTTATGGCGGTTCAAAAAAATCCACACCATTTGCGGCTCAGCTTGCCGCGACAGATGCGGCAAGAAAAGCAAAAGAAATAGGGCTTAAAGAGATTGAGGTGCAGGTAAAAGGCCCTGGGTTTGGGCGTGAATCAGCAATTAGGGCATTGCAAGCCGCAGGCCTTGTAATTACTTCTATTAAAGATGTAACTCCTATACCGCACAACGGATGTCGTCCTAAAAAGAAAAGGAGAGTGTAAATTTAATGGCTCGATATACAGATGCTGTTTGTAGATTATGCCGGCGTAGTTTAGAGAAATTATTTCTTAAAGGTAATAAATGTTATACCCAGAAATGCGCTATGACTAAAAGGGCATTTGCTCCCGGCCAGCACGGAGAAGGTAGAAGGCAGAAGCTCTCTAACTACGGACTGCAGATGAAGGAAAAACAAAAAGTCAAATGGATGTACGGAGTCTTGGAGAGGCAATTCCGCAGATATTTTCAAACTGCCTCGAAATCAAAAGGTGTTACAGGGCGCGTGTTATTGCAACTTCTGGAAAGAAGGCTGGATAATGTAGTGTTTAGATTAGGCCTTGCTACCTCAAGAGCAGGCGGTAGGCAGATTGTAAGGCACAATTTTGTCTATATTAATTCTCGGCGCGTAAATATTCCTTCATTTTCGGTAGATAAAGATGATGTGATTGAGATAAAGGCAAAAGAGAAGGGCTTGAAAAAAATTAAAGAAAACATAGAGTTAAATAAAGATAGATCTGTTCCTTCGTGGCTTGAGCTTGACCAGCAGGCATTAAAGGCGAAAGTTACAAGGTTGCCGGAGAAAGAAGATATCTCAAGCACTATTCAGGAACAATTAATCGTAGAATTATATTCAAAGTAAATACTGGTTGATGCGGCATGTTCGCCGCTAGGAAATTAACCTAAAACAAAAACGGAGAAAAATATATGGGCATAAAATGGAGAGATTTTCAGTTACCAAAGAGGCTTGAATGTGATGAAGCAGCTTATAGCAATACCTATGGTAAATTTATTGCCGCTCCTTTTGAAAAAGGGTATGGCATCACTTTAGGTAATTCGTTAAGAAGGGTTTTGCTTTCTTCTATAGAAGGAAGCAGTATAACGAGCGTAAAATTCCACGGCGTGCAGCATGAATTTTCCACGATCCCCGGAGTATTGGAAGATACGACAGAAATAATTTTGAATATCAAGAATATCGTCTTAAGCTCTCACTCAAAAATTCCTAAAACAGTCTATATCAAAAAAGATACAAAAGGAGAAGTTAAGGCAGGCGATATCGAAGCGGATGAAACAATAGAGGTAATTAATCCCGATTTACATATTGCTACTTTAACTAAAGACGTTAAATTCCATGTTGAGATGGAAGTGGCAAAGGGAAGGGGCTATGTGCCTGCTGAGTTAAATAAGAAAGAAGATGCGTCAATTGGTTCGATTGCGATTGATTCGATTTTCAGCCCGGTTAAAAAAGTAAATTTCTCTATTGAGAATACCCGGGTAGGGCAGAAGACGGATTACGATAAACTAATATTAGAGATATTCACCAATGGAGCTATAACTCCAAAAGACGCTTTATTATATGCGTCTAATATTCTGCAGCGCCATTTGGATATCTTTGTTAACTTTGGACAAATGCCCGAGGAAGAGGAAGAACTGGAGCTGGAGATGACAAAAGAGGAAGCTGCTCTTTATGAGAAATTAAGGCTTCCGATCTCCGAGCTTGAACTTTCCGTAAGAAGTTCTAATTGTTTAAGAGAGGCGAATATTAAGGTTATCGCTGATTTAGTCAAGAGAAGTGAAGATGAAATGTTAGCTTTTAAGAATTTTGGAAAAAAATCCTTAACTGAGATTAAGGAACTTCTTGCAGGGATGGGATTAACTTTAGGGATGCAGATAGACCCTAGAAAATTAAAAAAGGCATAGGATATGAGACATAAGAAATTAAGGCATCAGTTGAACCGGTTTAGCACTTGGCGCAAAGCAACTTTAAAGAGCCTTGCCATGAGTGTACTTTTGCATCAGAGCATAAAGACTACTAAGGCAAGGGCCGCAGCGGTTAAGCCTTTAGTGGAAAAACTTATCACTTTAGGTAAGGATAATACGCTGGCAGCAAAAAGAGAAGCTTATAGAATACTTGGTGACCATCGCCTGGTGAGCGCTTTGTTTGCCGAGCTAGCCCCGCGTTTTACAAAAAGAATAGGCGGTTACACCAGAATCTTGAATCTTGGTAAAAGACGCGGTGACAACGCGGAAATGGTTATTCTGGAGTTAACTGAAATTAAAAAAAGGGAAATAAAAAAGGTTAAAAAAGAAAAAGCTGTACACCCAATAGAAACTAATCAGCCTGAGACGGTTAGTGAGGTACAAAAGCATAAAACCCAAACAGCTGTTCAGCAAGAGCAGCCGCCAATTGTTAAGAAGCCGCCCAAGAAATTTTTGGGAGGCTTAAAGAATATCTTTAGGAAGGAAAGAGGGCCTCTTTAAACCCAAATTTTTCAATGTTTTCTTCTCATGCGCATAGATACACGCTTAGCGGAAAGATTAAAAAAAGTAAACCCTTCTTCTACGCTTGGGATTACTTCAAAAGCAAAAAAATTAAAGGCCGAAGGTGTTGATGTAGTATCCTTGGCCGCTGGTGAACCGGATTTTGATACTCCTGATTTTATAAAGGATGCTGCGATTGAAGCGATTAAATCCGGGTTTACTAAATATACCCCCTCGACCGGCATCTTAGAATTAAAAAATGCGATTTGCGAAAAATTTAAAAAAGACAATTACCTCGAATATAATCCAAACCAAATAGTTGTTTCTTGCGGAGCAAAACACAGTATATTTAATACACTTTTTGTTTTAATTAACAAAACCGATGAAGTTTTGATCCCGTCTCCTTATTGGGTAAGTTACCCTGAAATGGTTTGGCTATGCGAAGGCACCCCGCGTTTTATACCCACTCTCCCCCAGGATAAATTTAAGGTTAAAATCAATGAAATAGAAAAATATATCAGCGCAAAAACTAAAGTGCTGATATTAAATAGCCCATCAAACCCGACAGGTTGTGTTTATACAAAAGATGAACTTAAGGAAATTGCCAAAATCTGCGTAGCAAAGAAAATTTTTGTCATTTCGGATGAAATTTATGAAAAAATTATTTTTGATCCTGCTAAACACATATCTATCGCATCCTCTAGTAAAGAGATATTCGATTTAACTATTACTATTAATGGTTTGTCTAAAAGCCATTCTATGACAGGCTGGCGCATTGGTTATTTAGCAGGGCCGGCGGATATTATCGAAAATATTTCAAAATTCCAGGATCATTCGACTTCTAATCCGGCTTCCATTAGTCAAAAAGCAGCTCTTGCCGCCCTTAAGGCGGGAGATGATTTCTCGAAGTCCATGGCTTGCGAGTTCCAGAAAAGAAGGGATTATTGTTATTCAAGATTAAAAGCGATAAAAAAAATAAACCCTGTATTCCCAGAAGGAGCATTTTATATATTTTCCGATATATCAAAGACTAAGCTTGATTCATTGACTTTTGCTGAGCGCCTGCTTGACCAAGCGCTTGTCGCGGTAATACCGGGGGATAGTTTTGGAAGGAATGATTTTATACGCATAAGTTTTGCCACAAATTTAGAACAATTAAAAAAGGGAATGGATAGAATAGAGGAATGGGTAAATAAACTCTAAATACTAAACTTAAAAATTCTTATGTGGAAGACAATTGCTGAAAAAATATTAAGCAAACATGCCGGCCGTGATTTAAAAGCCGGCGATTTTGCTTTGTGTAGAATTGATTTTGCCTTGGGGCAAGATGGTACCTCTTCAATTATTATCGACAGAATAAAAGAGCTTGGTACAAAAAAGTTAAAAACTAAATTTTGTATGGTCATAGACCATAGCGCGCCTTCTCCTAGTGAGGGTGTTTCGCGCGTACATAAAAAAATGCGCGATTTTTACTCGCAATATCAGACTATGTTTTATGATATTGGTTGCGGCGTTTGCCATCAAGTAATCCCTGAATCCGGCCGGATACTTCCCGGGGACCTGGTTTTTGGCGCGGATTCGCATACTTGCACATATGGGGCGCTGGGCGCTTTTTCTACGGGAGTAGGTTCGACTGACTTAGCGGTCTCACTTGCCACAGGGTCGAACTGGTTAAAGGTTCCTGAGACGATTAAAATAATAATTACAGGGAAAATCCCCAAAGGAATTTTTGCCAAAGATATTATCCTCTATATAATTACTAAAATTGGCGCAGACGGCGCCACTTATAAGGCAATTGAGTTTTCTGGCCCGGTAATAGATAAGCTGGATATGGATGGGCGTTTTACTATATCTAATATGGTGGTTGAAATGGGGGCAAAGGCAGGTTTTATGCCGGTAGATGAAAAAACTCTTTTCTGGCTAAGCCCGCGCGTCAAAAGTAAGAGAAAAATAAATCCGGTTATTGCCGATAAAAATGCTTTATATTCAAAAATTTTGGAGTATGATATTTCTAGGTTAGTTCCTCAAGTAAGCTGTCCGCATAATGTAGATAGCGCTGTGCCTGTAGGGGAATTAAAAAACATAAAAATCAACGAGGCTTACCTAGGTAGCTGTACTAATGGTAGAATCCATGATTTGAAAATAGCCGCATCGATTCTAAAATCCAGAAAAGTTGCTAAGGGAGTAAAGTTTATCATTGCTCCGAGTTCGCGGGAAATACTTCAGGAAGCTTTAAAGTTAGGGATTATTGGCGTGTTTGTTAGCTCAGGCGCTGTAGTTTTGACACCTGGCTGCGGGCCATGCGTCGGTACACATAACGGGGTTCCCGCGGATGGGGAAATTGTTATTTCTTCTGCTAATAGGAATTTTAAAGGCCGCATGGGAAACCCAGAGGCATTTATTTATTTAGCATCGCCTGCAACGGTTACGGCTTCCGCAATTACCGGTAAGATTACGGATCCACGTAAATATTTATCCCGGATTTTGCGTTAGAAAAATCCGCCCCGAGCGAGTGCGTAGCCTACCTTTAGGTATAGCGAGGGGCCGCACGGTCAAATTCGACGAGAATTTGGCCGGCTTTGCGGGGTATCCCAAATTTTGCAACTGCACAAAATAGTGTGTGTAAAACCCGGGATTACCTTGCGAAACCAACAAAATCCTCGTCGGATTTTGTTGCGCAACCCCTTCGGGGCAAATTTTGCTTCACCCGCCATAGGCGGGCAGGCAAAATTTGGGGTTATAATTTTTTTTAGGAGGGGGACTGTTATGGAGATAAAAGAGTTACTGTTGTTATGCATTGAAAAAAAGGCTTCAGACTTGCATCTTACCGAAAAAGAACCGCCGATTTTGCGTATTGATGGTAACATCTACCGCACTACAACGGGCGCTTTAAGCAAAGATGACCTAAAGAGAATGATCTATAGTGTTTTGACCAATCCGCAAAAAGAAAAATTCGAACGGGAGTTAGAATTAGATTTTTCTCTGGCGCTTCCTAGCATGGATAGATTTAGGGTTAACATTCATTTACAGAAAGGTTCTGTGGAAGCAGCCTTTAGGCGTGTACCTTTAGTTATACCGACTATTCAGGATTTAGGTTTACCTCCTATAGTTTTTGATCTTGCTCGCAGGCCCAATGGTTTAGTTTTAGTCACAGGCCCTACAGGAGTCGGTAAGACCACAACATTAGCGGCAATAATTGATCTTATCAATAGCGAGAAAGAATGCGTGATGGTTTGTATTGAAGATCCTATAGAATTTATTCATGTGAATAAAAAGAGTATTGTAAAGCAAAGAGAAGTTTATGCCGATACTCATTCTTTCGCAGAGGCATTGAAACATACTTTGCGCCAGGATCCGAATGTTATTGTTGTAGGCGAAATGCGCGATTTAGAAACTATTTCAACTACTCTTACGGCCGCTGAAACAGGCCACTTGGTTTTGGCAACTTTGCATACTCCGGATGCGCCTCAGACAGTACAAAGAATTATCGATGTATTCCCGCCTCACCAGCAGCAACAGGTAAAACTTCAGCTTGCGGATTGCCTTCAGGGAGTAATTTCGCAATTATTGCTTCCTAGGACCTCAGGCACGGGCCGTGTGCTTGCAACGGAGGTAATGATTGCTACAGCCGGCATAAGAAATCTTATCCGTGAACAGGAGATTGAGCAGATACCGACCTTGATTCAGACCGGCAGTCAGTATGGCATGAAGACAATGGATAAATGCCTGAAGGATTTATTTCAGCAAGGGTTAATTACCATGGACGCTGCAATGTCTAAAGTCAAGAATATGGACGAGTTTAAACAGCTATAACCAGAGAGTTTAGTTGTAAGTGGTAACTGATAATGGCCAAACATGAAAATTGAAGGGGAGGCTATAAAATTAGGCGATAATATAAACACTGATTTTATTATTTCAGGAAGGTATAAATTTGCCATTACTGACATGAAAGAATTAGCAAAACACATCATGGAAGATATTGATCCAAGTTTTCCCGCTAAGATAGTGCCGGGAAAATCCATAATTGTAGCTGGCAGTAATTTCGGTATGGGTTCCTCAAGGGAACAAGCTCCATTAGTGATTAAAGAAGCGGGTATCATTGGCGTAATTGCCAAATCTTTTGCAAGAATATTTTATCGTAATGCCTTTAATATCGGCCTGCCTTTAATTGAATTAGATACGGATAAGATTAGCGGGAACGATTTCCTATGTATTGATTTTGATAAAGGGCAAGTTAATAATTTAACTAAAAATACTGAAGTAAAGATTAATCCGCTGCCTGAATTTATGCAAAAGTTATTGCAGGAGGGCGGCGTAGTTGATTACATAAAAAAATACGGGGAATTAAAAATTTAAGATGAGCCGTAAAATTACCTTAATTCCAGGCGATGGAATCGGCCCGGAAGTAGCTTTAGCCGCTAAAAGATGTATTGATTCTACAGGCGTAAAAATAGAATGGGAAGAAGTTAGTGCTGGCCAGGCTGCCCTAGAAAAACTTGGAACTCTGCTGCCGGAAAATGTCTTAAGATCAATAAAAAAAAATAAAATTGCTTTAAAAGGGCCGATTATTACTCCTATTGGCACCGGTTTTCGTTCCGTAAACGTTGCAATAAGGCATGCGCTTGATTTGTATGCCTGTGTGCGCCCAACAAAATCTTACATAGGAGTAAAAAGTCCGTATAAAGATATAGACCTGGTGATAATCAGAGAAAATAGCGAAGATTTATACGCTGGCATCGAATTTGAAGTTGGAAAGCCCCAGACCCAAGCCCTGATTGGCCAAATCGAAAAATATACCTCAAAGAAAATCCGCCGTGATTCAGGAATATCAATTAAGCTTATCTCAAAATTTGCTTCAGAAAGAATCGTCCGATATGCCTTTGAATATGCCCTGAAATTTAACCGTAAAAAAGTCACTTGTGTCCAAAAAGCGAATATTATGAAATTTACTGACGGGCTTTTTCTTAATACTGCCCGGGAAGTAGCAAAGGATTATGCGGGTAAAATTGTCTTTGAAGAAGCGCTAGTGGATAATATGTGTATGCAGTTAGTGCAGAAGCCGCATAATTATGATGTGTTGGTTTTACCTAATCTTTACGGCGACATTTTATCTGACCTATGTGCTGGTTTAGTCGGCGGTTTAGGGGTTGCTCCGGGTGCGAATATTGGCGAGGGATTAGCAGTATTTGAGGCGGTGCATGGCTCAGCCCCTAAATATGCCGGCATGGATAAAGTCAATCCTACCGCAATGATCCTATCGGGGGTTTTGATGTTAAGATACATCGGCGAAGAAAAAGCCGCGGAGAAATTAGAAAATGCGGTAAAGCAAGTGCTTTTAGAGGGTAAGTCTGTTACTTATGATTTAAAGCCAACGGGCGATGATCCATCAGCAGTTGGAACTCAAGGTATGGCAGATGCTATTATTGCCAAGTTAAAATGAAGATATCTATTCTTGGCGCGGGAAATGTAGGCGGGACGACTGCAATGCGCCTTGCCGAGGAAGGGCTCGGCGATATTAATTTAGTTGATATTGCAGGCGGCTTGGCTTGTGGCAAAGCTTTTGATTTACAAGATGCCAGAGCAATCACAAAACATAATTACAATGTTTGCGGGGCTAATGATATTAAAGAAATAAAGAATTCGGATGTTGTGGTGATTACAGCGGGGTTAGCGCGTAAACCCGGGATGACCCGTGAAGAATTGTTGAATAAAAATGCCGCTATACTAAAAGATGTTTGCAATAATATAAAAGATTTAGCTTCTGAAGCGATTGTTATAATCGTAACTAACCCGCTGGATCTCATGACTTATTTTGCGCTAAAAACTACCGGATTCGACAAAAACAGATTATTCGGAATGGGCACCAGCCTTGATGCGGCCAGGTTTGCTAATCTAATCGCAGAAGAATTGAATGTTTCGCCGGTTGATGTTGAGGCCTGCGTTATCGGCATACACGGTGAAGGGATGTTACCTTTGCCTAAACTAACAAACATAAAAGGTGTTACCCTGGATGAATTTTTAAATGAGGAAAAAATTAACGATTTAGTTAAAAAAACCGTTAATCGGGGAGCAGAGATTGTTTCATTATTGGGAAGCGGCAGCGCTTATTACGCGCCTTCTGCGGCGATTGCCGACATCGTGAAAGTTATTGTCAAAGATCAAAAACGCACGATTTGTGTTTGTGCGTATCTAAATGGCGAATACGGCATAAGAGACGCCTGTATCGGTGTGCCGGCCCGCTTAGGTAAAAATGGCATAGAAGAAATCATTGAGTTGGATTTAAGCAAAGAAGAAAAAGAAATACTAATTAAGTCCGCGGCAAATCTTAAAGAGCAGTATAAATTAATCTCTGCTTAGATTATGGACTACGATTTAGTCATTATTGGCGCTGGTTGGGCTGGATTTAATGCGGCAAAAAAAGCGCAGCAATTAGGGTTAAAAACCGCAGTAGTCGAAAAAGATAAAATCGGAGGCACCTGCCTAAATCGAGGTTGTATTCCTACCAAAGCCCTCATTCAAAGCGCAAAAGTTTATAGCCTTATTAAAAAAGCAAGTAATTTTGGCATCGAAACCATAGAGCCAAAAGTTAATTTTAGCCAGATCCAGGCAAAAAAACAAAATTTAGTGCAGCAACTTTCTAAGGGCATGGAGTTTATGCTTAAAGGTATTGATTTGATCTTTGGCGAGGCAAATTTTCTATCCCCCACTTGCTTGCAAGTAGGGACAAGAAAATTAAACGCGAAATATTTCCTTATTGCTTCCGGCTCAAAATCAATTGAGTTAAAAGATTTAAAATTTGACTCAGAGAAGATTATCTCAAGTGACGAGATCTTGAATTTAAAAGAATTGCCCCAGTCTTTATTAATTATTGGCGGAGGCGTGATTGGTTGTGAATTTGCTTCTCTTTTTTCAAGCCTTGGCACTAAAGTGGCAATAGTAGAAAAAATGCCCCAGCTTTTACCTGGAGAGGATAACGAAGTAGCGCGCAAAATCGAGATAATTTTTAAGAAGAAAGGGATTATGGTTTTTACAAATACTGATGCAGCGAGCTACGACTTAAAGAATTATTCCATAGTCTTAGTTTGTGTAGGAAGGTCCCCCTTAACTAGCGGCCTGGGGCTCGAAAAAATCGGTATAAATATTGAAAAAGGGAAAATTGTTACTGACGAATTTTTAAAAACGAATTTCTCGAATATTTTCGCGGCAGGGGATTGTACTGCTAAATGTATGCTAGCGCATTTTGCCGCTTATCAAGGTAAACTTGCCGCAGAAAATATTGCAAATCCCGGTAATCTTAGAAAATGCGATAACAGAAATGTTCCAAATTGTATTTTTACTGATCCTGAAATCGCTAGTGTTGGATTAAAAGATGAGTTTGCTCAAGTAGATAAATTTGAATTCTTGGGTTCTGGTATGGCGCGTATATTAGATGAAACCGAAGGTTTTATTAAAATTTCTTCTGAAAAAAATACAGGTAGAATTATCTCTGCCGTAATTATTGGAGCGCGGGCAACAGAATTAATCGGTATTTTAACTTTAGCCATACAAAATCGCCTTACTATAAGCAGCATAAAAAACACGATTTTCGCCCATCCTACTCTTTCGGAATCAATAGGCGAGGCTTTTGGATAAAAGCATGAATTTTGAGGTCATTGATTCAGGATTAATTGATTTTACGAAAAGTTTAGAGCAACAAAGAAATATTTTTCAACAAATTAAACTTAGGGTCTTCGAATCCGCATTAATAACCTGTCGGCACAATGCTGTAATAACTTTAGGAAGACAAGCGCACCTTGATAATATTCTAATCTCCGACGCTGGCCTTAAGCTAAAAGGTATACAAACCTGCCTCATAGAACGAGGTGGAGATGTTACTTATCATGGGCCGGGGCAATTAATCGTTTATCCTATATTTAATTTGGGGCTTTTCAAAAAGGATGTTAATTTATTTTTACGGCAATTAGAAGAAATTTTGATAAGTTTACTATTTTGTTTTGGGATTAAGGCAGTAAGAATTAAAGGATTAACAGGTGTTTGGGTTAAGGATAAAAAAATCGCTTCAATCGGCATTGCCATAAAAAACTGGATAACGTTTCACGGTTTAAGCCTCAACATTAAAAAAGATGATTTAGATAACTATAATTTAATCCGTCCGTGCGGTATGGATATAAAAATGACTTCTCTGGAAACAGTTTTAGGAAGAAATATTGAGATTGATGTTGTAAAAGTTAATTTAATCTCTAAATTTAGGGACGTCTTCGCTGCCAATC
>JAZDFW010000037.1:0-3211 GCA_043807505.1 Candidatus Omnitrophota bacterium | reverse complement strand
GGAGGAATAACCTGCTTTATGTTGCATGCGAAGAGAAAAAATCACAACAACTTATTTCCGGAGTAAAAGATCTACGGAAAAAATTAGGCAGGGAGGGCATTAAGGCGTTTATTTTACCAATCGAAGAAGCTACCTTATAATTATTTATTGAATATTTTTTTATTTAGCAGTAAAATAGAAAAATGCAAAATAACTTGGAACCACAAAAAACTAAATGGTACCAGAAGAACTCGTCATTAATCATAACTTTTTTACTGGTTGGGCCATTTGTTTTGCCCCTTGTTTGGTTTAATCCGCGTTTTAACAAAAATACCAAAATAATTATAACCATAATTATATTTGCGCTTACGGTGTTTCTAACATTACTGTTTGTGAAATCTTTATGTTCGATAACTAAGTATTACCAGGAATTAAATAATTTCTAAAGAAGGAGCAAAGTAGTTTTTTTGAGAGAGGAGATAGATAAAGCAATGAAAAGTATAATTGCGATATTTTTAAGTTTAATATTTCTGACAAATGCATATGGAAAGGATGCTGGCATGGAGGGAAAAAACGTAGTTTTAGAGACGAATCAGGGAGTAATAGAAATAAAGCTTTTCCCTGAATTCGCGCCAAAGACGTGCGAAAATTTTACTAAATTAATTGAAAAAGGTTATTATGAAGGCATCATTTTTCATAGGGTTATAAAAAACTTCATGATTCAAGGAGGAGATCCTACTGGCACAGGTAGAGGCGGTGAATCAATCTGGGCTAAGCCATTTGAGGATGAGGTAAGTTCTGATTTACAATTTGATAAAATCGGGCTTTTGGCGATGGCTAATGCCGGAGCTGGCACCAATGGCAGCCAGTTTTTTATTACTACTGCTAAAACTCCATGGCTTAACATGAAGCATACCATCTTTGGAGAAGTTGTTTCAGGTTATGATGTAGTGCAAAAGATAGAGAATGCTCCTGCTGATAGTGGGGATAAGCCGATAGAAGAACAAAAAATTATCAAGGCATATCTAAAGTAAGAAAATTACTTTAACTATAGCGCACACCTGCAGTTTTAACTCAAGCCAAACAACAAAAATACATATTTTTTTCTTGACAAAGTCTGCTTTTCGAATATAATTAAATTAAATTAGTAAAATTTTACTATATTTTGAAAGGGATTATATGGAGTGGAATGCAGAGGTTCAACAGAGATTTAAGGTAATGATTGCAAAGATTCCTATTTTTCATCGAGGAATAACCGAAAATGCCGTAACCCTAAAAGCAGAAGAAAATGCTCGCCTGCGCAATTCTCTTAAGGTAGAGGAACAAGATGTCGTTAGTGCCTTCTTCTTGGATGTACCCACCCCTTTTTATAGCATGATGGTGAGATTATTGGATCAGTCCGGTTTTGATTATAAAAAATACGGTTTTCCTAAACAAAGCCGGGAAGTAGAGGATTAAATAGTGAAAATCGCGGTCATTGGCTCTGGTGCTATAGGCTGCCTCCTGGCAGGTTATCTGAAACAAAAAGGTGAAGATGTTTCTTTAATCGGACGGCCGGATTCGGTATCAGCGATTAAAAAGTCTGGGTTAAATATCTCAGGGGTAAGAGGAAACTTAAATATAAAAATTAATACCTTTGAGAAATTAAATGAATTGCCGGAACTAGTGATTTTAGCAACAAAAACCCAAGATATTAAGGAAGCTTTAAATAGCAATTTTAATTTCCTGGAAGATTCCCCTATACTTACAACCCAAAATGGTATACAAGCGGATAATATTGTTGCTTCATTGGTTAAAAAAGAAAATATTATTTCTAGTATTGTCATGTTTGGCGCTACCTGTTTAGAACCGGGAGAGGTAATACATAATTTTGAGGGGGGTTGGGTCGTTGGCAGGATTTTTAAAGAAAACGATGAGGTAACCGTAAGCCTCGCAGGTTATTTAAGTAATATATTCCCGACGATTGTAGCAGATGATATTCTGGGGATGAAATACCTTAAAATTTTTGTTAACGCCAATAATTGCATACCGGCAATATTAGGCGTAAGTATACAGGAGGCATTTTCGGATATCCGGATAAGTCGTATTAGTGTATCCATATGGAAAGAGGGCCTCAAGATTACTTCTGATTTAGGGATAAAATTGGAATCTTTACCGGATTTTCCCTTAGAGCGCTTAACCAAATTAACTTCTCTACCAACTATTGAAGCAGCAAAAATTTTTTCCGGGATTATGGCTAATTTAAGCAAGGAACCTTTGTTTGGTTCAATATTACAAAGTATAAAACGCGGAAAGGCCTCAGAGATAGACTATATTAACGGCGAATTTGTGGTTTTGGCAAAAGCAAATAACTTAAAGGCTTTGTTAAATGAAAGATTAGTCGAGTTAGTGCATTCTGTTGAAAATAACCATAAATTTTTCAGTAAAGAAGAATTAATCAAAGATACAAAGGATTTGGTAAATTGAGATGGACGAAATCAATTCTCCCTTCCCAAAATTAAAACTTACGGTCACTAATGTTTTTGGCGAATGTTACCACGGATATAAAATTGGCGACGAGCTGATTTTGGGGGACTTTACGCATCCGCCGAAACATTTTTGTTTAGGGCTTGCCCATGCACTTTTTCCGGTAATCTATGCCTTGAGTTTTGGAGCGATGTTTGCTTTCCGCGATAATCAGCGTTCATTATTAATTACTTGTCCTGACGGAGGAAAATTAGAATTTAAGGCTGAGATTCTGGATGGGCTAGGAAAAGTTCAGGTTATCCCCAAAGATCCAAATTTCTCTTGTCCCAATCCAAAGAAAATGATAATTGAGGTTGTAAAATCAAAAGGAAAATGCACTTTTGGATATAAAGTTGGCGATAAATGGGAAACAGTTGGCCTAAAGTGTATTCCTGGATTTTGCGGAGCAGCATTCCACTGTGCGTTTCCTGCGCTCTTTGCCCTTAATTTTGGGGCAAAATTCTTTTTTATGGAGAATCCTGATTCTATCGATACAGTAACCTGCCCTGACGGAGGCAATATTGTTTTCAAGGTAACCAGAATTGAGCAAGAGATTAAGGAGAAGTAGTTGATGTCAAAAAAACGTGTAGTGATTACCGGAATAGGCGTAATTTCACCGAATGGTATCGGCAAAGAAAATGTTTGGGCAGCGATGTCAGGCGGAAAATCTGCGGTTAAACTGGTGGATAGTTTTGATGTCTCGGTTTTTAACACAAAAATCGCGGCT
>JAZDFW010000036.1:0-21792 GCA_043807505.1 Candidatus Omnitrophota bacterium | reverse complement strand
CAGTGGTTTCCTCATCCTGTCAGGATTATTGGGTGGCTGATAAAAAAGATAGAGTTGCCTTTGAGAAGGTTGGTTGAATATGAGCGCCTGTCAGGAATAATACTTATGTTTCTTGTCGTAAGCTTAACTTGGTTTGTAACTTTTAAAGCAGTACGATTTGTAACTTCTTTTAATCAGATTCTAGGATTTTTCGTCTCCAGTTTTTTACTATATACGGCCTTTGCGATTAAAGATTTGAAAGTTGAGAGTATGGAAGTTTTTCGGGCGTTAAAAGACCGGAATTTAATTCGGGCGCGGCAGAAGCTTTCAATGATTGTAGGAAGGGATACAAATAATCTCAGTGAGCCGGAGATTATCCGCGCGGCAATTGAGACAATTGCGGAAAATACAGTAGATGGGATAATTTCGCCTTTATTTTACGCTTTTATTGGTGGCGCGCCTTTAGCTTTGGCTTATAAGGCAGTCAGCACCTTGGATTCTATGGTGGGCTATAAGAATGAAAAATATATAAACTTCGGCTGGGCTTCGGCAAAGCTGGATGATCTGGCTAATTTTATTCCGGCAAGGATATCGGCTTTGCTCCTGCCAATAGCAAGTTTTCTCGCCGGTAAGGATGGTTTAAATTCGTGGAAGGTTGTTTGGCGCGACGGCAGGAAAAATCCCAGCCCAAATAGCGGGATACCGGAAGCAGCTATTGCCGGCGCGCTGCGGGTTCAGTTAGGAGGAGTTAATTTTTATAATTCGGTAGCTTTTTCAGAGCCGGTTATCGGAGACAGCTTAAATACTTTAGAAGCCGGGCATATCAAAGAAAGTATCCGGATAAGCCATATCTCATCAGCATTGTTACTGTTGATAGGAATATTTTTAAGTTATATAGCGCTAAGCAGGGGCATATAGATGAAAGTCGTAGCTTTATGGAGCGCGGGAAAAGATAGTTGTTTTGCCTGTTATAAAGCAATATCTTTGGGGCATAAGGTTGTAAGCTTGGTTAATTTTACACAGCCTCACGGCAAAGATTCGCTTTCGCATGGCCTAGGCGCGAAGCTTATTTCTAAACAGGCAGGCTTAACCGGAATTCCCTTGATTCAAAAGGCAATGCCTCAAGGAAGCTATGAAAAGGAATTCAAGGATTTAATCGCGCGATGGAAAAAGGTTATGGATATTGGGGGAATTGTTTTTGGCGATATATATCTCAAAGGGCATAAAGACTGGATTGACCGGGTATGTAGGGAAGTGGATATAGAGCCGATACTGCCCCTCTGGGAATTAAATACTAAACAAATAATTTTTGATTTTATTGACAGCGGGTTTCAGGCGATAGTGGTTTGTGTTAAGCAGGATGTATTAGGTAATGAGTGGCTGGGAAGAAAAATTGACAAAGATTTTATTGAAGAGCTGGAAATTTACAATCCGCGCATTGATCCATGTGGTGAGTCCGGAGAATTTCACACTCTGGTTATTGCCGGGCCGATGTTTAAAGGCGCTTTGGAGATAGTTTCGGCAGGGATTAAGAATCAGGATGGCCGCGGATTTTTAGGGATAAGAGAATTCAGGATTACTGATAAATAGTAAAAACAGGCCGGATAGGCAAAGGAAGTCTGCGTTAGATCCGCAGCGCTGCCCCGCAACGGTAATTCCAGCATCATAATGGTGTTGGCGAGCCCGGACGATTGTCTGTCGCGGAAGTATTCCCGAGGGAGGAAAAGATGAGAAGAAAAATGAAGGATTTTTTGGGGAAGATAATATTAATAATTTTTTTGTTTTTTGCTTGGATAACAATTGTTCAGGCAGCGGATGTTGACTTAGAGAGAATCGTGGTCACTCCCTCGAGAACCGAAAAAAGTTATAAATCCGCGATACAAAAAGTAGATGTAATCACCGCTGGAGAAATAGAATCTTCTCAGGCAGAAAGTCCGGCAAAAGTTTTAGAAGAGATAAGTTCGGTTGCTATTAAAGATTACGGCGGGCCGGCCGCCGCAAAATATATAAGTATGCGGGGAGCAAATTCAAAGCAGGTTCTGATAATGATAGACGGAAGGCCGGTGAATAGTGCGCATTCAGGAGATGTAGACTTAGGCACTATTCCTGTAGATAATATAAGCAGGATTGAAGTTGTACACGGCCCTGTTTCCGGGCTTTACGGCTCAAGCGCGATGGGTGGAGTGGTGAATATAATTACTAAAGAGCCGCCGAAAAAAGGTTTCCAAACTTCTATTTATTCCGGGTTTGGGACGTTTAGGAGTTATACCGAAAAATTGAATCACGGGGGGTGTTTTGGGAAGTTCGGTTATTTTGTCTCCGGTGATTATAAGTCTTCCCAGGGCTCCCGCGGCCATAGTGAATATTCAGCTAAAAATTCAAACATAAAGATGGAATACTCTTTTACAGATATGGGTAAGATAAGTTTTAATTCGGGCTTTTCCAGAAGCGATTCTGAGCTGCCCGGCTCCAAAACAAATAGCACTTTGGATGATTATCAGAAATGGCTGAAAAGATTTTTTGATGTTACTTGGAAAGTAAAATTACAGGATAGGCTCGGTGTCTCTTTAAAAACATATGAAAATCATGACCGGCTGGAATATACCAACAGGCCTGTCCCATTGGACAGGAGTGTCCACCTGACAAAAAAAAGGGGAGAAGACTTACAGTTTGATTACCAGCTTTTTGATTTTGACAAGCTGTTATTCGGGTTCAATTATGTCGGTAATTTTGATGATAGTTCAAAAACGAAAAAACATAAATACAATGTCAGGTCCGGTTATTTTCAGAATCAAATGGAGTTGTTCAAAAAGCTAAAGATTGATTTTGGCGCCAGGGTCGATGATTATTCAAATTTTGGGACAGAAACTACTCCTAATATAAGCCTGGCGTATGAAATTAACGATAACATCAAAATTCACAGCCTCTACGGGAGTTCATTCCGCGCTCCCACATTTAGTGATTTATATTGGGATGAAGCAAGCGCCAAAGGAAATCCTAACCTTATGCCCGAAAAAGGGAAGAGTTATGAACTAGGTATCGAACAGAGATTTTTTAACAATCTAACAGCCGATCTTACTTATTTCCGGAACGACTTCAAGGATATGATTAACTGGCAGCAGGGGGCCGACTCAATTTGGCGGGTGCAGAATGTTAATAAAGCCAACATTCAAGGCGTGGAATTCAATAGTAATCTTGCTTTAAACCAGAACCTTGACTTAAACCTTGAATATACGTATCAAAGGCCCCGGGATCAAAAACTTCATAAATACCTTACCGACCAGCCTCAATATAAAGTTAATGCTTCCTTGGGATATCATGACCTGAAAGGTTTTAAGATCAACATGAAATGGCAGTTTGTAAACAGGACTTTTAGCAATGAAACAAATACCCAATATGTAAAAAGATATTTTCTTCTTGGTCTGGACGCTTCTAAAAAGCTAAACCAATTCGCCACCGTCTTTATATCCATGGATAATGTTATAAACAGGGCTTATGAAATCGTAAAGAATTACCCTATGCCGGGTTTTTCGGTAAACGGAGGGTTAAAGGCCGAATTTTAAAATGATTTTACACTTGATAGCAGTTAGTAAATATGTTAAATTAAGCTATGAATTCTGATAAAATATTTTTTGGGGCTTTGATAATTTCTTTCGTAGTTCACACTATAGTGTTGTTTCAAAATTCTGGTTTAGGCTTTTTTTCAAGAGAGAAGAAAACGCAAGATATAGTGGTTAATTATGTAAAACCGCCGAAAATCCAGAAACAAGAGCAAAAAAATAGCCCTAGCCATAAAATAAGCCAAGAATTCTTAAAGTTATCCTCGAGGATTACCGCGGATAACCGCCTGCCGCCGCAATATTCTACTTTAGGAAAAGAAAACCCTATGGATAAAAGCCGAAGAGCTATATCCAGGGATTCTACTTTTGTAAAACCTGCCTTCATTAAGCCGGATATCATTGCTATCAAGAAAAAAATTACCCTGCCTCCTGTTGATATGAATAAAATTAGCAATCCAACTTATATAAGTTACTATCAGATTGTCCGAGAAAAAATCAGGCGCGCTGCTTATCAGAATTATTCTCGTACCGAAGAAGGAGAGAGCTATCTCTCTTTTATTATTACTAACCAAGGGTACTTAAAAGAAGTACGGTTCGTAAGTGAAAAATCCAATGCCAGTCAATTCCTGGAAGAGATTTCTTTGAAAAGCATAAACCAAGCAGCGCCTTTCCCCGTATTTCCTAAAGAATTAGACTATCCTCAGTTGTCGTTCAACGTTATCATCTCTTTTGAGATAGAGTAACTTTCTTGACACTAACTGTTTCGCGTGCTATACTTTAGGTTAAATTTATTTGTAAATCCATGGAGGAATGACTAATGGATATTATTGCTAATTGGAAGCTAAAGTGGTTCGATTTTTTTATTATAATTCTTTTATTGAGAACATGTTACATTGCGGTAAAAAGCGGCATCATTATAGAAATATTTAAAACCTTAGGCACTATTCTTGCTATTTTCTTATCTTTGCATTTTTACACTGCTGTTTCAGAATCATTAAATGCGCGTTTCTCCATGAGTGCAATACCTTTAGAATTTCTTGATTTCCTTGTGTTTGTAATACTTGCAATATGCGGTTATTTTGCTTTTCTGATTTTAAGAATGACCTTTTCGCGATTGGTAAAAACAGAGGCGGTATCATTATTCAATATGTGGGGAGGCCTAACCTTAGGAATTTTAAGGGGTATTTTATTGATTGGCTTTGTTACCTATGCATTAGTGATTTCAAGCGTTATTTATTTAAAGACAAGTGTAAATAATTCGTATTTTGGTAAAACCACCCTTGGAATCGCGCCTTCTGTTTATCGCGGCCTCTGGGAGGTTATAGTATCTAAATTTTCTGCCAAAGATAGTTATAATCAATACGTAGATGAAACAGAAAATAGTTTAAAATAAGGAAGTTAAACCTTGAATTTATCTTATTTTTATAATCAAGTTGTGAGATTCGGTATTCAAAATGATCCTCGAAAGAAGTCCCGAGTAAAAAATTTTGAGGATACAGCGATTCTTTATGGCGATCCTAAAACTAAAGTTAAAAAAGTACTAGTCGGTATTGATATAGAAGTCGGCGAGCTCTTGTTAGCGGATAAAATTAGAAGTAATCAAGGGTTGGATCTGGTAATTTCTCATCATCCTGAAGGCTATGCATACGCGCAGCTTTATAAAGTGATGAGCCTGCAGATTGATCTTCTTTGTAAAGCCGGGGTCGCAAAAGAAATTGCTCAAGAATTATTAGAGGAAAGACAACGTGAGGTTCAAAGGAAAATTCTTCCGCGAAACCATAGCCGGGCAGTTGACGCGGCAAAATTATTAGATTTACCTTTTATGTGTATGCATACGCCGGCGGATAACCATGTCTTTAGTTACTTAACAAGGCTAATAAATAAAGAAAAGCCAAAGACAACACAAGATATTATCGATATTTTAATAGAGATTCCGGAATATAAAACTGCCATAAAAGAAAAGGCCGGCCCGCGCATCATCATGGGGGCTCCAAATCGTGCCTCAGGCAAGGTTCTCATTGAAATGACTGGCGGCACAGAAGGTTCAGCTGATGTATATGGGAATCTTTATAAAACAGGTGTTAGGACTTTAGTATGTATGCATCTAAGCGAAGAGCATTTTAAAAAGGTCAAAGACGCTAACCTTAATGTTATTATCGCGGGCCATATATCTTCTGATACATTGGGTCTAAATTTGCTTCTTGACAATATTGAGAAAGAAGCAAAGGAAAAGCTTACCGTAATTAATTGTTCAGGATTCCGCAGGGTAACAAGAAATTAGAAGGTAAAATGATACAGCGAATTCCCGAGAATATTTTAGAAGATATATTAAGCCGTATCGATATTGTCGAAGTAATTTCAGGTTATATTCCGCTTAAAAAAGCAGGCAGAAACTTTAGGGCATGTTGTCCGTTTCATCATGAGAAAACCCCCTCTTTTATGGTTTCGCCCGACAAGCAGATTTATCACTGTTTCGGATGCGGTGAATCAGGAAATGCCTTTAGATTTTTAATGCGCCATGAGCGTCTTGAATTCCCCGAAGCAGTTGAAGCGCTGGCAGCTAAGGCGGGAGTTATTTTACCGGAAAAACAAAAACTAGATACTTCTACTGTTAATCTCTATACGCAACTTTATAAAATCAATGAATTAACAGCCTCGTTTTATCAGCAGATTTTAAATTCTAACGAAGGGGAAGAAGCAAGAAAATACCTGGTTAAACGCGGCATAAATCAAGCGGAAGCAAAATTATTTAAATTGGGTTTTGCCCCGGATAAATGGGATGCCTTCATTGAGTATTCACGAGAGAAAAAGATTAATCTTTCACTACTTGAAAAGGCAGGATTAATTCTTCCTAAAGATAAGGGCGGATTCTACGATAGATTCAGAAACCGTATAATCTTTCCGATCCAAGATATAAAATCTAGGGAGCTTGGTTTTGGCGCTCGGGTATTTTTGCCAACACAAAATAAAGATACTGCCAAGTATATTAATTCTCCAGAAACTGTTATTTACACTAAAGGAAAAAATCTTTACGGATTAAATCTTTCTAAGGATGCGATTCGAGATAACGATTACGCGGTAATTGTTGAAGGTTATTTTGATTTTATTACGCCATATTCAGCCGGCCTGAAAAATATCGTGGCATCGCTTGGGACGGCATTAACGGTAGAGCAGGTAAGTTTATTAAAAAGATACACCAATAATGTGGTAATGGTTTACGACGGTGATAACGCGGGCCAGTTGGCAACATTGAGATCACTCGATATATTCGTAGAAGAGGAAATGGATGTTTCGGTTTGTGTCTTGCCTGGAGGAGTTGATCCGGATTCATTCGTGAGTAAAAACGGCATTGAAAGTTTCCGGCAAAAAATTAAAGCCGCGCAAAATTTATTCGATTATAAATTAACTGCTTTGAAATCACAGTACAACATCAATAAAATCGAAGGTAAGGCAAAAATCTCTCAAGATATGCTTTTGACGATAAACAAATTTAAAAACGCGGTGGTAAAATCAGAATACATTAAAAAACTTACAAAAGAATTAAATGTAAATCAAGAGGCGCTGCTCGAAGAGTTGGCTAAGTTCACTTTTAAAAAAGTTTACGGGGCCTATAACCAAGTGGAGTTGAAAAAATCTTTAAATATTAATCCAACCGAGAAATTATTGATAAGGCTAATGCTGGAAGAAACCCAGCTAATTAATCATATTAGAGAGCATATCGATCCCGATGATTTTCAAGACGAAAGAATCTCTAAGATTGTTTGCGTTATGTTTGATCTATTAAGCCAGGGCAAAAATATTGAGGCAAATAAATTGGTTGACCATCTCGAGGATAAAGATAGTTATCAGTTTATCTGTG
Source organism: Candidatus Omnitrophota bacterium (assembly GCA_043807505.1). GTDB lineage: Bacteria > Omnitrophota > Gorgyraeia > Gygaellales > Profunditerraquicolaceae > JAZDFW01. The sequence continues at coordinate 14,394 of JAZDFW010000036.1, read as the reverse complement.
AATCGGTATTTAACCAAGAGCTTCCTTTAGATAATAAGGAAGAGGTAGTCGAAGACTGTATCAGGTTAATTAAAAGTAAGAGGCTAATAGCTCAAAGACAGAAATTACAGGAAGAAATAAAAATTGCTGAAGAAAATAAAGATGAGGAAAAATTAAATAGGCTTAGAATAGAATTTTGTAATTTATATAAAAAGGCGGGTAAAGAATGAAGAAAAGAGTTTTTACAAAAAAAGATGTGCAAAAAATTATCACATTAGGAAGACAAAAAGGTTTTCTTACCTATGATGAGGTAAATGATCTGTTGCCGGAAGATATTTCTTCTTCAGAAGACATTAATCAGATTTTCGAAATTTTAAGTAATGAGGATATACAGTTAGTAGAAAGTGATGATGTTAAAGAAACGGGTAAACAAAGCCAGATTATTAAGGAGAATATTTCAGGTGAACAAGCTGTAGTGGTTGAGGAGCGTTTTTTACCCTTGGATGACCCCGTTAAGATGTATCTTAAGCAGATGGGTTCAATTTCCCTGCTTTCTCGTGAAAATGAAATTGAATTGGCTAAGAAAATTGAAGTAGCAGAAGGGAAGTTTAAAGATGCGGTTTTTTCTACGCGATTTGCCCGTCATGAGATACTGGTAATCGCTAATGATATCCTTGATGATAAACTTAATCTGGATGAGGTCGTAAAAGAAGAAATTAAAGGTAATCGGGATGAGGTCCTAAAAAGAATTAAAAAGATAGCCGAACAATTAAAAAATACCCGTAATGAATCAAAGACTGTCCAACTCCTATGGCAATTTAATTTTACTACTACGGTAATTGAAGTAGTGATACGTAACCTGCATAAGCTAGTTAAAGAAATCGACTATATTGACCGCCAGAAAAAACGCAGTTTAAAACGAAAACGCGAGATTTTTAAGCTTGTCGGTGAATCTCAAAAACAACTTAAAGAGCGGATGAAAGTAATTAAATCCGCGCAATATAAATTTAACCGTACCAAAAAATATTTGGTTGAGGCAAATTTAAGGCTGGTAGTTAGTATAGCTAAAAAATATACAAACAGAGGGTTGTCTTTTTTGGACTTAATTCAAGAAGGAAACATTGGCCTTATGCGCGCAGTAGAAAAATTTGAATACAAGCGAGGTTACAAATTTTCTACCTATGCTACTTGGTGGATTAGACAGGCAATTACACGCTCCATTGCGGATCAAGCGCGCACAATCAGAATTCCTGTGCACATGACTGAAACTATCAATAAAATTATGCGCTATTCACGGCTTTTTGTGCAGGAACACGGCCGTGAACCATTGCCTGAAGAAATTTCACACAAGATGCGCCTGCCTCAAGATAAGGTAAAGTCGATTCTAAAGATCGCCCAAGAGCCAATATCACTACAAATGCCTATTGGTGACGAAGGGGATACTCATTTTGGAGATTTTATTCAGGATAAAAAAGCAATTTCACCTGCCAATGCTACTATACGTTCAATGCTAAAAGATGAGATGGGTTCTGCTTTAGACACTCTCACAGACCGAGAAAAGAAAATACTGATTTTGCGCTTTGGCGTAAATGACGGTTGCTCGCGCACTTTAGAAGAAGTAGGTAATGTCTTTAAGGTGACCCGGGAAAGGGTGCGCCAAATAGAGGCAAAGGCATTAAAAAAATTAAGGCATCCTACGCGCTCAAGAAGGCTGCGTGCATTCCTTGATATGACTTTAGCTCACCAGAGAGAATACTAAGACAAACTAAAATATCCTTGCGAAAGCTAATTTTTATGTTATAATTTGTAGTCTTATAATATAGTGACACATATATTTATAGCAGATTTAGCTTAAAGAATAAAAATAGGGGGCCCATAGCTCAGTTGGTCAGAGCAGGTGACTCATAATCACTTGGTCCGGGGTCCGAATCCCTGTGGGCCCATGATTTTGACGATTCAAGGGCGATTGGCTCAGCTGGTTAGAGCGTTGCGTTCACATCGCAAAGGCCAGAGGTCCGAATCCTCTATCGCCCATATTTAAAAAGGATGCTAAATTGACAGAATTTAATTTAAAAACACAGCTGGCAAGTTTAATTAAATTACAATCTCTTGATTCTGAAATTTATGCCCTAAAAAGTGAAAAGGAAACTAAGCCCCAGGAAATTAAAGCTTTAGAGGCGCATTTTCAAGAAAAGAAACAATCTTTAGCAGCTCTTGAAAAAAACTCATTAGATTTACAAAAACAAAAAAAAGACAGGGAATTGGAGCTTGCTGCAAAAGAAGGAGATATAAAAAAATTACAAGGGCAGCTTTATTCTTTAAAGACTAATAAAGAATATAATATAATGTTAGAGCAAATAGCGGCTGCTAAAGCAGACGCTTCAATGATTGAAGATAAGCTTCTCAAGGTATTTGAGCAGATGGATAAGTTAAAGGCTGATACTGAACAAGAAAAACAGGCGCTTAAAGAAGAGGAAAATAAATTCAACGAATTCAAGAAAAAGATTGAGGATAGGGTAAAGGTAATCGACGACCGCCTTGGTGTGCTGGAAGCACAAAGAAATCAAGTTATACCGGAGATTGATCCAAAGGTATTTGGCCAGTATGAAAGAATCTTAAAAAATCGCGAAGGCTTAGCAATTGTGCTGGTAAAAAATAGTACCTGTCAAGGTTGTAACATGTCCATGCCGCCACAAGTAATGAATCTTATAAAAATGTATGACACTATCATTACCTGTGAGATTTGCAATAGGATGTTATATATTGATGAATGAAACAGTTTGATATCTACATAGATGGCGCCTCAAAAGGTAACCCCGGCCATGCAGGTATCGGTGCTATAATTTGCCAAGGCCAAGAAGTTCTAAAGAATATATCTTGTTATATTGGAAAGGCAACTAACAACTTTGCCGAATATACAGCGCTTATTTATGCGTTAGAAGAAGCCTTAATTCTTAAAGGAAAAAATCTCAAAATATATACTGACAGCCAGTTATTAAGCCGTCAAATGAATAAAGAATACAAAGTAAAGCATCCGAGTATAATTGTATTGCATCAACGCGCGATGCACCTTGTATCGGCCTTTGAAAAAGTAAATATTATTCATCTGTCTCGCGAAAAAAATAGCGGCGCAGATAAATTAGCAAATAAGGCAATTAAGGAAGCGCTTAATAAAATAACAGGTCTTTGAAAAAGGAATAGTTCCGTAGATAGGTGTATCAGCTAAGATAAACGGGACAGATAGAATGTGGTTGCTCCGGCTTTAAAAGTTGGAGAGGAAAGTCCGGGCTCCATTGGGTTTGCGTAATGGGTAACTCCCATCTGGCCTACTGCCTTTACTTTGCTTAGCAAACTAAAGGCAAAGCGTAAACAGGCCAAGGATTAGAGCTACAGAGACGAATTCCCTATAGTATGCGTTTTCTTCGAAAGCGCATACTAAGCATAAGCAGGGAAGTGAAACGACGCAATCTCTACGCGGAGCAAGGCCAAATAGGAGATGAGGAATAACCCATTCCGCTTGTAATCTCGGGTAGGCTGCTTGATTCTGATAGTAATGTCAGAACTTAGAGAAATGACCACTAACGAAGCGTATATTCGCATCTAAACAAAACCCGGCTTATTCTATCTGTTCTGTTAATTTGAAGTTTTGATATTTGACATTAAATAAACAATAAGTGCCAGAGGGATTATTTATTTAAGGAGGTTACAATATGTCCGGTCATTCTAAATGGAAGACAAATAAAGGTAAAAAATCGATTGCTGACGCCAAAAAAGGAGCCATATTTACAAAAGTCATTAAGGAGCTTACTATTGTAGCTCGGGAAGGTGGAGGCAATCCTGATACAAACCCCAGATTACGCGCTATTATAGCAAAAGCAAGAGAAGCAAATATGCCGCAAGACAATATCAAAATGGCAATAAAACGCGGAACCGGAGAATTGCCAGGCGTAATTTATGAGAGCGTTACTTATGAAGCATACGGGCCAAGCGGAGTGGCAATTATGGTTGAAGCTCTCACTGATAATAAAAATCGCACTAGCGCGGAATTACGTAATATTATGTCAAAAAAAGGCGGCAGTTTTGCCGGCACAGGCGCAGTTATCTGGATGTTCACCAAAAAGGGGTATTTTTTAATTGAAAAAGCTCAGGCAAAAGAAGATGAATTAATGGATTTAGTGCTAGAGGCCGGCGCAGAAGACATGAAAACAGATGGAAAAAATTATGAAATTACCACATCTGTGCAAAACTTTGAAAAGGTCAAGCAGGCTATAGATGCAAAAGCAATTGTCTGCCAGGATGCCGAGGTAACTATGATCCCTTCTTCGACGATTAAATTAACAGGCCAAGATGCAAAACAGTTATTAGGATTGATTGAGGCATTAGAAGAGCATGATGATGTCCAACAGGTTTATGCAAATTTTGATATACCTGATGAAATTATCGAGCAGATGGCCGGCGCTTAATCTATGATAATTTTAGGAATTGACCCTGCTTTAGCCGTTACCGGTTATGGCGTTATCCAGTTTGATAAAAAACAAATATTCTTATTGGAAGCGGGAATCGTGGCCACATCTAGTAAAAACACAACTTCCCAACGGCTTGATAAAATATTCCGGTCAATAGCCAAGTTAATTCAGGAAACAAAGCCCGAAGTAGTAGTTATAGAAAAGATATTCTCACATTACCGGCATCCTACCACAGCGTATATTTTAGGCCAGGCACGCGGGGTGATTTGTTTGGCTGCAGAAAGAGAAAAAGTTCCTTTAATCGAATATGCGGCGACAAGAATCAAAAAATCCATTGTTGGAAGAGGGTTAGCTTCAAAACTTCAGGTACAAAAAATGGTCGCAAAAATCCTCCGATTAGAAACTTTACCTAAATACACAGATGTTACTGATGCTTTGGCGCTGGCAATAGCACATTGCTATATTGCAAGGATAAAATAATGATTGCGCGAATTACGGGAAAAATTGTTGAGAAAACAGCCGGTTATCTAGTTATTGACGTAGGAAGTATTTGTTACGAGGTTTTTTTACCAGTTGCTGTAATGCAGCGTTTAGATGAATTTATAGATAAAGATGGCCTGATTAGCCTGATAACTTACCATTATTACCAAGTAGAGCCGGCAAAAAGTACGCCGATCTTAATTGGTTTTTTAAATGAAATTGAGAGAGAATTCTTTCAGGCATTTATTAGCGTTTCAGGTATCGGCCCCCGTGCCGCGCTAAAAGCAATAAATCAACCAATATCCTTGATTGCAAAAGCAATAGACGAGGCGGATGCTGATTTTTTACGCACTCTGCCGGGGATAGGCCAACAAAAGGCAAGGGATATTATTGCAAAATTACAGAATAAAGTTGGAAGATTTGGCCTGATCCAGGATAATAATGTTAAAGATGGCAACTCTAAAAATAGCGGCATCGAAGAAGAAGCCTTAGATGTCCTTATGCAATTACAATATAAAAAAGCTGAAGCAGTATTGATGATTAAAAAGGCTTTGGAACGCTCAGGAGGCGTCGAGACAACCGAAAAACTATTAAACGAAGTTTATAAACAACGGAAAATAAAATGACGCAGGATAATATAAAATCGGCAATTGAAGCATTGCTTTTTTCTAGCGGCAAGCCATTAACCCTGGAACAATTAAAATATGCTTTAGATAATTTTGAAACTAGCCAAATCCGTAGATTATTGGAAGAGCTAATGTTGGAATTCCAAAACTCAAACCGCGCTCTGCGCGTCATTGAAATTGCCGGCGGCTTCCAAATGATCACATCTCCAGCATATGCCACTTTTTTAAAAAAGCTGCATAAAGACCGTCATGTAGAAAAATTATCAAAACCAGCTCTGGAAACACTGGCGATTATTGCTTATAAGCAGCCGGTTACAAGATTTGAAATTGAGTCTCTTAGGAATGTTAATATTGATGGCGTGATGAGTAATCTTTTAGATAAAGGCCTTATAAGGATTACAGGAAGAAAAAAAACTCCTGGTAAAGCTCATGTTTTTGGAACTAGCAGAAAATTTCTTGAGCATTTTGGATTAAGATCCTTAGAGGAACTGCCTAAGTTGGAGGATTTTTCAAAATTACAAATTATAGAAAACAAAAGTGCGGCAAAAGGAGTTGATAAATGAGCCTAAACACGTTGCGTAAAAAAATTGACGGAATAGATAAAAATTTAATTAAACTTTTAAATGCGCGGGTTGATGTCGCAAAATCAATTGCTAAGAAAAAACTTAAAAGCGGTAAAAGCGTTTATTCTCCTGATCGCGAATTTGAGGTTTTGAAAAAAATTTCCTCAATTAATAAAGGGCCTTTATCAAGCGAAGCGCTTGAGGCGATTTACAGAGAAATTATGTCTTCGAGTTTAAGCATTGTAAAATCTCTCAAAGTGGCCTATATGGGGCCGCAAGCCAGCTTCTCAAACTTAGCTGCGATAAAAAGATTCGGTTCACAAGTTGATTATGTTCCTTGTGAAACTATTAACGATGTTTTTTTGGAAGTAGAAAAAGATTGTGCTGATTTTGGTGTTGTGCCAATTGAAAATTCTATCGAAGGCGCGATAAGTTATACGCTGGATATGTTTGTTGATTCGGACCTAAAGATATGCAGTCAGGTTACACTGGATGTTTCACATAACTTATTGTCAAAATTCACCAAAGATAAAATAAAACGCGTATATTCCAATCCGCAAGTCTTCGGCCAATGCAAGGAGTGGCTACGAGAAAATTTTGGGGGTATTGAAAAAATCGAAGTATCCAGTACAACGCGCGCTGCGCAAATTGCCGCGCGAGAAAAGAACAGCGCTTGTATTGCTTCGATTTTAGCGGCAAAAATCTATAAATTAAATATTCTGGCGCGCGATATCGAAGACTCGCCTCATAACATAACACGTTTCTTTGTTATTGGTAAAACTAGCGTTAATGCGACTAAACATAGCAAGACTTCTATACTATTTTCAATAAAAGATAGGGTAGGAGCCTTATATGAAATGTTAGCATCTTTTAAAAAATATCACATTAATTTAACTAAAATCGAGTCTCGGCCGTCTAAGAAAAAAGCTTGGGATTATTATTTTTATCTTGATTTAGAAGGCCACTGTGATAACCTCGTGGTTAAAAAAGCACTTTTAGAATTGGAAAAGAAATGTAAGTTTTTGAAAATTTTAGGCTCTTACCCGATTGGAGAATAATTACCATGAGCTTAGTAAGAAAACACATATTAAAAATAGACCCTTATGAGGCAGGCAAGCCCATTGAAGAGCTAAAAAGGCAGATGGGCCTTAAGAAAATAATTAAGCTTGCTTCAAATGAAAACCCATTAGGCAGCTCTCCAAAAGCAATAGAAGCGATTAAGAAGAATTTACGCTCAATTAACCGCTATCCGGATAGCAATGGTTTTTATTTAAAAAGAGGCCTTGCTAAAAGTTTAAACTTAGAGCCAGCAAATATTGTTTTGGGTAACGGTTCAGATGAGCTGATTGATATAATTATTAAAACTTTTGTGGAAGAAGATGAGCATATCATAACCGCTGATTTTACGTTCCTGGAATATAAAATTATTTCTAGCGTAATAGGACGAGCTGTTATCACTGTCCCGTTAAAATATTTTAAATATGATTTACCTGGAATTACCAAAAGGATTGATAAAAAAACTAAAGTTATATTCATCTCTAATCCTAATAACCCTACCGGCACATACATAACCAAATACGAAGTTGAAGAGTTTATGCGCGGCCTCCCTAGCAATGTAATATTAGTGCTGGATGAAGCATATGATACATTTATTGATGTTAATGATTTTCCTAAAAGCTCAAATTATATCCGTAACAATAATGTAATAGTATTAAAAACTTTTTCCAAGGCATATGGCTTAGCTGGTTTAAGAATAGGATATGCTTTGACTAAACCTGAATTTAGTTCTTACATGGAAATTGCCAGGCTCCCTTTTAATGTTAATTCTTTAGCTCAAGTAGCAGCCAAAGCAGCATTGCTTGATAGAAAATTCCTACAAAAAACCAGATCTGTTATTTTAGAGGGTAAATCGTTTCTTTATGGGGCCTTGGCTAAATTAGGCATTGTTTTTATTCCGTCTGTAGCTAATTTTATCCTAATAGATGCCGGCCGTGACGGTGTAGGTGTATTTAAAGATATGCTAAAATTCGGTGTAATCGTAAGGGACATGCAACAGTATGGATTGAAGAATTATATCCGGGTTACTATTGGCACAAGGAAGGAAAATGAAAGGTTTATTAAAATATTAAGGAAAGTGTTAGGTGCTAGGTGTTTTGCCCAAAACCTATAACCTATAACCTACGACCAAAGAGGAGTATACGATATGATCATTGTCCTAAGGCCCGGCACAACCCAAGAACAAATAAATCACATAATTGAAAAGGTTAAAACACTTGGCCTTACGCCTCATATATCAAAAGGTACAGAACGCACTATTATCGGAGTTATCGGGCCAGAGGATATATTACGAGTTACTCCTTTAGAGGTTTTTCCGGGCGTTGAAAGGATTATTCCTGTTTTGGCGCCCTACAAACTTGTCTCACGCGAATTTAAAAAAGAGGATTCTGTCATAGATCTTGGTAAAAATGTTTTGATCGGCGGAAAAAAAATTGTGATTATGGCCGGCCCCTGCGCGGTAGAAAGCTTAGAATCATTACGTTCAATTGCTAAAGAAATAAAAGCAATGGGGGTAAAAGTTTTAAGGGGCGGCGCGTTTAAACCCCGGACTTCACCTTATAGTTTTCAAGGTTTAGGAGAAGAAGGGCTTGTATATTTAAATAAGGTAGGCAATGAATTAGATATGGTTACTATAAGTGAAGTAATGGATCCGCGTGAAGTGGAATTGGTAGCTCGATACGTGGACGTGTTACAAATCGGCGCACGCAATATGCAGAATTTTAATTTATTAAAAGAAGTAGGCCTTACCAAAAAACCTGTTTTATTAAAAAGAGGCATGTCTTCAACGGTAAAAGAGTTATTAATGTCGGCGGAATATATTCTGGCAGGCGGTAACTTTAATGTTATTCTATGCGAACGCGGGATCAGGACATTTGAAGATGCCACGCGCAATACCTTGGATATCAGCGCTGTTCCGGTTGCCAAACAACTTTCGCACTTACCGATAATTGTCGATCCATCACATGCAGCCGGAAAATGGGGATTAGTCGCTGCACTTTCAAGGGCAGCAGTGGCTTCTGGAAGCGATGGTTTAATTATTGAGGTCCACAATCACCCCGAAGAGGCATTGTCTGATGGAGCACAGTCGTTAACGCCTGCAAATTTTCAGGGGCTCATTAAAGACTTAAAGGTAATCGCGCAGGCAGTCGAAAGAGATATATAATGAAACTATTTAATAAAATCGCGATAGTCGGAGTTGGCTTAATCGGAGGTTCGATTGGCTTAGAATTAAAAAGAAAACGGCTAACTAACCTTGTAATCGGGATGAGTTTTCATAAAAATTCTATAACTCTGGCAAAAAAACGAGGGGCAATTGATATTGGTTCCTTAGATTTTAGCGTATTAAAAGATGCGGACCTTGTAATTTTAGCAACACCTGTATTTACGATGATAGAATTAGCTCCTCTTATATCCAGGGTAATTAAGAAAGATTGCATTGTTACCGATGTCGGAAGCACTAAAGAAAAAATTGTTTCAAATTTAGAAAAGATTTTTCCTAATTACATAGGCAGCCATCCTTTGGCGGGTTCCCAAAAACGAAGTATTTCTAATGCTAAGATTGGGCTGTTCAAGGGAACACTTGTTATTTTAACCCCCACAAAAAAAACAAAACCTGCAATTGTAAATAAAATAGAGCGATTTTGGGTCAAATTAGGAGCAAAGGTAACTAAACTTAAGCCTTCCGTTCATGATTTGACTCTTGCCTATATCAGCCACCTTGCCCACATTGCGGCATTTTCTTTAATTGAGTCCATTCCCCAAAAATACTTAGCGTATTCTGCTAGCGGCTTAAAAGACACCACTCGCATCGCCTCTTCCGATAGCAGATTATGGGCGGACGTTTTCTTAAGCAACCGAAAAAATATTATAAAAAGTATAGCTGCCTTAGAACTAAATTTATACCGTATTAAATCCGCAATAAAAAATAACAAAAAGGAGCAACTTACTAAACTGCTTAAAAAAAGCCAGCTAAAGAGAGAAAAATTAGGATGATTATTGCTATCGATGGCCCCGCGGGAGCAGGCAAAAGCACTGTTGCGAAAATACTAGCTAAAAAATTAGGTTTTCTTTATATTGACACCGGCGCGATGTATCGCGCCCTTACTTTAAAAACACTGGAAAGTTCGACTGATATTGAAAACACTCAAGCTATTATTGATTTGGCGCGTAAATCTTTAATAGGCCTATCCAATAACTCCGACGGATCCCTAAAAATATTGCTGGACGGTGAAGATGTTTCAAAAGAAATTAGAGAGCCGCGTATCACTAAATTCGTTTCAGATATTGCAAAAATTAAAGGTGTCAGGATGGTAATGTTGGAACTTCAAAGAAAATTAGGAAAAGAAAAGAATAGTGTCCTAGACGGCAGGGATATTGGAACTGTAGTTTTTCCCGATGCGGATAAAAAATTTTATATTGACGCAATTCCTAAGGAACGCGTAAACCGCAGATATAAAGAATTAAGGGGAGCGCTCCAAAATATAACCCTGGAAGATGTAGAGATTGATTTAAATAATCGCGATAAAATAGATTCAACCCGGGAATTCGCGCCCTTAAAAAAAGCAAAAGATGCAATTTATGTAGATACTACTAATTTGAGTATTGATGAGGTAGTAGAAAGGTTATTAAGTTATATAATTAAGAGTAAACCATAAATATGGACAAAACATTAATTCGCAATTTTAGCATTATCGCTCATATTGACCATGGTAAATCTACGCTTGCCGATAGGATTCTTGAAATTACCGGCGCAGTAGATAAATCGCATAAGGGAAGCCAGCTTCTAGACGACATGGATTTAGAAAAAGAGCGCGGGATAACCATTAAGGCATCAATGGTAAGGCTTAATTATCATTCGATTAAACATAATAAAGATTTTATTTTTAATCTAATCGATACGCCCGGCCACGTCGACTTTACTTATGAAGTTTCAAAATCATTGGCAGCTTGCGAAGGCGCGATTTTAGTAGTTGATGCGGGCCAGGGAATTGAAGCCCAAACAGTAGCGAATTTTTATCTGGCGATGGAAAACAACCTAGAGATTATTCCGGTTATCAATAAAATTGATTTAAATTCGTCAGATATCGTCCGCGTAAAAAAACAAATCATTAATGTTTTAGGGTTCAAAGAAGAAGATATAATTCTTGCTTCGGCTAAAGACGGTATCGGTATTGTAGAAATTTTAGACCGGATCGTCGAGATTATCCCGTCGCCAGTTTGTGAAATAACCAATCCTTTAAAGGCCCTTGTTTTTGATTGCCGTTTTGACCCCTTTAAAGGTGTTGTGGTTTTTGTCAGGCTTATGGAAGGCCAAATCAATACTGCAACTGTGTTAAAAATGATGCATTCGAATGCAACTTATAAAATCGAAGAATTGGGTGTATTTAACTTAAAATATTGCGAAAAGGAAACTTTAACTTGCGGCGAAGTAGGATATTTTACCGCTAATATTAGAGACCCCAGGGAAATTATTATCGGGGATACTATTACCGATAACAAAAGGCCGTGTACTTTGCCATTAGCGGGTTATCGCACGGTTAAACCATTGGTTTTCTGCGGCATTTACCCGGTGAATCCGGGCGATTTTCCACAACAGCGTGATGCCATGGATAAACTAAAATTATCCGATGCCTCTTTTGTGTTTGAACCTGAAAACAGCCAATCTTTTGGAAGCGGTTTTCGCTGCGGGTTCTTAGGCCTATTGCATATGGAAATAGTGCAAGAGCGCCTAGAGAGAGAATATAATTTAAATTTAATTTTGACTGTCCCGAATGTAGTTTATAGAGTCATTACTAAAGACGGTACGGTCTTAGAAGTAGATACACCTAGTAAACTTCCAAGTACACAAAACATTCAAGAGACACTCGAGCCTTTTGCAAACCTATTAATGATTATTCCTGTGGATGCTATAGAACTTGTGTGCGATTTCGCAAAATCAAGAAGAGGAGTATTTCAATCAAGCGAATATCTTAGCGAGGATAGAGTAAAATTAGTTTTTAGTATTCCGTTATCTGAAATCATAGTTGATTTCTATGATAAAATAAAATCATTAACCAGAGGTTACGGCTCACTAGATTATGAGTTTAAAGAGTATTTAAGGACAAATTTAATCAGGTTGGACATTCTGATTAATGATGTTATCTGTGATGCATTTTCCTGCCTAATGTGCAAAGAAAAGGCAATTTTTAAAGCCCGTGCCCTCGTCACTAAACTTAAAGAATTAATTCCGCGTCAATTATTTGAAGTAAATATTCAAGCAGCTATAGGGACTCAAGTTTTAGCCTCAGAAAAAGTCCGTTCTGTCGGCAAACATGTTACCTCTAAATGCTACGGCGGAGATATTACGCGTAAGCGAAAACTTTGGGAGCAGCAAAAAAAGGGTAAAAAACGCCTAAAACAATTTGGTAAAGTGGAGATACCTCAAGAGGCATTTTTAGAGGTATTAAAAATATAATGGAACAAAAGCAAGGTACTAGTAGAAAACAAAAAATAATGCCGGTAGTAAGGGAATGGGCAGAATCACTTATTGTTGCGGCAATTTTAGCCATTGTCATTCGTATTTTTCTTGTGGAGCCGTTTAAAATTCCCACCGGCTCTATGCGTAATACACTTTTAGAGGGCGATATAATCCTTGTGAATAAGCTAACTTTTGGCGCTCGGATTCCTTTCATAAATTTAAGGACACCTGCCATAACTTCGCCAAAGTGTGGAGATGTAATAGTTTTTATTTATCCGGAAGACCCTAAAATGAACTTTATTAAAAGGCTTATTGCTGTGGCAGGCCAAACCGTTGAAATCAAAAAAGGTTCAGTATATGTTGACGACTTAGCTATATTAGGGCCAACATTTAACCAAAGGTATTATTACAATATGGGTAATTTCGGCCAAGAAGGGCAAAAAATAAAAGTGCCGGAAGATAGTTATTTTGTTTTAGGTGACAACTCTAGCTCTTCCAAAGACAGCCGCTACTGGGGATTTGTCCCTAAAAAAAATATTTTAGGCAAAGCCCTGTTGATTTATTGGCCTTTGAAAAGAATTAGAATGATAAAATGAATTTCGCGAACAAAATTTCCACCTTTAGGATTTTAACCGTTCCGTTTTTTGTTGCCAGCCTTATTTATTATGATTATCCGCAAAAAGATTATTTAAGGTTTGTTGCTTTGGCTATTTTTATTTTAGGGGTTATCTCGGATGCGGTTGATGGTTACATTGCCCGTAAGTCAAAACAAATCTCAAAAGCCGGAATGGTGCTTGATCCCCTTGGAGATAAACTGCTTTTAATGAGCGCGTTTATTTGTCTTTCTATTATCTCTGATTTTCCTAAGCATATTAAATTTCCTTTATGGGTTAGCTTTATTGTAATCAGTAGAGACGTAATAATTCTCTTGGGTGCGGTTGTGATTTATATAGTTAAACAAAATATTACTATTTTTCCTACCAGATGGGGAAAATTAACCACCACCTTCCAGATGCTTTCAGTAATTGGGGTTATTATACAATTTAAGTTGTCTTATATATTATGGACAGTTGCAGTCATTTTTTCCATTATTTCAGGGATAGATTACATAGGAAGAGGTTTTAAGTCATTATATGCTATTGATAAGCCTGGGAATCATCAGTAGTTATTTACTGGGATCAATACCTACTGCTTATTTATACGGAAGAATCTTTAAAGGTATAGATATACGTTCTAAAGGTTCTGGAAATGTAGGCGCTGCCAATGCGCTCAGGGTCTTTGGGAAAAAAGCGGGAATTGTTGTATTATTAATAGATATAATTAAAGGGCTTATTTGCGTAATACTTATTGGTGATTATTTTACCTCCAGGACTGTAATTGTCGAGGCTAATTTATTGCGTTTTATTTTAGGGATAGCTTGTATTTCAGGGCATAATTGGACAGTCTTTTTAAGGTTTAGGGGGGGTAAGGGAGTAGCAACAACATTTGGCGTATTAATTGGTTTATCTTTTAAAGTTTACGGCTTAGCGATTGTCTTAAGCCTCGTAATTACAACTTGGCTGGTTATGATTTTTGCGACAAGAATAGTTTCTCTTGCTTCGGTTAGCTCCGCGATAATCTTTCCTTTATTAATGGTTATGTTTAAATATTCACAGGGTTTAATTGTCCTTAGTTTTCTAGTATCAGCTTTTTTGATTTTCCGCCATTTACCCAACGTCAAAAGATTTCTTCAAGGCAAAGAACCCCGCCTTAGTTTCAAAAAACAT
>JAZDFW010000035.1:0-6848 GCA_043807505.1 Candidatus Omnitrophota bacterium | reverse complement strand
AAGATAGAGGAACCTAAGATTCGGGTAACCTCGGTAACAACCACCAATTCAGGCGGGGAACCGAAATTAGAAACTATGCCTCCTTCAGGCCCATATAGCCCTTCAACTCAAGAAGTTCAGAAGGCTTTGAAGAATGCCGGCTATTATACGAGTAATGTCGATGGTAAACTTGGCCCAAAGACAAAAAAGGCAATAAAGGAATTCCAGAAGGCAAATGCCCTTCAGGCTGATGGTAAGGTGGGCCCTAGGACCTGGGCAGCATTAAGCAAATATTTAACCCAAAAAATGCAATAGCATTTTTTGCCCGTAGGGCCGCCTGATTAAATCTCGAAGAGATTTAATCAAGAATGGCGGGGTAAACCCAAATTTCACCCGTATTCTTTTCTTACGGATAATTCGAAGATAACAGATTTCTATTGAAAAATTTGGGTTTAAATGAAGTGCCAGCAAAAGCAGGAACCGGCAAAACAAGGTAACAAGCTTCTAAAATTGCCATAGCAGCATTATGTAAAAGAATCCCAACATTTTTGTTGGGATTCTTTATTTTATAATGATATAATACAAAGATATATGGCTAAATTTCCGCAAAATTTTTTATGGGGCGCTGCCACTTCCTCCTATCAGGTAGAGGGCAACAATCTAAATGCTGATTGGTGGCACTGGGAGAAAAATGCCGGTAAGCAAAATTCTGGTTTAGCTTGCCGTCATTATGACTTATTTGAGCATGATTTTGATTTAGCTGCCAGCCTTAATCACAATGCCCTTCGTTTATCCATCGAATGGAGCCGGATTGAACCTGAAGAAGGCAAATTTTGTCAAGCCGAATTAGAGCATTATTTAGATGTAATTGCATCTTTAAGGAGGCACAAACTAGAGCCGATTGTCACGTTGCACCATTTTACCAATCCTCAATGGTTTGCCAAAGCGGGAGGTTGGCTGGATTCGCATGCTATTGGTTATTTCAAGCGCTATTGCCAATACGTTGTTGAAGCATTGGCACCTAGTGTAAATTACTGGATCACCATAAATGAACCATTGGTTTATACCTATCACGCTTATATTTTAGGTGTGTGGCCGCCCCAAGAAATTTCCCTCTTTAAATCAATGAGGGTAGAAAATAATTTTGCCTTAGCGCACATAGAAATTTATAAGCTCATCCAGAATATTTACAAAAAAAGAGAGTTGTCTCGGCCGCAAATAAGCATTGCCCAAAATTTGCAGGCATTTGTCGCCTGCAGGCCTTGTTTAAAAGATAAATTCGCCGCCTATTTAAGAGATCGTTGGTATAATTTTGGGATGATCGACAGATTATCGCGCCATAAGACGCTGGATTTTATCGGTATCAATTATTATTCACGGCAGCTAGTCGAGGCAGAAAATTGGGGACTGAGGCATTTGATATTTGATACCTGTAAGAAAAATCATCATCCGTTGGAAAAAAATTCTCTGGGTTGGGATATTTATCCCGAGGGGCTCTACGATTTGCTTTTAAAATTAAAAAAATATAATTTAGATGTGATGATAACTGAAAACGGTATCTGTACAGAAGACGATAACCTGCGCTGGAAATACATATACGAGCATTTAAAGAATATTCAACGCGCCAGAGACAACGGCGTTAAAATCTCAGGGTATATTTATTGGTCGCTAATCGATAATTTCGAATGGGATAAGGGTTTTGCTCCCAGGTTTGGCCTAGTTGAAGTTGATTATAACACTTTTACTAGGACGGTTAGAGGGAGCGCGAAGAAATTTGCCGAAATTTGCATGGAGGGGGAAATAGATTAATGGAGCATCTGGATAAAGACCTGATATTAAGCGAGATTCCTTTTTTTGCCGGCCTTAGCAGGCTAGAGAGTTCTTACATAAAAGAGAAATCGAGTATAGTCGAATATAAAAAAGGCCAGATTATTTATGAAGAAGGCAGTCCTGCTTCTTTTTTCTATTGCCTTATTTCAGGAAGGATCATGATATTTACCCGTGATAATCAAGGCAAGGAAAGAGTGTTAGAGTATCTCCACCGGGGAAAATATTTTGGGATTATTTCGTTGCTTACCGGAGACCCCCATTCTGTTAATACAAGAGCTCTAAATGATTGCTGCGCCCTTGTGATTAAAAAAGAAGATTTTGATTCTATCTTAAAAAAAATCCCGAGGCTTGCCATTGATTTAAGCCAAACTTTATCCCGCCGCTTAAAAAATAAAGACTTGCATCAGAAGACCGTATTTGAAAGTACGGTGGTTTCAGTCTTTAGTTCATATTCGCGGGCAGGTAAGTCCGTTTATGCCTTAAACCTTGCCTTGAGCCTTTATCTGGAGACGGGGAAAAGCGTAATCATACTGGATGTTTGTTGCCAAGATAAAATACACAGCCTATCACAAAGGATGGGAACCTGTAATGACCATAAGATTATTGACCTGTCTTCCTCGGGTTTTCAATATGAGCCTATTAAAGCTTCAATTATAAAAGATAAATTCGGTATAGACATAATATTTTTTCACTATAATCCAGAGGACCAAAATTGCCTCAGCAGGCTGGTGGATATTTTTACATTATTGATTAATGATTACAATTATCTGATTTTAGATTTACCGTCTCTTATGGATCAATTTGTTTTTAAAGCGCTTAACCAGTCGGATTTTATCCATATCCTCACCAGTCCCGATGCGCTAGATTTAAAGCGGACGCATCATTTAATGGAAAGGCTAAAATTAGATTTCCATTTTCCGGAATCAAAGATAAAAGTAATCATTAACGAATATAAGATTTCAAAACTTACACACCTGCAGCAGATGGAATTTTTGGGGCATAGCGTTTTTGCTACTCTGCCAAGAATAGAATTCAAGGCGCATGACAGGATAATTTTGGATGATGCGGAATCCGAATATGCAAGGGCAATAAGAAGGATTTCGCGTCAAGTTGGAGACCGGCTTGTAGGCTTGGCATTAGGGGTTGGCGTAGCATATGGTTTCTGTCATATTGGGGTTTTAAAGGTAATCGAGGAGGAGAAAATCCCGGTAGATGTTATTTCCGGCTCAAGCATAGGCGCGATTATCGCGGGCCTTTGGGTAACCGGAAGAAATTCAGACGAAATCCTAGAGATTACTCAGGAATTTAGAGAGCCAAAATATATTTGGAACTTGATTGACCTGACTTGGCCCCTTGCGGGTTTTATTAAAGGCAACAAGCTTTATAATTTTCTAAAAAAATATTTCGGCAATAAAACCTTTTATGATGTAAGGCTCCCTTTAAAGATTGTGGCAAGCGATATAAAGAAAAAAGAGCCTATAATAATAGAAAAAGGCCTTTTGGCCGATGCGATTATGGCCAGTTGCGCCATGCCGGGCGTATTTTTACCTTTCGCGTTTAAAGAGAACATACTTTTTGACGGAGGGCTAATCCATCCTTTACCAACCGAACCTTTATTTATGATGGGGTTAAGTAAAATTATCGCGGTAAACGTTACGCCTTCAAGAGAAGATAATATCAACCAGAGGGAAAAATTAAAAGCACAATTCGGTATCGCTATCGAAGCAGTTAAAAAAAGGAAATGGTACGATTTAAATAATTATTTTAAAGAAAAGTTTAAATCCAATATCATTGAAACAATTTTCGCCAGCATTGAATTTATGCAGTCTGAATTAGCGCAGAAGGAGGCTCAATTAGCGGACATAGTGTTGCATCCCAACACTGAAGGGATGCATTGGTTGGAATTGTCCCGTGCAAAAGAGTTTGCAAAGAGGGGCGAGGAAGAAGCGCGAAGGAACTTGGATAAAATCTGGAAAGTTATAAACGAATAGGAGAAGCCATGGAGATATTAAAAATTAAAAATTTTAAATTTTGCGTTGTAATTTCGATATCTGCGGTTTGTATTTTTAATTTGTTAGGTTGCGTTACCATAAAGAAGGTTGGTTGTAATGTGCGGGAAGCCGCAAAAGGCATTATCGGGATTTCGACAAAACAAATTGAAGAAGCCAGAAAAGACGCTGTGGTGAAAACATTCGATTATGATTACACAAACTGTCATAAAAATGTCAAAGAAGTATTAAGCCGTATAGGGGCATATACATATTGTGATGATAAAAACAAAAAATTCATTGCGTTTTATGTTTCTGCGGAAGATACAACGCCCGTAGGGATATTTTTTAAAGAAATCGATGCTTCAAAAACCCAGCTAGAAGTTGCATCGCCAAGCACATCCGCCAAGGAAACTATCGCCAATAACGTATTTTCTGCTTTGGAAAAAAGAAAGGAAAAAGAATTAAATGAAAAAAAATAAGCCGGACATCAACAGTTTGATTATAGCTTGTCATGCGATTGCCAGAGAAAAAGGCTGGTGGGACAGCGAGCGTAATGACGCGGAACTTATTGCGCTAATGCATTCGGAACTCTCTGAGGCATTAGAAGCAATGCGTAATCAGGGCACTAAAGGCGCTATTGCCGAAGAGCTTGCTGATTGCTGTATTAGAATATTTGATTATTGCGGGGCAAGAGAAATTAATTTAGAGGAATCATTATTGAAAAAGATAGAATTTAACAAAACCAGGCCCTACCGCCATGGGAAAAAATTCTGAGGATGGAAACTTTAGATCATTTAAGGGCGCATCTAAAAGGTAAAGTAGTAATTATCGGCATAGGTAATACTCTAAGAGGCGATGATGGCGTAGGTTCTCTTCTTGCCAGCAGGATTAAAGATAAAGTCCCGTATACAGTTTACGATGCAGCAACTAGCCCGGAGAATTATCTGGGCAAAATCATTAAAGATAAGCCTGATAATTTGGTTATCATCGATGCAGTTGATTTTGGCGCCAAACCCGGAGAATTCAGCTTATTAGAAGGCCAAGATTTAAAAACAACTAACCTTTTTTGTACCCATAATGCTTCGATAGAACTTACAATTAACTACTTGCAAAGTAATCTAAAGGTAGATATAATTATTTTAATTATTCAGCCTAAGACAATTCTTTTTAGTGAAAGCTTAAGCCCGGAAGTAAATGAAACTTTAAATAAATTAGAAAATTGGTTTGGAAAAAAGGAGTTAAAATGAGAAAATTTGCGTTTTTTTCATTTCTAGCATGCATTGTTATTTTAAATTTAACCGGTTGCGTTGCTTTAATCGCAGGTAGCGCAGTTGGCGCTGTTAGCGGCTATGCGATAAGCCAAGATAGCGTGCAAGGGGATATGGATAAAAGTTATGATGGGCTTTTCAGCGCTGCGCAAGAAATAGCAAGGTCTAGAGGGACGATAAAAAAAGAGGATTACGCTAAAGGATCTCTAAGTTTTATCGCGCAGGATTCCAGCTTAGTTTGGATAAAAGTGTCAAAAGTTACGCAAACTGCTTCAAGATTAAAGGTCTCCAGCCGTAGGTATCATCTTCCTAATTTGACCTTAGCACAGGAGTTATTTGTTAAAATTGTCGATGCGGCAAAGTAGGACTAATCTATTTGCTATTTTCGCCTTTTGTGGTAAAATTGATAACTTAAAGCGTTGTTTGTTTACTTAATAGTATTAAATAAGTTATAGTGAGGGACAGATTTTTAACAATTATCCGCGTCGCGGATACAAGAGAACTATTGAGTCTATATTGTTAAAAATCTAATAAAAGATAGGTTTGGGAAGAAAACAATGTTTTCTTCCCAAGGAATTCTATAGATTGAAAGGAAGGGGTGACAGGAGCGATTCAGTATGTGTTTGTCATCGAGCGACGCCAGAGGGGAAACCATTGGTTTCCCCATGGGGAACGAACGTCAAAGTATCCAAGATAAGTATTGATATAGCGGTAAGCGTTGTTTGTTTATTAAATAGTATCGAATAAGCTATAGTGAGTGAGTTAGCCGAGGTAGCTCAGTGGTAGAGCGCGGCCCTGAAAAGGCCGGCGTGGGGGGTCCGATTCCCTTCCTCGGCACCATATAAAAACGAGAGGAATTCATAAGCCTCTCGTTTTGCTTTATTTATGCGTAATTGCTTTAGTTATGAGGCAGTTACGCTTTTTTATTCCTTTGGAGATGTTTGGATAGGTTTGTAGTGTTTTGTATGATTTAGTTTCTTAACGTCACGCTAACGTCACAAGATTCTAATGTATGAATGGGCAGGGGTTCATAGCTTTGGATAACTGAAGAAGGTTGTTGCTTGGATTGAAGGTTAGAGTTATAATCTCTATGTAACCATAAAGGAGTAGTAATGGGGGCTTGAGTAAATAAATCTAAGTGCAACTCTCTAAAATAGGAGGGGTATTTAAGGAGGCGTTAGATGAAAAGAATATTGTTAATTTTGACAACATTTTTCTTGTTCTGCTCTCTTTGTTATGCAGGCGATGTGTATGTAAGCGGTTATACTCGCAAGGATGGGACTTACGTTGCTCCTTACCATCGTTCGAGTTCCAACAACACTGTAAGAGATAACTATTCATATGAAGGCAATACGAACCCTTATACAGGCAATGTAGGACATAATCAGTATCGTAATAATCCAACAAGCGAATACTATCAGCCTAGTTACCAACCTCAGCAAAGGTCAAACAACTACAATACGACTAATAATTATCAATATAATCAGTCAAGTGTTAGTATTGGACAAACTCAAACAGTTTATGTAAATGGACAGACGTATCAAGTAACGTCTCAATCAGATGGTTCTTATGTCGCTAAAGATTCTTATGGTAAAACTTATCGAATTGATGGAAATTAATTAATAGAAATTATTAGTTGTTTGTACAGAATAAGGTTTAAATGAGTTGAAGAAGATAAAGGGAAGGTAAAATGCTTAATTTTATTTTGAGCCAAATTAAAAAACACGCAGAAGTAGTTTGCATAGTTTTAGTTGGTATAATCATTATGCAAACAATACTT
>JAZDFW010000034.1:0-6248 GCA_043807505.1 Candidatus Omnitrophota bacterium | reverse complement strand
TTAGCCTTTGCCCAACAATATCTTTGAGGCGGAAATTTCCCGAATAACCTTATCTTTTAAAGCATGCACCTGACGAAAATACTCCAGAGAGAATTTCTGGGTCAATTGGCCTATCTCTTGCGTACTTGCCTCCAAATGCATGATCCTTGCCGCGAACTCAGCCTGTTTAGATGACCAAAATATACCTTGTAATTTAAAAGCTGTCCAAAGGCCTATCATAGTTTCCAGCACACGATATGGGTTCGGCTCAATCAACAATTCATTTGCTAAAGAACCGCTGACTGCTTTTTCTTTTTCATAGGAAACTTCGGACCAAGGCAAAAGCCGAAACAAGCTAACCTTCTGTGAAGCCAAAGAAATAAATTCAGGATAAACTATTAAAACGCGCCCAAATCTTTTATGATAACCTTCTATTAAATAATCCCTGATGCTTTCGGCTTCTAAATAATTCATCTGATCTGAGATCCCTTGGAAAAATTTAAAGTTCTCAGCTATATCTTCCAGGTACCTGGCGCCTCGCTCTCCCATAACAATAATTTCATCCTGCCTCTCCCTTTTTTGATCTAAGGCAGTATTAATGAGCATTGTATTAAGTTCGCCCAAGAAACCCTCGTCGCTTGTTACAACCAAAATAGCCGTAGGCAATGCCTGGCGGTCAAATAAATAGGGATGCACCACTTTTTTGGTTAATAAAAGCCTAAAGCAATCTTCTATTTCATTAAAAAAAAGCCTGTTTGTTTTTTGCTTCCTTTGGAAAGCACGAAACTGAATTATGGCCGTTGTCTTTAAAACATCAATCAAATCGCCTAAGGTGCGCACAACCTCTAAATCCTGTTTTAATGCTGATGCCGGCCTCATAGTTTATTACTTACAAGCTTTTCTTCTTCTTCTTTCAACCTGCGGCAAAAATCGCCAATACACCTGTCTAAATCTACTCTTATATCATCAGTCAAATCCTTTTTCTGCGTTATTCGATTAACCAGCTCAGGGGCCTCGTTAGTTAAATAAGCATAAAAACTATTGATAAATGTCCTTAAGGTCCCAGCAGGTAAAACTTCCAGAACCCTGCGTTTATAAGCATAAAAAAGGACTACCTCTTCTTCAAGGCAAATGGGTTTATTATTCGCCTGCAAAAGAAGCTCCTTCAGCGTTTCGCCTCGCTGCCTTTTTTCCAATACCTCAGTAGATAACCGGGTGCGCAATTTTGTTAAACGTAACATTTCGCGATACTGGGCATATTCTAAACGCAGGCCCCTTCCCAATTCTTTTATCGCCGGATATTGCACCTTACTGCCAATACGCGAAACCGACAGGCCCAAATCAATGGCCGGCTTAAAACCTTCCCGGAAAAGCGGAGTGCTTATATAAATCTGGCCATCAGTTATAGAAATTAAATTTGTCTGGATATATCCTGTTATATCCCCTTGCGATGTCTCGACGATAGGCAGGAAAGTCATTGTCCCGCCGCCCTTTTCTTTATTAAATCTTCCCGCGCGCTCCAAAACTTGCGAATGCAGATAAAATATATCTCCGGGGTATGCCTCTCTGCCCGGAGAACGCTCAAGCAATAATGACATCTGACGGTATATCCAGGCGTGTTTTAGCAAATCGTCAAACACCACCAATACATCCCTGCCATTATGCATAAAATATTCCCCCAACGTAGCAGCCGCGTAAGGAGCCAGATATTGCTCCGCGGCAGCGGCATCCGCCGAGGCGCTAAGAACGATGGTATATTTTAAAGCATCTTTTTCCCTTAAGCTATGCAGGATTTTCTTTAACGCCGCTTGCGGCCCGCCAACCCAGCAATAAATACATACCATATCTTTATCATACTGATTTATAATCGCGTCAACACCGATGGTGCTTTTCCCTGTCTGCCGGTCTCCGATAATTAACTCTCTTTGCCCCTTTCCGATGGGTATGATAAGGTCAATAATCTTGTTGCCGGTAAGCATAGGCTCTGTAATAGGCTCCCTATCCATGATCCCCGGCGCTTCTCTAAAAACAGGGAAAAAATCAGTTGGAACTATCTCTCCCTTATTATCCAACGGCTCCCCTAAACTATTGACTATCCTGCCTAAGAAACCATCTCCCACAGGTATATTTATTAATTCTGCCAAAGAGCTCACTACGTCTCCAACAGACACTTTGCTTTCCTGGCCCAAAACAATTACATTTACCTCGTCGGAATTAAAACCTATAACCATCCCCCTTACCCCCTGAGGGAATTGAACTAATTGCCCATAAATACAGGAAGAAAGGCCGTCAATTTTAATAATACCGTACTTGACCTCTTTTACCGTGCCAATTTCTCTTATATCTAAATTTGGAATTCTGATATCCATTGCTTTATCGCCTCGTAGACGCTGTATGTAACTACTTTATTTACAATCAGTTCCGTAATTAATACTTCCTGTTTTCTTTTTCACTCGCCCTTATAGATGCCTAACTTAACCCGGATTATTCTTGCATCTTCTTTATTTGTAATCACTTACGTACAGCGTCTACAAGCTTAATATATGGAATTGCCTTTTTTAATTTATTGCTCAGGCTGCCGTCAATAACAAATTCTCCGATCTGAATAACTAACCCCGTGACTAACGCCGGATCTATTGTTTCCTCTATAACTAATTCATATCCTAAATTGCTTGATAACGTCTTTTTCAAGCGCGCCTTTTCTTCTTCGGACAAAGCAGCGCTCGATACAACCTTGGCCCTGCCGGATTTAACACTAACCTTTTCCTTATCGAGATTCTCAATTTCTGTAATAAGTTCATCCATTAAAAGATGCTGCAAAAATTCTATTCCTTTTTCGCTAAAAGTATATTTGATCATTTCTTGAGCCAGATTTAATGCCCTCATTTCAATATTGGCTGCCAAACTCTTCTGTGATTTTTCCACCATCTCTTTGCCCAGCGTAATAATTTTTTGGCTTTCCTGTTTTGCATCTTCTTCTAATTTTACACGCAATACTTCTGCCTGCTTTTTGGCATTTTCCATTATCCTTTTTGCTTCAAGCTTGCCTTTCTCCACTTCCGCCAGTTTTACCAGCTTTAACCGGTCCAATTCATCTTTAATATTCGCTTCTTTGGCCAAGGCTTCTTCCTGGAGTTCCCTCAGGCGCTTCAAAGCAGAATTAAGGTGCCGGTAAAATAAAACCCTCAGCACCAAAATTAAAATTATAAAGGTTGTGAGTTGTATGACTAATAACTGGATTAGCATATATTACCTGAATAGATTAAAGACTACCAAAAGCGCTAAGATGGCAATTGCCTCGGCAAAGATAAAGGCCGTAATCATGGAAATCAAAACTTTAGCTGCCGCGGAAGGGTTTCTTCCTACTGCCTTTACCGCGGAGTAACCAACAATGGCAATTACAGCCGCCGGCCCCAAAGTAGCCAAAACCATAATTAAAACTATAGTAAGATTACGCATATAATTCTACGATTAATATTAAATCATTCTTAGTCATCTTTGCTATACCGTATTTTATCTTTACAGTATCCGCGGAATAAAACACCGGGGACATCTGCTCATCTAATTCATCCTGGATTACGTTGTTCGCCCAGCCGCCTTTTATCTTAATATTGCCGCTCCTTAGGCCAAGTAAAAATGGCTGATGAAAATCCAGGACACAAATCTCTCCATCCTCTCCGGGTAAAATTACTTCTTTGGCGTTTCCTTCAAAAATAATCTTTCTTGGTTCAAGTATAGACAGGCGCATCGAATACTATTCGCTTACGCAAACCTTGTTCCTGCCGCCTTCTTTGGCTTTATATAACGCCGCGTCTGACTTGGCAATCAACTCATCCAAATCTTTGCCATCTTCCGGAAAAGAACCGATACCGATACTCACAGTAACAGGCAGATAAAGGTTGACTGTATTACGGACTCTCTCTCCAACCACAAAGGCGCTTTTCTTATCGGCATTATCTAAAAAAACCAAAAACTCTTCGCCTCCATAACGAAACACAATATCCCCTTTACGCAGTACCGAGGCGGCAAATAACTTACAGGCCTTACACAGCACTTCATCTCCCGCCTGGTGCCCGTTGTCGTCGTTATATTTTTTAAAATGGTCCAAATCAATCATCAAGACCGAGAACTGCTCAATCAGCCGGTTCATCATAAATATTTTATTGTCCAAATATATTTTAAGAAAACGGCGGTTATAAACTCCTGTTAAACCATCTTTTACAGACATCTCCGCGAATTGATCTTTTTCTTTTTTCGAAGACAAAAGAATGCTTTTTTCCGCGGCCCGCTTGACGATAATTTTAATCTCCGGCACATTAAACGGCTTGGTAATATAACCATAGGCTCCCAATTCCATTGCCTCAACAGCTAAATTAATAAAGGTATATGCCGTAATTACTACTACACTGATATCCGGGCTAATCTTTAGCGCTTCCTTAATAATCTCGATACAGACAGACCCCTGCATATGCAATTCCGTAACTACAACTGAAAAAGGAATATTTTTCAATACTTCTATCCCCTCTTCACCGCCGGAGACAGTCCACACCTTATAGCCTGCCTCCTTTAAGGTGCTTTCCAAAAAGGCCATATCTTCCGCCTTATCTTCGATAATCAGAACATTTATTCTTTCCATGGTAATTTTCTCCTTCCTAAAAAACTACTCATTTGCAATCACTTCCGTAATTAATACTTCCTGTTTCTTTTCGACCCGCCCCTATAGACGTCTAACATAATTCTCTTTCTCAAGTTTCAAGAATAGATTCTATATCTTGCCAAATTTCAGGCATTCCTAAACAGGAGGCGAATTCTTTTACTATCTTTTTTATATATTTTTTATTTACCTTGGTATGAATTTTGACGATCTCTCTAATATCTTCAATATCTCTAGGCCTATGGGCCACAGCTTTAAAAATTATCAAATCCTCCGGCGTAGGTAAATTAAACGTAATATTCGCTATTTTGAATCGTTTGCTTCTTTTTATAGCTTCTTTCTCAAAAGGTAAAAGGCCTAATGATAAATCCACGTTGATGCCTGTTTTAGTATGTTTAAGCAGTAAAACCCTATTTTTTTGCGCAAATTCTACAGCGTCTTTTATACGCGTCGTAAGCCCAAGGCGTCTTGCAACTTTTAGAAGATTTGAGAATTCTTTATCTTCGATCAATGCTACCGCGTCTACATCGGCGGTAAATCGAGGCTTTCCCAGAAGGCTTGCGGCCACTCCTCCGATGATCATCCATTGACATCCGGCCCCCTCCAATAATCTTTTTAAAACAGACAATGGTTCCAGTAAAGGCTTAAGTTCCGCCGGCTTTCTCACGAATTACCTCTCTTTAAAAATATCCATCTTGACCTTACTTTGCGCTTCTCTTGGTCTTCGCCAAAATCTAGTTTCATCCCCATTGCCAAACGGACAATAGAGTTAAGTTGATAGAGCTTCTCGTGAATAGATAGCTTTCGCAATTCATTATCTTGAAACTCATTTATCTTGGCCCATCTTCGTTTAAATTTTTCTATAGATTGCTGTTTCATTCTCTTCTCCTGATAGGCTTTAATTTATTATAATATTCTTTGAATTAAGAGTAAAGATAAATCTTGGGGAGAAAAGGGGACGTTTAAACGTCCCCTACGAGGGCTTGAAAAATGGTCCCTATTTTTCTTCGTCTGTTTTTCCTAAAATATCGTCAATATCTTTGGTTTTTAGCTCCTGCTCTTCATCGGCTGCCGGAGCTTTAGGCTTAATATTAAACTCATCTTTTTTAGGCGTATAAAATGTATCTTCTTGAGTTATAGTTTTAACCTGTCTTTGCCAGACAAAATAAAAAGTCCCGCCCAAAAGCCCTAAGAAAATAATAATCGCGATAATGATCCGCCAGACAGCCGCGGTAGGAAACGGCCTTACCTGAGAAAGCAGGCTGCGGGCAAAAGCTAAATCCGCTTTAGCAAATTCAAGGATTTTCAAATTCTCGCGGTATATCGAAATAAGCTGCTCGGGGTTGGCAGGCGAATCTTTTTGAGTTTCGCTAATCTGGTTCAATTTTAACTCGATGTTACTTTTTAAAAAATTGAACTTTTCGGAATATTCCGTATTCCTAAGTAAGACAGACAATTTATCCAAATCCACGCGCATCGTCTCAAGCTCGCTATCCGGAATAAGCCATATATTACGTATCTCAACAGCCCTTTCTATGCTCTCTCCCGGCTTAAGCTCATAGTCGCCAATAGCGCAATAAGCGCCTGCCTGCGTATCATAAATTATCTCCATATC
>JAZDFW010000033.1:0-40459 GCA_043807505.1 Candidatus Omnitrophota bacterium | reverse complement strand
ATTTTGTCTATTGAATCGCAACTTAATGAATTACGAGAATACGGTAAACGAGAAAATCTGTTTATAGCGGAAGAGTTTATTGAGACAAAGACAGCTAAGAAACCCGGCAGGCCTATCTTTGATTTTATGGTTAAACAGATTGAAGCGGGCGTATGTGACGGTATTTTGGCATGGCGTCCAGACAGGCTTACCCGTAACTCTGTTGACGGCGGAAAGATTATCTATTTGGTAGATATTGGCAAGATCTCTGACCTTCGCTTCCCCACTCTTCGCTTTGATAACTCTGCTCAAGGAAAATTTATGCTCTCTATCGCCTTTGGGCAGAGTAAATACTATGTTGATAATCTTTCCGAGAATATTAAGCGCGGGATGAGGGAAAAGTTAAGGCGCGGTATTTGGCCCAACTGGGCCCCACTTGGTTATCTGAATAACTACAAAGAACATAATATCTACCTTGATCCGGAAAAGTCTCAATTTGTAAGAAAGATTTTCGAACTCTATGCCACAGATAATTACACCCTTTCATCAATGGTTGGAGAAATCCGAAGGTGGGGCCTTACAGGAAGTATGGGCAAGCCTGTCTGTAAATCGCAACTCGCAAGATTACTCAGGAATCCTATTTATTACGGAGTATTCAAGTTTAATGGCGAAATGTATGAAGGCAGCCACCCGCCGCTTATCTCTAAGAAACTTTTTGATAGCGTGCAGGGTATTTTAGACAACCGTCATAGGAATCATAAGAAGACAGAAATAAAATACGGATTTACCGGATTAATAAGGTGTGAATATTGCGGTTGCGCCATTACCGCAGAGAAACAGAAAGGACATATTTATTACCGCTGTACCAAGAAGAAAGGCCCCTGCCTCAGCAAAAAGTTTCTTAGAGAAGAGGTTTTGCTTTCCCAAATAAACGAAGCGATCAAAAAAGTTTATATAGACGATTCAACAAAAGATAAAATGATTAACCGCTTTGACGAACTTTTCCAAGAGGAAAGCAAAGCCTCCTCTTCTCTATCTCAAGAAGTTAAGAACCGCATCAGCGAATTTGACGCAAAGCTTGAGCGCCTTGTTGACATCTTCATTGACCGCCAGATTACTCAGGAAGAATACGCTAAAAGGAAAGCCAAGCTGCTCAACGATAAGAAGGATTTAGAGGACAAACTCAAGGAGATAGAGAAAAGCGGCGGCGGGTGGCTCGAACCGGCAAAACAATTCGTAACTACTTGTAATAGAGCTGGTTCTGTCGCTTGGCAGGAAATTTTAAGCCCCAAAAAAGATTTTTTAAAAATTTGCGGCTCGAACCTCGTCTTAAAAGACACAAACCTTTGCGTTATATATAAAAAGCCCTACGATTTAATAGCTAAATCGCAAGGTCGTTTCAACTGGCGGAGAGGCTGGGATTCGAACCCAGGGGGCCAGTTACCCAGCCCAATTGCTTAGCAGGCAACTGCTATCGACCACTCAGCCACCTCTCCAAATTTTTAATGAACGCTAAACTTACAAACACGGCAGTGTGAGTAAGTTTATGCGCGAATTAATCCTGAGTCCGCCGTAGGCGGATGAAGGATTTTTGTTATTTCTTCCGTTTCTTCCTGAAAAAATCTTTTAGCAAATCGCCGCATTCTTTTTCCAATATGCCGCTTTTAACCTTAATCCGGTGATTTAATTTCTTATTATCGATAATGTTTAATACCGAACCGCAGGCGCCGGTCTTCGGGTCTTTAGCGCCAAAACATATACTTTTAATACGCGTAAGCACCAATGCCCCGGCGCACATGCTACAAGGTTCAATTGTAACATAGAGGGTTGCGCCATTCAACCACTTTGTACCAAGGCAGTTTGTAGCCGAGGTAATGGCGAGCATCTCTGCATGGGCGGTAGAGTCCTTAAGCCGTTCTATCTGGTTATGGCCGCGGCTAATAATTCTTCCGTCGTAAACAATTACCGCGCCGACAGGAACCTCGTCTTCTTCAAAGGCCTTGCGGGCCTCCTTGATTGCCTCGGACATATAAAATTCTTCTAGTTTTAATTTACTCATTACTAGCTAAAAAAATTATTGCGCCCAGCTGGGGTCGAACCAGCAACAACCAGCTCCGTAGGCTGGTGCTCTATCCAGTTGAGCTATGGGCGCAAAATTAATAATGTCCTGTATGTGTTGGGGTTCAGAAAATGCCCATTTAAAAAGGGCCGTAGTCAGTAGATTCAAAATGTTTTTTTCTTTCCGCCTCAATCCTTGCTTGCTCCTCATTAATTATTCTTTGACTTTTATTGATAAACGCTAAAACAATTTCTTTATCTACTTCAATAAACTCCACGCCTATTCTAAAACTATTTCCCACAACTGTCTTTGATTGCGTCACATTAGCAATTCTACCATTGCCAATCAAATGTTGTTCTAAAAAATCAGCGGATAAATCAAACTGAACTACAGTGTTTACTTCGATGCTTTCCTCAAGAAAAGTACCGAATCCTGCAGAACTGATATCTAGTGTTTGACCTTCGACAGTCCTAAGGAGATCGCCTTTGAATTTAAAACTTACTTTTGCTTTTATAGAATGCCTTATAAAACCTCTTTTATCAGCCATCTTAAAAAATCAATCCTTAAGCCACTGGTTCCTTTTGTTTCTTTGTCGCTACCAATACTTATGCGGAGATACGGGAAACTACCGCTATAAAAGTTCCTTATCTTACTAAATCCTTACGCTTAGCACCTAATTCTTCAATTGCCGCTTGCGCATCAGAATGGTATTTACGGCAAAATGCAGTCACATCCTTCATATTCTTTATGCCTTTCTTAATGAGCAGCCTGATAACATTTGCGCGCACCGTCACTTCTTCCATAATCTCAACTGATGTTTTACCGCTTACCTGCGCAAGCCTATCACGGTATTCGCTACTTACTGCCGACTCGCAAAATGAAGCAGAACTTAAATCATAAGTCCAAAGCGAAGACAAAAGAATGATCTTTTCCGTCCTACCGGCAGTCTCTACCAATTCCCCGACCACGCGCGAAATTTTTCCGTTTAAACTGTAACGCCGCATAATTATAAACACATCCACTAAGTTTACTAATACCTCAGAGACATTCATCGGTTCATTTTGAAGGCGGATGATTGTCTCGCGCGCGGTTGAAGCATGTACAGTGCCCATACAGTATTTACCGATATTCATAGCCGTCATTAAATCCTGGGCTTCCTGGCCCCTGACCTCACCCACGATTATCCTGTCCGGGCGCATACGCAGGGAATTTTTTACTAAATCTGCTAAGCTGGTATCTTCATCGCTCTCAAGGCGCGAGCAATTCTCCTCAAGGTCAGTATTCAGCTCCAGGGTATCCTCAATAATAACTATACGGTCATTAACAGGGAAAAAACTAAAGAGCGCGTTTAACAAAGTTGATTTTCCTGTGCCCGGGCCTCCGGATATAATAATATTCGCCGGTTTAATGCCTAGTCCCTCAACATAAAGCCACAGTTGGCCGGTGATTTCTGCGTTAAGCGTGCCATTTTCCACTAATTCAATAATACTGAGCGGCCTTTCTTTGGCCCTGGTTATAGTAATCTGCGGCCCGAAAGGTGAATAAACTATATTGCCTCTTCCCTTTATCTCCGCAAGCTCAATATTATTTATTTTGTTTATGGTCTTCCTTCCGGAGAAAATAATTAATTTTTTAATAAATAAATCCAGTTCTTCCCTGGACGCAAACTTCTTCTCTGTTTTGACAAGCCCGCTTTTTGTTTTATGCACATATATGGGAGAAAGATGGTTTATCATAATATCTTCAACGTCAGGATCAGCTAATAATTCATCAATTACACCGTAGGAGAGAAACTGGCTAAATAGAGTCTCCAGGTCCAGATTTTGCAATTTGCTCACCAGGCTCTGGCCGCTAGTGGAATTATATACCTCCAAAAACTTCTGAAATATTATTTCGCGCTTATTAGCAAGGTCTTGCAGTAAAAAGATCTTACCGGCTAATCTCTCCAGGATTTCGTTTTCTATAGCGATTCTTTCTTTTTCCATATATGCTCCTCTCTCAAAAAAAACTCTTCTAACCTAATAGATACAGTATATTATGCTATAACCTTATTGTTGTCAACCGATAAGCTAGTCGCCGCTTTTTTTCTTTACGGCTGATCCTCCTTTGCTGCCGGCCTTAGCGCCCCGCAGCATAAAACTACGCGAGCGCCGGCCTTGTTTATATCCGCTTTTTCTCTTAAAAACCGGATCAAACCAGGGCTTTTTCTGGCTATCCTCTTTACGAATATCCTTTTGCGTTTCAGGCTTAAATTTCTTTTGTATTTTTTTTCTTTTTGCTCCGGCCTGAGTTATTTTTGGTTTAGAACGCGCCTGGCTGACATTAAGCAGCCGACCCATAAATTCTTTTGCATCTAGCGCGGCTATCGCGGCTTGCGCCTCGCGGGTATCGGGCATCCTGACGAAACCAAACCCCCTAGATTTAACCCCGTCTTTCTCCTTTATAATAACTACGGAGGCAACACTACCAAAACCTTCAAAGACCTTTTTTACAGCTACCTCAGTAGCACCAAAAGACAGGTTACCTAAGAAAATATCCATTTAAATCACTTTCTTATATATTAAAAACATAATTTACCCAAACTAAAATTGTTACAATACAAGTTTATCCCTTAGAAGAGATAATGTCAATTATTCTTATTTTAAAGCCTTCTCTCTTGAAGTAAAATTGTTGGAGGAAACTGACGCTATATCCGTAAGAAATCTTGCTTTAAGCAATCCCTCATTCCATTCCCCCAGGGGGGTAGAATCCCAGACAATACCGCCGCCTATCCCCATTTCCCCAACTTCCCCGTGTATCAAGAGCGTCCGGATAGGAATGTTAAAGAAGAGGTCTTTATTAGGGGCGATATAACCTATTGCCCCAGTATATATTTTACGCACTTCGCCCTCAAGCTCCTTAATAATCTGCATCGCGCGAATCTTGGGCGCTCCGGTAACGGAACCTGAAGGAAAGAGCGAGGCAAAAAGCTTAGTGACAGGTATATCCTTATTTACCTGGCCGGTCACGGTAGACGTCATCTGATAAAGCGTGTTGTATCTGGCTACTTCAAAAAGCCTCGGCGTCTTAATATCCAAACCTACCCTCCCCAAGTCATTCCTGAGAAGATCGGCAATCATCACATTCTCTGCCCTGTTTTTCTGATCATACTGAAAACGTATCCGGGCAAAAAAATCGGATATTGCTTCAAGGCCGCGCGGCCAGGTGCCTTTCATGGGTTTGGTCAACACGTGCCTGCCTTCTTTCTTAATAAACATCTCCGGAGAGCAGGAAAGAATATGGAATTTATCTGTTTCTATATATGCCGGATAGGGCACAGGCTGCTCTTGCAACAACACGTTATACAAAGAAAACGGGTCTCCCTTAAAACTAAATAATAGTTTAATACAGTAGGTAATTTGATACACCTCGCCTTGCGCTATATAGTCGCGTATAACCTCTATATTTAAGAAATAATCATCCGGCGAAATGTTCAGTCGAAGGCCGCCTAAGACGCCTTTAAAAGGCCCGCATTTTTCTATGCCGGTCTTGCCACTAAGAGGCGCGTCGTAAACCCCTAAACAAATTAAAGGAAATTCATATATCTTATTTTCCCGTAATCTGTCTTCAAAGCAATACCCGGCTTCATACGAGAGAAAACCCGCTAAATAATACCCTTTTGCTAACGCGCTCTCAATCTCCTGAAAACAATCGTTAAATAAAGAAGGGTTAAAGCAGGATATGATGGATTTTGGCCCCTGGAAGAGAAGTGATTTATTTTCAAAATTAATTAATACTTTCATGGCCTTCTGGTGAGGTCTGGATGCCCTATGAGGACTTAAGGGCTAAAGGTCATGACCTTTTTAACTGATTTTATATCTGGCTTTTAGGCTTAGCGATAATTGCAAAAGCTAAGCGGTATAGAAAAATCCAAACCCTTCAGCTGCGCGATAACTACCTGCAATTCATCTTTCTTTGGCGAGCTAACCTTTATTTTCTCCCCTTCAATCTGAGTTTGCACTTTTAAACCGAGCCCTCTTATAATACTTGTCAGCTCCTTTGCTTTTTCCTTATCAATACCCGTGCATATTTCCACTGCCTGGCGAAGATACCCCTCAAAAGCCTTTTCGGGATTATTAAATTTAAGAGATTTAAGAGGGATATTTCTTTTGGCCATCCGCCCAGCCAAAATACCGGTAAGAGCGCGCAATTTAAAATCGTCATCTGCGATCAAGGTGATTTTCTTCTCTTTCCGATCAAGAACAATAGAAGCCTTACTATTCTTAAAATCATACCGCTGGGCCAACTCTTTGCTCGCCTGATTTACCGCATTATCCACTTCCTGTAGGTCCACTTCAGAAACAATATCAAAAGAAAAATTTGCCATATTCTATTCCTTTATTACTTATAATTAAGTATTGTGTCCCCGAATTAAAAGTGCAATTGCACAACATCAATATTGCCAGTTGGTTATCAAAATGGCTGTCCACCGCGGCAAAGGCGGTTTTATCTATTTGGGCAACCTAACCTATTCTGAAATCTTATAATAGGCGTTTCTGCCCTTTCCTATAAGCTCAATCAGTTTTGCATCTATTAATTTGGCAATCTCTTTAAGCATGGCCTGGCGTGTTATGCCAAACATATCTCTTAAATCTTTGTTGCTAACCTTGCCTTTTTCTTTAATCCGCTCTAAAATTTTTATCTGTTTCTGAGTTAATTCAATCCTTTCGCCCTCCTCTATCTTTGGAGAAAGCCCTATTTTTTCAATAAAATCTTTGACTTTATCTATTGAATATAAAACGCCGTCCGTAAAATACTCAAGCCATTTGGTAATATCGCCTTTATTGTCTTGAGCTGTTTTCAGTGCCGCATAATACGCAGATCTATTTTCGTCATAAAAATCATCGAGAGCAAAAAATCTCCGGTGATCGAAACCGCTTTTATATAAAATCAACGCTGCCATTAATCTGGCGGTTCTACCATTACCATCAATGAATGGATGGATTCTTGCGATTTCGTAATGGACGATGCCTGCAAGAATTACGGGGTTAATCTCTTTTATCTTACTGGAATTTAGCCAATCCAAAAACTCGGATACTAACCGAGGCACATTCTTTGTTTTTGGAGGCATATACTCTACAACTTCTTTAAAGCTTGTTCCGTCAAAAATACGCCTTCCTACAAAAACCGTACGATTTCTAAAGACGCCGCAATCTTTTTTATCTCGCAGGGTGCCAGTAGTAAGGGTTTCGTGAACCTTGAGTAAGAGTTCAATATTTATTATTTTCTTGTCTGCATAATCGGGAATTGAATCTAACGCCTTGAGGTAATTTAAAACTTCATCTTTATCTTTTGCTGTAGCTACAACGTCTCTCTTCTCGGCTAAGGCGGCAACCTGATCAAGCGTTAAATTATTACCCTCAATACTCGTAGATGAGTGGGCGCTATGAATCCGAGCTTCTTTTTTTAGCCTCAATTCCCATTTAGGAATAAGCTTTGCCTGCTCAATGACCTCTCTACCCGCCATAATGCGGGAGATGTTGTTGAGGATCTTGTCGGTAATTGTATATTTTGACTTAAACGGCATAACGCTATTCTATCAAATGACAACCTAAATGACAACCTAAATGACAACCAAGTTATTCGCCTCTTATATACTTTATCACTTCACCTGTATTCCTATCTATAAATACCCACACGTCTCCGCCTAAAACCATTTCTTTTGGCCCAAAATAGACCGATTGATAATCTTTATCTTTCAGTTCAGGATATTCTTGTTCCGGTGTAGTAGGTGAATCCTTCTCCCATGTTTTGGTCTCTTCGTTATAAGTAGACACGCCGCTACGTTTTAAATGTTCTTTAATTTTTTGATTACCTTCGTCATATATGATATTCATATCTTCTGTCTTATACCCTAATTCCTGCGCCTTACCAATTGCAATCTGAGTTATTTGTTCTTTTGTTAATTTATCACTTTGCGAAAAAACTTCAGGTGTTTTAATAAAGTTGCTTATTAACAAAAACAATAGACCAACTATTATAATTTTTCTCATGTCACCTCCAGAAAAGGCGCTTATCACTGCATCGACCGCTCGAAGTTCGCCTGAGCGTCAAGGTTGGTCCCTCGCGTAATCGCTCGTAAATTCTGTCGTCTGTCTACCTTCGGCAGACGGCTCCATAATTTACTTCGCACGCTTCGGGACGAATTTGTCCTAACCAAAGAAATCGGACAAATTCAGCTGCCCCGCATGGATTCGAACCATGACAACGAGATCCAGAATCTCGGGTCCTACCATTAGACGACAGGGCAAAATTTACCAAAGATTTTCTTTTATCCAGTCATCAACTACTTTAATAGGGTTTTTACCGTTTTGGCAACCGCTTAGAAAAAGGAAAATGCCCAGCAACATAATCAAAAAAACAACTCTTTTTTTCATCCCTACTCCTTTTTAATCCATTTTTCCAATCTTGCCTTGGTGCGTTCAAGGCCTAAATAATAGATAACTTCGAATAGGCCGGGCCCGACAGTTTTTCCGGTTAAGGCTACGCGAATAGGATGAATAAGGATTTTGGCTTCTAACCCTAATTCTTTAACCATATCACGGAAAATAGCCTCTATGCTGATGATATCATATTTATCCAAAGCTTCAAGCCTTTCAACAAAAAGCTTAAACTGTTTGGAAAAATCTTCTTTCAGGTATTTCGCTTCTGCCGCAGGATCGATTTTAATATCCCCAACAAAGAAAAAGTCTGCCCAATCCACAAAATCGCTTACCTTGGTTAAGCGGCCCTGAAATAACTTGATGATATTGTGAATATAATCTTTATCAAAATTATCTTTACCTATATATTGCTTCTCGATGAGATCCGGAATAATGCTTTCGGCAAGCATCGACGCAGGCGCTACCTTTAAATATTGGTTATTCATCCAATCAAGTTTCTTTAAATCAAAGGCAGCTGCGGTTTTGTTAATATTTTTAATATCAAACAGTTTTATTGCTTCCTGGATACTAATCACTTCGCGGTTATCTCCGGGAGACCAGCTTAAAAGCAAAAGATAATTCACCAATGCCTCAGCAAGATAACCCATCTTACGGTAATCAGAAATTGCGGTAGCGCCTGTCCGCTTGGAAAGCCTACCGCCTTCCATGCCCATAATTAAAGGCAAGTGCGCAAATTGCGGCAGCACAAACCCAAGTGCCTTATACAAAAGCACTTGCTTCGGCGTATTAGAGATATGATCATCGCCTCTGATAATATGCGTAATATTCATAGTGGCATCATCCACAACACAGGCAAAATTATAAGTAGCGGTACCGTCGGATTTAATCAATACCTGGTCCTTGAGTACCGAAGAGTCAAATTCAATTTTACCGCGAATCAAATCATCAACAATAATCTTTTGCGGGGTGACTTTAAAAATTATTGCTTCTTTTCCCTCGTCAGACTTTTCAATATATGCTTTGCCGTTGTCTAAAAGTTTTTTGGCGTATTCTCTATATAAATCAAACCGCTGGCTCTGGTAATAAACCTCATCCCAGTCAAGTCCGAGCCACTTCAGGCTAAATAAGATTTCGTCAACGTATTCCTGCTTGGAGCGCAGTTTATCCGTATCTTCAATCCTTAAAATAAATTTCCCTTGTTTTGCCTTTACATAAAGCCAGTTAAAAAGCGCAGTTCGGCCGCCGCCGATATGTAAATACCCGGTTGGGCTAGGGGCGAAACGAACCCTAATCATAATTTAGCTCCTTTGATTAAACTAGCACCGGCTGATAATGCCTGCCGATTAATTTCAATAAGGCCCAGCTTATCTTTTGGAGCCATCTCTTCTAAACAATCAAACACTGTTTTAATATTTACAATGTTCTTTTTTGCCACAAAAACCCCTAAGGCCACCATATTTGCAATTTTGCCATTGCCCAATTTTTCTGCCATCTCAGTAAAAGGAAATTGTAATGTATCAAATTTTCCCCCGACGGCTAACGTAATAAGGGAACTATTTAGAATAAACAAACCTTTATTTTTTATCCTGGCCCTGAATTTTGCCAACGATGGGCCATTCATAATAATCAACGTATCTGCTTTGTCAATAAAAGGAGAGCCGATTTCCCGGTCAGAGATAGTAACCGAACAATGGGCTGCTCCGCCGCGCACCTCTGCTCCGTAAGCCGGCAGCCACGTTACATGTTTATTCTCACGCATTGCCGCAGTAACCAAAACTTTTCCCAAAAGCATAACACCCTGGCCACCAGCTCCCGCGATTATAATTTTTTCAATCATTTTATCCTACCCAACGGAAATTCTTTAATCATCACATCCTGTATCCATTCCAATGATTTTTTAGGAGACATCCCCCAATAAGTCGGACAAGCAGATAATACCTCGACTAAAGAAAAACCCACATTATTAATCTGATTAGAGAAAGCCTGCTTTATGGCGCGTTTGGCCTTTATAATTTCCTGCGGAGAATCTATTGACACCCGCTCAATATATTTTACTGCCGACAGCAAACTTAGCATCTCAGAGATTTTCAAAGGGTACCCTTGCGATAACACATCTCTTCCTTTTGGCGTAGTCGCGGTTTTTTGTCCAGCCAAAGTCGTTGGCGCCATTTGTCCCCCGGTCATTCCATAAATTGCATTGTTAATAAATACCACCGTGATATTTTCTCCTCTATTGGCGGTATGAATAGTTTCATTTGTGCCTATAGCCGCCAAATCGCCATCTCCCTGGTAAGTAAAAACAATATTCTCCTGTCTGACTCTTTTTATGGCTGTTGCAACCGCGGTTGCCCTGCCGTGTGCAGCCTCAGAACAATCAAAATTCCAGTAATCATAGGCAACCACCGCACAGCCAACGGGTGCCACCCCGATAACTTTCTCTCTGATGCCTAATTCATCGACTATCTCCGCAATCAAACGGTGCGCTATGCCATGCCCGCATCCCGGACAATAGTGTGTTGAAACATCCCGTAATGCTTTTGGGTGAGAATATATTTTTTCCATATTAGATTATTTTCTTTATTTTACTAATAATTTCTTCTTCCGTCGGTATCCCGCCGCCTGAACGGCCAAAAAATTCTACCTTTGATTTAACATTAAGCGCTAATTTTACATCTTCAATCATCTGGCCATAAGACATCTCAACTACTAAAATTTTTGTCTTTTTGCGGCTATTTGCGATTTGCTGAAATATTTTTGCCGGAAAAGGCCATAATGTGATCGGACGGATTAAACCTGCCTTTATGCCTTTTTCTCTTAAATTATTTACAACACTTTTTGCGATTCGTGCCATAGAGCCGTATGCGACTAAAATAATTTTGGCATCATCCAGGAGGACGCCTTCATAACGCTGCTCTCTTTCTTTAATCTTTCTATATTTTTCCTGTAAGAGAAGATTGAATTTTTCTAAATCACCCTCAGCCATAAAAAACGATTTTACGATATTAGGTTCTCTGTTTTTGCAACCGGTCAACGCCCAAGGTTTCTTGTATTTAGCTGATGGCTGACAGCTGATGGCTGACAGCCAAACTGGCTCCATCATTTGCCCCAACATCCCGTCGCCTAAGATAATTGCGGGGGTGCGGTATTTATCAGCCAAATCAAAAGCAAGGAACATATAATCATATGCTTCTTGCACAGAAACAGGCGCAATCACAATACAATGATAATCTCCGTGCCCGCCGCCGCGCGTGGCTTGAAAATAGTCGGATTGGGAGGCTGCAATGTTGCCTAAGCCAGGGCCGCCGCGCATTATGTTCACGATTACTGCCGGAAGTTGGGCCCCTGCGATATAAGAGATCCCTTCTTGTTTAAGGCTAATGCCCGGGCTGGAAGATGAAGTCATTGCCCGCACTCCTGCGGCTGAGGCGCCATATACCATATTGATTGCGGCTAATTCAGATTCTGCCTGAATAAACACCCTGCCTGCCCCAGGCATATGTAGTGCCATATAAGCAATCAATTCATTCTGTGGGGTAATGGGATATCCGGCATAAAAACAGCACCCGGCATCTATGGCCCCCTGCGCAATCGCCTCGTTACCCGTCATTAAGATTTTTTTAGACATTTTGGTTTTTGGTCTTATACCTATTTATACACTTCAATACAGCAATCCGGGCAGATAACCGCACACATCATACAGCCCAGGCACTCTTGGCTATGATCAATGAATTCTACGGGTTTTACTCCTCTGTGGTTCAATTTACTACTAACCTTGATCAGCTCTTTAGGGCAAGCGCCGATACATAAAAGACAACCCTTACATTTTTCCTGATTAATCGTAATTTTAGCCATTTAAGGCAACCTTTGTTTTAATCGTAGCGGCTATGCTTCCTGTGCCAAGGCCGTATTTTTCCAAAAGAAACTCCCGCTTGCCGCACGGGATAAATTCCGTGGGTAAACCGATTCTCGTCAACGC
The DNA here is from genome assembly GCA_043807505.1 of Candidatus Omnitrophota bacterium. Classification (GTDB taxonomy): domain Bacteria; phylum Omnitrophota; class Gorgyraeia; order Gygaellales; family Profunditerraquicolaceae; genus JAZDFW01. The sequence continues at coordinate 28,023 of JAZDFW010000033.1, read as the reverse complement.
TCCACCAATAACTTCCATTACCGCGCTGCCAAAACCACCTTCTAATATAGCCTCTTCCACGGTAAAAATAAATCTAAATTTCGCGCTCAGCTCTTTTAATAATCCTAAATCTAGCGGCTTGGCGAACCGGGCATTAATTAAAGTGCCGGATAGGCCTTGCTTTGCCAATAATTCCAGCGCTAACGCAGCTGGTTCCACCATGCTACCCAGTGCAATCAGGCAAAAATCTTTTCCTTCTTTTAATACTTCTGCTTTGCCTAATTCTAATCTGATACTTTGGCGCCCTGATACTCTGCTGTTTGGGCGTGCCCGAGGATACCTGATTGCCACGGGTTTATTCAATTTGAGGGCAAACTCCAGCATCTCTTTTAATTCGTCGCCGTCTTTAGGCGCCATAATCACCAAATTCGGCACAGAGCGCAAATAAGTGACATCAAAAATGCCCTGATGCGTGGCGCCGTCTTCGCCCACGATACCCGCACGGTCCACCGCAAAAATTACCGGCAATTCCTGTAAAGCCACTGCTTCAATAATCTGGTCGTAGGCCCTTTGTAAAAACGTAGAATATATCGCCACTACCGGACGCAAGCCTTGTTTTGCCAGGCCTGCGGCAAAACAAATTGCATGCTCCTCGGCAATACCGACGTCAAAAAACCTCTCCGGATAGGCCTGGCGAAATTTATCCAGGCCTGTCCCTTCGGGCATGGCAGCGGTGATAGCGATGATTTTTTTATTTTCTTGAGCCAATGCCACCAATTTTTCGCTGAAAATTTCCGTATATGATTTTACCCGCGGGTCTTTTTTGGGGATGTTTTCTCCGGTCTTTAAATCAAACGCTCCGATGCCGTGGAATCTCACCGGGTCATTTTCCGCTGGCAAATAGCCCTTGCCTTTTTTGGTGATAACATGCAGTATAAGCGGGCCTTTGATATTCATAATATTCTTTAAGGTAGGGATAAGCACGCTCAGATTATGCCCGTCAAAGGGCCCGAAATAGCGAAAACCAAGCTCTTCAAACAACATCCCCGGAATAAACAAGCCTTTTAAGCCTTCCTCGAATTTACTCGCTAATTTTATCAGCCGGCTGCCCCTTCTGGGCATGCGCGACTTCACAAAGGCCTCCAGGGAATTCCTAAAACGGTTATAGACTGGTAAAGAAATCAACTTATTTAGGTATGTGCTGATTGCCCCGACATTGGGAGCGATGCTCAACTCATTAGTGTTCAATACCACCAGAATATCTTTTTTTAAATGCCCGGCGTTATTTAAACCTTCGAAGCATAATCCACCGCTTAAAGATCCGTCTCCAATTACTGCCGCGACTTTAAAATATTGCTCTAGCGGCATAGCCGCGTCCCGGGCAGCAGCTAAACCTAATGCTAAAGATACGGCAGTAGAGCTATGGCCGGTAGTAAAGGTATCGTAAACTGACTCATCTTTACAGGGAAAACCGGTTAAGCCTTGGTACTGGCGCAAAGAGCTGAAATCTTTCTGGCGGGTAGTTAAAATTTTATGGGCGTAGGCCTGATGCCCCACATCCCAGACGATTTTATCAAGTGGCGTATTCAAACAATAGTGCAAGGCAATAGTTATCTCCACTGACCCCAGGCTCGACGCCAGGTGGCCCCCGGTGCGCGAGACGGTTTCCAATATCTTCTCACGGATTTCCGCAGCCAGTTTCGGCAGCTGTTCCAAAGGTATTTTTTTAAGCTCCTGCGGGGAGCAGATTGTTTCTAAAAGCATTATTTATCTTCCTCTGCTTCTTCGTCAAGTTTTTCCAGGCTAAATTTCCCGTCTTTTTTCATTAATAATTCTACTTTACGCTGAGCCTCGCTTAACACAACAGAACAACTCTGAGCAAGCTTAACTCCTTCTTCATATTTTTTTAAAGAATCTCCCAGTGTAAGCTTTCCGCTGGATAATTCTTCAACGATTTTCTGTAGTTTCTTTATCTCTTCCTCAAATGACTGTTTATCTTTCATTACTGGCCTCCCTTTCTATAACCTCCTCAACCAAGCTGATAAATGACCCCTTATTAAGAACCGTTTTAACTAAATCCCTTTTCCTTAATTTTGTCGCATCCTTAATAATTACTCCCTCCGGCATAAGCATACTCAAGCTATAGCCGCGGGACAATACCGCTAAAGGGCTAAGCGCATCCAATCTTTCGATTAATGACGTTACTCTCTGAGCGGTTAAATTTAAATAATGCCCGACATTATTGGAAAGAACGGCATTCAACTCATCAAGCAATTGTTGTTTTTCTAATAATCTATCCAAGGGGCTCTTGAGCATGTGCCTTAAGGCAATAAGATTATTATTTAATTTATGCATCCCTTTTAGGGCAGAAGAGCAAATTTGATAGCGATAACTATCTAAATCTGCCAATAAAGCATTTTTCTTATCCACAATAATCTTTGCGGCAGCAGAGGGAGTCTCTACAAATACATCGGCCACCAAATCAGAAAGCGTTGAATTTATCTGATGGCCTACCGCGGAAATGGTAGGAATTTTTGAACTATAAATTGCCCGAGCAACCACTTCTTCATTAAACGACCAAAGGTCCTCAACGCTTCCTCCGCCGCGGGAAATAATAATAGTATCAACATTTTTAAATTCATTAAAATCTCCAATAGCAGAGGCAATTTCTCCTGAAGCGCCCTCACCCTGGACGCGCACAGAACGGATTACCACATCCACGCAAGACGCGCCTTTTTTAAGTATCCCTAATATATCACACACTGCAGCGCCCGCGACAGAGGTAACGATACCAATACGAAAAGGCATTAATGGAAGTGATTTTTTATGCTCCGCGGCAAAAAGCCCTTCTTTAAATAATTTATTTTTTAATTGCTCAAATGCCAGCTGTTGGGAACCAATACCTTTTGGTTCGATTCTTTCCACGATAAGCTGATACTGCCCCCGCGGCGGATAAACATCTATTTTTCCGAAACAAATTACCTTTAAACCATCTTCAAGTTTAAATTTAAGATCGCGGTTGGAACGGGCAAACATCGCTGCCTGAAGTACTGCTTGTTTATCCTTTAAGGTAAAATAGAAATGCCCGGAAGCAGCTGGCCGGAAATTTGAAACTTCTCCTTCTACCCAAACCTCGGCAAAGGTATTTTCAAGCACCAGCTTTATATCTTGGGTGATTTCGGAAACCGTAAATATCCTGGGAGCTTTTTCTCTAAAAGGATTCTCGGACATAATCTTTATTGTGCTGTTATATTTTCCGCCGCTGGTTTTTCTTTTACTGTATCGGACATGATAACGGCCTCAGGCGGTTTGGTTTTAAAAATCAGCAGGTTAACTGAATACGGTTTTAGAGTAAGGCTGTCTTGATACAAACCAGAAACTACCACTTCTTTCTCTTCGACTGGGCTAAATTTACAATCCTGGCTGCAGGAATCATCTATTACGTACCTAAGGTATGAATAATTGTCTTTAAGGTTTTTGATGGTTATTTTAATGTTGCGCGGAGTTTTCTTAAACTTTTCTCCTTGTGCATATAGCTCTTGGGCCTTTTTCAATAAATTTTTAAACTTTTTGTTGTAACGCAAAGTGGAAATTTTAGGCTCATCGTTCATAATTTTTGTCAGCATATCTTTTTTAACCAGAGTCAAAAGGCTCCTTCTTGTTGAATCGTTTAGGCGGGCAATATTCCTTGAAAGATAATTAAACGCTATCTCTGGATCAATATAATTGTAAATAAGAATTGCATAATAATCTTTGTCTTTGGTTGAAATAGCTCCGACAAATTCATCTTCCAGTTTTAGGGAAAAATGCATATTTTTCCCCAGGGCAGCCAACATCTTAAAAATATTGTAAATGTTTTTTGGCCCGCCCTTGTATTCTTTAGAGTCCTGATCAAACCAAAAAGCCCCGACATTCCTGACTACATTTTCTTTTTCATTATAAAAATCTTCAAGTGAAAAATAAAGCTGGTAATTGAGCCCGGCATCATAGCTGTTTTTTATCCTGCTGACTATATAGCTGGAGGCAACGGCTGAGTTTTCTCCTCTTTCCGGTAATACGTTGGCGCCGGAATCAAAGTTCCATTCATCGATAACTAACGGCGTATCCCTGTTAAAATGGAAATAAGTTAGCCAATCTCTTACCAATGCGATAGCATTTTTATTATAACGGATAACTTCTTTCTCGGCCTTAGGATCAGTTGAATAAGCATGCCAAGTAATAAAATCTAAAGGCAGGCGGTATCCGTAACAAAATTTTATCAATTCATAAATCAAGCTTCTTTCCGGTGTAAGAATGGTATTGCCGCCTGAATTCTGAAACCACCAGCTGGTACTCGGACCCCCGACCGGAATATGCAGCCTTGTTTCTATCTCTAATTCTTTTATACTTTCTCCAACTGCCCGATACAAATTCAAGTACTCTTGTTTTCTGCCTAAAAAGAAATCATCCAAATCAGGAGCATTCCAAACTTCATACCAGATATTATATCTTTTATCGCAGCTTAAATTTTTAATATGGCTCTTTACCAATTCTTTAAAGGCGCGAAAATCAAAAAATGGGCTCTTGCGGTCTAAAACTTTACCCAGGCCCGCAGGTGTGCCATAAATATTTAAAATGACTGTACCGCCTGCCTCGGAGATTTTTTTAATCACTTTCTCGTAATTAGCCAGCAGTTTATCCTGTTTTTCTTTGTCTTTGGCAAGCTGATATATTTCCCAAAGATTATACTGAATCCTGTAGATACCGCCGAAACCAATATCTTTCTGCCAGGTTTCTAATACCTCTTGGGCTGCTAACTCTTGCGGCCAGCCAGGTTGATAGTTTAATCCGCGCCCGGAAAAATCAATATTTGGTTTAAAAATACTCGGCGTAGCAATGGTATTAGAGTTAACATCAATAACAAGTTCGAGGTCATCGGAAGTTTGAGCAAAACATGCCAACGTAGAGCAAAAAACAAAAAGCGCAAAACTAAAGTTTAAAATTAAAAACTTTAAGCTTTGCACTCTCACTTTACGCTTTGTGTCTCTAACGTTACGCTCCATTATAGTTTTCTCTGTATTCTTATAATTGATTTTGCTTTCCCCATATTAACATCAATATCTACAACTACACCATGCAGCTGAATATTTTCGCTGGCAACTTCAAATCGTATAGGGACAGCAGTAAGAAATCTTTCCAAAACATCTTCTATCCTTCTGCCAATCACCGAATCAAATGGCCCGGTCATTCCTACATCAGAGATAAATGCGGTACCTTGGGGCAAAATTTTTTCATCAGCAGTCTGGATATGAGTATGTGTCCCCAAAACTGCGCTAACCTTGCCGTCTAAATACCAACCGAGCGCCACTTTCTCAGAAGTAGCTTCTGCGTGAATATCTACAATAATTATTTTTGCCTCTTTAGACAATGAATCTATTTCCTGCCGGACAGTTTTAAAAGGGCAATCCAAGGCTTCCATAAAAACCCTGCCCTGGACGTTTACCACCGCGATTTTCTGGCCATCATTTGTTTTAAACACACCGCTTCCCCTGCCAGGTGCGCCTTGAGGAAAGTTTATCGGGCGCAAGATTCGGCTGTCATCGTTAATGATTTCCAATATTTCTCTTTTTTTCCAAATGTGGTCTCCTGAAGTAAGTACACAGACACCGGAATCAAAGAGTTCAGCGGCAATGCGGGGCGTAATACCAGAACCACCGGCGGCATTTTCCGCATTGGCAATTACAAAATCCAGGCAGAATTCTTTTTTTAATACCGGCAGCAGCCCTTTTACAGCTTCTCTACCAGGTAAACCAACTATGTCACCGATAAATAATATGTTCATTATTTCGCGTATTCTATCGCTCTTGTTTCACGAATTACCGTAACCTTAATCTGTCCGGGGTATTCCATTCCCTCTTCGATTTTTTTACGGATATCCCGCGCCATATTTATTGCTTCGGGATCCGAGATTTTCTCCGGTTGCACAATCACGCGGATTTCGCGTCCGGCCTGTATGGCGTAAGTTTTCTCAACGCCTTTAAACTGATTAGCAATTGATTCCAATTTCTCTAATCTCTTAATGTAAGTTTCTAAGGTCTCGCGCCTGGCGCCAGGACGCGCAGCGCTAATAGCATCAGCAGCTACTGCTAAAACCGCATAAAAACTTTTTGCTTCGATTTCTTCATGATGCGCCTCTACAGATGTTTGTACTTCGCTTGACTCATTAAACTTCTTCAGCAGTTCGGCGCCGATCTTTGCATGTGTGCCTTCCACTTGATGGTCAATAGCCTTACCGATGTCATGCAAAAGGCCGATACGGCGGGCTAATTTAAAATCCAAACCTAATTCCGATGCCATCACTCCCAAAAGAAAAGAAACTTCCTTAGAGTGCTGCAAGGCATTCTGCCCGAAACTAGTACGATATTTAAGGCGGCCCAAAAGCTTTATCAGCTCCGGGTGCAGGCCATTAACTCCGGAATCAAATGCTGCACGCTCTCCTTCTTCACGCACCTTCTCATCCATCTCTTTCTTTGACTTTTCCACTACTTCTTCTATTCTACCCGGATGGATCCTTCCGTCGGAAATTAATTTCTCCAGGGCCAGGCGCGCTACTTCGCGGCGCACAGTATCAAAACATGATAAGGTTACAGCTTCAGGCGTATCATCAATAATTACATCAACGCCTGTGGCCATTTCAAAAGCGCGGATATTCCTACCCTCCCGGCCGATAACCCTTCCTTTCATTTCATCGCTGGGCAGCATTACAACGCTTACCGTTGACTCAACTGCATGATCCGCCGCGCATCTCTGTATTGCCAAACTTATAATCTCTCTTGCCTTTTTATCAGCGCTGTTATGTAAATCTTCTTCTTCTTTTTTAATTAATATCGCCTTTTCATTGCTTAATTCCTCATTGAGGCGGCTCAACAAAATCTGCTTTGCCTCTTCTGCCGATAATGAAGAAATCTTCTGTAATCTTTCTTTTTCCTCAGCTACCAAAGAATTCAGTTGGGCATCTTTTGCCTTAAGAGATTCTTCCTGCTTCCTGATATTATCATGCTTCTGGTTGATTTCTTTTTCTTTTCCTTCCAGAAGATCAAGGCGGCGGTCGATATTTTCCTCTTTTTGTCCCAGGCGTTTCTCTAAATTAGCTATTTCCTGGCGCCTGTCCTGGGTTGAATGCTCAAAATCTTGACGCAAACGGTATAAAAGATCCTTACTCTCTAATTCTACTTCGCGTTTTCTGTCCTGTACCTCTTTTTTAGCCTGTTCTAAGATGTTTTTAGCCTGGGTTTCCGCATCCTGAACTTTTTTCTGGGCAACATACTTTCTTAATAAATAGCCGACAACTAGAGAAAATAGGCCGGCAATAAAGATAATAATTAAATTGGGCATTTTAACTAAAAACCTCCTTCTTCTGACTTTATTCAGATTGACGGACTTTTAAAAACAGAAATATTGAATTACTTTAGGCAAAAATGACCTTGTCAACACGCATGTCACTTTCGGTGGAGGGGACAGACGGTAAGATTTGAAAATCAAATGCCAGCCCAATAGAAGCTACTTCTTTTGGTAGATGTGTTAAGAAGCGATCATAGCAACCCCTGCCGCGGCCAAGACGATTACCCTTCTTATCGAAGGCTACGCCGGGAATAACCACTAAATCCAGGTCCTCGACGTTAATAAAGCTTTTCACCGCGGGCATACTTATACCACAAGGCCCTTTCTCAAACTTAACCTTATGGCGCAACAAACAGGGACTTATTATTATTCTATTGTGTTCACAAACCGGCACCGTAACTATCTTACCTAATTTTTTTGCTCCAATTATCATATTTTCTGTATCGACCTCACCACCAAAACAGAGAAAAAACATTACAACTTTTGCCTTTTTAAAAATTAAAGTCCGGAAAAGCTTGTCCTTTATTATTTGACTTTTTCTCTTTCGGTCTTCCTCCTTATGTATTTTTAGCTTCAAGAGAATTTTACTACGAATCTTTTGCTTTGTCAACTCCGCAGCTCTGTGTTTATTCAATGTGTTCATCGTGCTTAGGCTCAAATGCGCTTGGGTCTTTGCCAATTTTTTTGTAATAGTCTGCTAAGGCGCTCCTTAAAGCCTGCTCTGCTAAAACTGAGCAATGTAATTTTATAGCAGGCAGCCCTCCCAATGCTTCAGCCACAGCTTTATTAGAAACTTTTAACGCCTCTTCCACGGTTTTACCTTTAACCATTTCAGTCACCATGGAACTTGTGCTGATCGCGGCCCCACAGCCAAAGGTCTTAAATTTGACATCCACAATAATATCATTCTCCACTTTTATAAACATTTTCATAATGTCCCCGCAGACGGGATTCCCGACGGTGCCAACACCACTGGCATCGGGAATTTCCCCGACATTTCTGGGATGTAGAAAATGTTCCATAACTTTTTCCGAATAATTTAAATCGCTCATTTTATTTAGCTAAAATTAGCTTACGCGGCTTAAGGGTTTTTTTAAAATCTTTCGGCGGATGGATTTTTTTCAGCTCATCTAATTTTTTTCTACTTTCTAATTCTTTATAGATTAAAACCCAGGCGCAATCTTTATCATTATCAACTTCGCATTTACCTTTATTCATCCCTCCGCAAGGGCCGTTTAAAAGAGATTTTGGGCAAAGGGTAATCGGACAAATCCCGCCGGTCGTAGCCAAAACGCATTCTCCGCACAAAGAGCACTTTTCTAGAAAATCGCCCTTGGCATCCATTGCGGCCCCAAATAACGTATTACAGGCCGGAAAAACCAAAAGCCCAAACCTATCGTTATCCTTGACTGACTGCACGCCTAGGCCACAGGCCAAAACCAAGATTGCCTCTGCCTGACGCAGAGCCGAAGTATTCTTGGCTAATTCTGTTTTTATTTTACTGGCAAGACAGGGCGCTTCGGGAATACATATCCCTATAATAGTCTTGCCGTGTTTTTCGAGTTCTGCTTTTATTTTTAGCACTTCGGGCTCTCCGCCGGTTTTGCAAATGGTGGAACATTCACCGCAGCCAACCAAAAAAATCTTACTTAAGCCCTTTAAGCTATCTACAATCTCCTGAATGGGTTTCTGCTCTGTAACAATCATTCTCCCTCCAAAATTCTATCTTTAATTTTAGCACTATTCCAGAAGAGGAGCAAGTAAAAAAGGGGCCGGTCCTATCCCTTGACAATACAATTCTTTCTTAATGAATCTGTCGTATTTTCTCGCTCAAGTAGATTTTGCCCTCCACGACAAAATGAAAGGGCACGGCAAAGGTCTTTCGCATTTTCGGCGGCTGCGGAACTCGCCCGCTATACCACCCTTAAACAAACAAAAATACCGCCCTCCAACGGCGGTATGCCAAGTCTTTTATAAACAGGCCCATTGTTACATAATTAGGTGCCTTAAACTATATAAAACTATAAGAAATTATTTATTTCTTTAACGAGAAGATGTACAGTTGTAGATGGATTATTGCTTTCAGGGTTAAAAGCAGTGTAACTTTGTAACAGTTTATCCGCAAAGACAATCGCACTTCTCTGTTTTCCCTTAAGCTCTTCGTACATAGTGGTACTGTTTTTCTGATAGGGGTGATTTAATGATACATTTAACTTTTCAATATAACGAGTTCTTGTAAGTGCTGATTGGAGATACTCAAAATGCAACAGATACCATAACTCAAATGCTTCATTAGAATATGCTGTGTTAATATTATTATTTTTTGCTAATTGAATGGCTCTATTAAAATTTTGTGCGGGATTAGAATCCCGATCAAATACACACCAAACTTGATTATATGGTTTTTTTTCTTGAATAGCTTGTTCCTTGCGCTTAATAGCTTCTCCGACTAAACTGTCTGTAACATACCCGGTTGGCGCTATACTAACTTCAACAATATCTTTATTGATCGGGAACATTCTGAAGTAATTTGGCTCTGTTTTTTCTCCCTCGCATACAATCAAAAATCTATTTCTAACTTCGCGAAAATATATTTTTCTCTTTAAAGTATTCCTAGGCCTTGCCATAATTACAATCTATTCCTAGTTTAACTAAAGTAAAGATTTAATTTCTTTTACGTTTGGTACTGCCCCATATTTTCCAAGGAAATAGTCTTTACTGAAAGAAGCATCCTTTCGTATTTTTCCAGTCTCTTTTTTGTACTCAACTAAAGAATACAAATCTGTAGCCCCAAGCGCATTCTTTTCTGTAAACCAAATTTGATCGCGCCTGAAGAAATTCTTATTAAGACAGCTTGCATCATGAGAAGCAAAAATTAATTGGGCATAGGAAGGATTTTTAATATTGGAATTAAATAGTCTTATTAAAAATTGAGTAAGAAGAGGATGTAGTCTCGAGTCAAATTCATCAATGGCCAGTATTTTCCCATTTCTTAGGGTATCAATAATTGGTCCAGAAATAGCAAATAACTTTTTAGTTCCTTCTGATTCATCCTTTCCGAGTTCAAACTTCACTAAAGATGAAACGCCGCCGTCTTTGTTGAATTTTTTATGTAGAGTTTTTAATTCTGTCTTTATTATTTTGTCTGGATTACGAATATCTCCCTTTAATAGTCTCTCGGATAACTCTTTTGGTAATTCTCCTAAGTTAAGCGGTGTTTCTTCGACATCAAAATCTTCAATGCCCGCATCGGCGATTTTTAAAAACTCAATTATATCGTTCTTAAAATTTTGGTTCTCTAGTTTTCTGATAGTGTAGTCTAAATATCTTGTATCATTTAAACCAGAGATTATGCTAAAATTCTTAAACCATCCTAAGATTTTGGTAGAAATCTGTCCATTAAATTGAGCGACTACAGACAAAAAGAGTGCATTTTTTCTAGTTTTATCTACAAACTCCTTTCCCTCTTGAAAACTTTGACCAGTAGAAATATTATTTTTTTCTCGCTGAAAAAGTTTCGCTTCTATAGTTTTTGGTGTATAAAAAAGCCACTCCCGATGAACCTCTGCTCTATCTACCTCAAACCCATACCTATACTGTATGCCTTCTAGCAAAAAAATAAATTCAAAAAAGCTAGGTTTACTTTCTGTCTCTGTACTTAATTTAAAATTTGTTACTCTTATTTCTTCAGTAGCTTGAGTATCCTTAGAAGAAATAAGAGTAAAATTTCTAGCGAATTGCATAGCTCTGAATAAATTACTTTTTCCGCTCGCGTTGGCTCCATAAATTACAGCGCTTTTTAATAATTTTAATTTCTTATTAGCTTCAAATACATTTGTATCAAAATGCTCTTTGATTGTAGAAGCCACCATACTGAAATTAACTTGGTCCTTAAAAGATAAAAAATTGCTGACACTAAACTGAATTAACATGACGTCCTCCTTTACTATTTTCTCTCATCCTATGGTAGGATATACTATAAAATATGAAAAGTCAAGGCTTTTTTTGAGAAAAAATCTCATAAAATATGGTCTTTTACTATCTTTTAAGGTCGGAAACTAAAATTGTAAAATTCTATTTTTGAGAAATTTTCACAAAAAACATAGCTTTACATAGTCTAAAGCACCTAATTATGTAACAATAGGCCTGTTTATAAAAAGTTCGGCATACCGCCGTTAGAGGGCAATATAGCAAACGAGCTCTCATTAAAAAATTAGTTTTTGAGTATCAATAGAACTTGAAGTTAGGTTTTGCTCGTTGCGGGTGACGAGGCGCGATTTGAGCAGGACGTCGGAAGCCCCGAGCGGGCACGGTGTCCGAGGGCTTAAAAGCCCGAGGACGAGCGAGGGGCTGACGCCCGAGCGCAGTTTTGCCACGCCGGGGCAAAACAAGCGTTCCTGCGAGAACGCGCCTCGGCAGGACCCGCCCAATCATAAAACTATTCCCGAGAAACACAGACAAGACAAGCGCTAAAATTAGCCTACAATGTTAATCTTCGCTTTTTTGTAGTTTATCTAATCTTTGTTTAATTTTGGCCTCGAAGCCGATATCGGTGGGTTCGTAGTATTTGACTTTTTTGCGGGTGTATTTTTGTTTGACGTAATGATCTTTGTAGTCGTGGGCGTATTTATAGCCTTGGCCGTGGCCTAAGGCTTGGCCATCTAAGGTGCCATCTTTAAGATGGTCCGGAACCTCCTGAACTTTTTTATTTTCAATATCTGCATAGGCCTTATCAATTGCCAAGTAGCTGGCATTAGATTTAGGTGCGCAAGAAACGTAAATACAAGCCTGGGCCAAGGGAATGCGTGCTTCAGGCATACCGACAAATTCAGAAATTTGTAATGCCGCATTGGCCAAGACAAGTGCCAATGGGTCTGCGTTGCCTACATCTTCTGCTGCCAAAATACAAATCCTGCGGGCAATAAAACGCGGGTCTTCTCCGGCATAAAGCATCTTAGCCATCCAATAAATGGCTGCGTCAGGGTCTGAACCGCGCATGGATTTAATAAAAGCCGATGCTGTATCATAATGCGCATCTTCGTCTTTATCATAGATGATTGCCTTTTTTTGAATTGACTCAACAGCCACTTCTAAATCAAATTTGATAATGCCATCTTTAGCGGGCCCAGTTGTCAATACACCTACTTCCAACGCATTGAGCGCGCGCCTGGCATCTCCTTCGCAGGTTTTGGCAATGAATTGTAAGGCTTTTTTATCAGCCTTGATTTTTAAATTTCCCAATCCTTTGGTTTTATCCGATAGCGCAGAATTCAGTATTTTTAAAATCTCGTCTTCTTTTAAAGTTTTAAGTTCGCACACCAATGAACGCGAAACTAAAGGCGAGGCAATGGCAAAATACGGGTTGTGTACCGTTGCCCCGATTAACACAGGGTTCCCCTCTTCCACATCAGGCAAAAGTACATCCTGCTGTGCCTTATTGAAACGGTGTATCTCATCAATAAACAGAATTGTTTTTTTACCTGTGTTTGCTTTAAGATGCTTTGCTTTTAAAATAACTTTTCTGAGCTCTTCAACATTAGAAGTCGTGGCATTAATAGAGACAAAATTTGATTTTGTAATATTGACAATTGCATTTGCCAAAGAGGTTTTTCCTGTCCCCGGAGGGCCGTATAAAATTATTGAGCTAATGCGGTCCGCCTCGATTGCCCGGCGCAGGATTTTACCGGGCCCCAGAATATGTATTTGTCCGATAAACTCATCTAAGTTGTTTGGCCGCATGCGCACGGCAAGAGGGAGGCCTAAGGTGTCTTTGGGATTAATTTCGTTTTCGTTAAAGAGATCGGGGGGGTCCTGGGTCATTTTAAAAAAATCCCCGCATGTGCCGTCGGAGATGATTGGTTGAACCGATTTAGCTCTAAGTGGGTGCCTTGCTTTAAGCGCGTTAGCGCCTAAAAGATATTAGCTCCCAGATTATTGGTGTTGGATCACCAATCATTAATTCTCCCACGAACACCGCAGGGAAATTATAAATTCATATACTTTTATAGTTAAAGTATAGCACATTGAAAAAAGAAATCAATGCAAGTTTTTATCTAATCTGAGCGCCAAATTTCTCAATTAATGTTTTTGAAACTAAAACGTGCGTTGGATTAACTTCTTCTTCGGTTAAGGTGCGCTCATTAGAACGATACAAACACGATACAGTCAATCCTTTAAGGCCGGCGGGGATTTGTTTCCCTTGATAGAAGTCAACCACATTTATTTGCTGTAATAAAGACGAGGCGTTTTCTTTGATAACCTTAAATATATCCTCTAGTTTAACGTCTTCTTTAATAACAAAGCTAATGTCCCTAGAAATTCCCGGATACATCGGCAGGGCCATGAATTTCTTATTTAAATTGACTCTTGAAAACAACCTATCAAGGGCAATTTCAGCTACTACCACTTCTTTATTTTTTATATCTAACCGGGCCAAAATATTTTTCTCTAATTTTAGCAGTGTTCCGATTTTTTCTTCGCCAAAATTAACCGCTGCCTGATGTGCATTAATCATTTTAAAATTAGCATCTTTAATTCCCAGTCTTTCAAAAATTATCTCCAGTATTCCCTTTAAATGAAGCAGCCCCATTTCTTCTTTTATTAAACAATTTTCCAGCAGCTTGGATTTTTCTCCGCAGAGGACAATCCCTAAAACTAATTCTTCTTGGATGCCTTGCTGACTTTGATAAAAGAAAGTTTTAGCGATTTCGAAGATATTCACGCAACTCTGTTTTTGATTGAGATTATAAGCCACACATTTGGCTAACGATGGCCCGATAATGGGCCTCAATATTTCCTGCTCCAGGCTCAAGGGATTTTGAATCTCCACCAAGCTGCCGGACGAAAAAGAAAAATCTTTTAATAAATTTCTTTCTATGAGGCTATAGGTAATTACCTCATTTAGCCCCAAACCAATCAGCATATTCTTTATCAAAAAAACAATTTTTCCCGTCGTCTTCGCGGGTATTGACTGGAAAACACTGGGCAAACTAATCGGGATATTTTCATAGCCAAAAATTCGCGCGATCTCCTCAATTAAATCAATCTCTAAGTTCACATCCTGCCTAAATGCCGGAATTTTAACCGATAACATAGACTTGCCTTTAGGCTGTACACCAAACCCGAGATGGTTTAAAATATTTTTTATTTTGATTACGGGTATATCTATACCCAAAATTCTGGCTGCTGAATTTATATCAAAAGAGATAATTTTATTCTTACCTTTGGTTAACCCTTCGCTCTTTGCCAGATACAATTGCCCACCGGCTAAATCCAAAATTAATTTTACTGCCTCATCCGTTGCAAGCTCAATTGTTTCAAAGTCTACGCCCCGTTCAAAGCGATATGAAGAATCAGTCTGCAGCCCCAATTTTCTTCTGCCGCGGCGGATCACTAGAGGGTTAAATATTGCGCTTTCCAAAAGGATATTTTTTGTAGCAAATGATACTTCTGTATCTTTACCTCCCATCACCCCGGCAATAGCTATTGGTGTGCCGGTGAGCGGGTGTGCGGGTGTGCGGGTGTGCGGGTTAGTATCGGAAGCAATTATTAAAACATCTTCATTTAATATTCTCTTCATTCCGTCTATAGTAACTAACTCTTCTTTATTTCTTGCCCTTCTCACAATTATCCCTAACCGGCTCACCGGCTCACCGGCTAACCCGTTAACCAATCTATCTAAGTCAAATGCATGCAAAGGTTCGCCATAGGTGAACAAACAATAATTTGCAATATCAACGATATTATTTATGCTGCGGCAGCCGATAAGCTCTAACCTTTTTCTTAACCAATCAGGGCTTGATCCTACAATAACATTTTTAATTATCTTTGCGCTATATATTGGGCAGTCTTTTTTATCCTCGATTTCTATTTTAAAGCCATTGCCCGTTCTTTTAAAATTTTTGATTTTGGATTGTGGTTTTACGCTTTGTGTTTTACGCTTTGTGTTTGTAATTGCCGCTACTTCCCTGGCTACACCAACAATACTCAACCAATCCGGCCTG
Organism: Candidatus Omnitrophota bacterium; assembly: GCA_043807505.1. Classification (GTDB taxonomy): domain Bacteria; phylum Omnitrophota; class Gorgyraeia; order Gygaellales; family Profunditerraquicolaceae; genus JAZDFW01. The sequence goes on along the minus strand of JAZDFW010000033.1, from coordinate 12,661 downwards.
TTGGAAGTAATCTCAACTTCAAAAACAAAATCCCCGTCACGCTCTTCCACAGACTTAACCTCAAGGCCGGCCATGGTCAATTTATCCGCCAATACACCGGGCGTAATTTTAATTTCTAAGAAGTCTTTTAACCAATTATAGGTTAGTTTCAACTGCTGTCTTCCTCTCTATACTATACTAAAATTGCCTTAAAAACCTTAAATCGTTTTCAAAAAATAACCTAATATCATTTATGCCGTATTTAAGCATGGCAATTCTCTCAATGCCCATGCCAAAAGCAAAACCCGTGTAAGTTTTGGGGCCATATCCGACGTGTTTAAAGACATTTGGATGAATCATACCTGAGCCTAAAATTTCCAACCACCCTTTTCTGCCGCAAACTGAACAGCCTTTGCCTTTACAGATATAGCAGGAAATGTCCACTTCTGCAGACGGCTCGGTAAAAGGAAAAAAATGCGGCCGAAAACGCATCTTGATACCGCTTCCAAATACAGCCTTGGCAAAAACTTCCAACGTACCTTTTAAATCGGAAAATCTGATGTTTTTATCAACCAAAAATCCTTCGATTTGATGAAACATAAATAAGTGGCTGGCATCTATTGCGTCTGGCCGATAAACCCGGCCGGGAACTACAATTGCCAAAGGAGGTTTTTGTGATTTCATGGCGCGAATCTGTACCGGAGAAGTATGGCTTCTTAAAAGCAATTTATCGCAGTCTTTAAGATAAAATGTATCAAAGGCATCGCGGGAGGGATGCTCTAGAGGAATATTTAAAGCGGTAAAGTTATTGAATTCGCTTTCTACCTCCGGGCCTTCGACAACTTGAAATCCCATCTGCCCAAAGATAGAACAGATCTCGTCAATGACCTGAGTTATCGGATGTAACCGTCCTAGCTCTTGGGCGATTCCAGGCATACCCAGATCAAAAACACCTGTATCAACGCAAGAAAGGCTTGCGGCAAGCAATTTTTGCTTCACTTGGATTAATGCAGTAATTTGATTTTTTAAAACATTGGCTCTTTGGCCGAAACCAGAGCGTTCTTCCTTTGGCAATGTGGGAATAGAACTCATCAATTGGGCAATGATACCTTTTCTGCCCAGGTATTTTATGCGCAGCTCAACTAACTCGGCGCTTGCGGCTGCTTTTTCTATTTCCGACTTAATTGCCTCAATATCAATACCAGACATAACACTCCTAAAAATATTAAACTTAAATTTCTTCTATCCAAACTTAGCCGCTCTATAATCACCCTGCCGCTATTTATTTTACGCAAGGTATGGGCATGGATATCCAAATCTCCGCCGTGCTCTAAACAGGCGCGGGAAAAAATCCCAACAACTTCCACTAAGTCTCCTTTGGTTTTATAACTACCTGTGAGCAGAATATCCTTAGTTAAATCCTTATCTACCCAGATACCAATAGCATCATTTCCATCTTTTATATTAATCCAGGCAAATTCACCCCGTTGCATAACATCACCAATCACCTCACCTGCAAAAACGACGATTTTCCCGTTGTAAGACTTAGCATTATTAATCAGTTCCGTACTAGAAATAGATTGGGCAGAACAAATTTGCGCAAAACTAAAAACACAAAGCGTAAAAACAAAACTTAAAATGTAAAATTTAGTTTTGAGCTTATTCATTATTTCCCTCTTAAAAAAGCGACAAAAAACCCGAGCAAGGTAAAAATCGACATAAATTCTAACCTGCCTGCCCACATTTGTAATATATAGGTAATTTTTAAACCTGACGGCATTCCTACTCCTGTGATCCCGCAAGACAAACCCACATTGGCCGCGGCTGAAGTAGATTCAAATAAGGAATTTAGAAATGGGTAGCCGTAAAACATCCCTATAATCGCGCCGATGCCATATAAAACTAAATATGCTAAAGTAATTAAAAACGCTGCCCTGACTTGTTTATCCACCAGAAATATCTCTTTAATATGATGAAATTTCTGCACAATAATTGCCTTTTCAGGCAGGATAATCCGTTTAATATCTTCCAAGAGCGCTTTAAAAATTATACCGATACGCAGCATCTTGATTGCGCCGGTAGTAGAGCAAACTGCGCCACCTAAAGCCATGGCAATGATAACGCCGACTAAGGCAAGATGATTCCATTCGTTAGCAAATTGTATCGGATAAATTGTCTGGAACCCTGTACCGGTGTGGCCGGAGATAAGTTGATAAAAGCCCTTACGAAACAACACTATTGCCTTCGGATAAATTCCTGCTTGAGCTAAACCCACTGCAGTAATAAAAAAAGTGATGGTAATCGTAATAAAAAGGCCTGTGGTTTCTATGTTTTTCCAAATTTCTTTGCGATTCCCAATCCAAAGATGATAATGTAGTTTAAAATTTATCGCACCTAATATCATAATCACAACCGTGATCACTTCATATGGAAGGCTATGGTAATATAGGATATTCTGAGACTGGGGAGAAAAACCGCCGGTGTCAAATGCAGCCATAAAGATACAGGCGCCGTGGAAAAAAGAATTTACCGGTTTCATGCCATTTAAGATTCCGGTTAGGCCTAAGGCAAGCGTCCCTAAAATTAAATAAACTATGCTGACTAGCCAGATGAATCTGCTGGTATGAATCACATTGGGCAATATCTTTTCATCGCGGGCCTCGCCCACATACATTTTAAATGCGCCCGTCGCCCCTTTTACGAAAAACGAAATGGCAACGATAACAATACCCTGTCCGCCGATAAACATAATCAAGTGGCGCCAGAAATTATGCGTATATGAAAGATGGTCGAGGTTCTGCACCAACACTAACCCCGTAGTCGCAAAACCGGACATCGCATCAAAGCAGGCGTCGAGAAATGATTTCCAGTGCCCGCTTAAAAATAAAGGTATCGCCCCCAATACAGTTGCCACCAGCCACGATAGAGAAACAACAATCATCCCCTGCATCCAGCTTAAGTCTTTTTCCGTACGGCATAATTTGGTTAAAATCAAACCAAAGGTCAGGGTTATTTCGGTAGCGATGAGAAAATCCAGGACAGGATTAATTTCTCCAAAGGCAAGCCCGATAATTACAGGCACCAGCATCGTAAGGCCTAAGCCAATAATGATCTTGCCTAAATAGTAGCCGATGTTCTTAATATCTTCTAAGTTTGGCCGCAGGATCATCTTAAATAAACTATTAAGCAGATTAAAAGCGCTGCCAGCATTATCACAAAGGCATAGATTACTTCGGTACCAATTCCTAAAACAGCATTAGTCAGTGATTTTAGCCTCATAGCTTACCTACTAAGAGATTTAATAACTGGGGTTCGTTACCTACTAAAGTAAGGGCAATAAGATCATCACCGGCGCAAAGGATAGTGTCGCCCTTAGGCACAATAACTTCCTCTCCCCTTACAATCGAAACCAATACTGAATCTTTAGGCAGTTCTATCTGGCGCACCTGTTTATTTATGATGGGAGAGTCTTCGGGAAGGTCAACGCGGACAATCGAAAGCTTGCCGCGTTTAAAACTCATTAAATTAACAAAATCAGAGAAGGAAACTTCTTCTTCAATAATCTTGGCAATAATCTTTGTGGAGTCAATCGGCACATCGACGCCTAATTCAAAAAAGGTATGCTCGTTATCAGGATTATTGACCCTGGCGACAGTGCGGCCGACATTAAATTTTTCTTTGGCTAGCTGACAGATAATTAGATTATCCTCATCTTCTCCAGTTACTGCAGCCAACACATCAGCTCGGGATACCCCCGCCTCTTCTAAAATATGCGGGTCACAAGCATCACCGTTAATTACTAAAACTTCCAGTTGCTTGGCTATCTCTTCACAAATTGCTTTATCCTTATCGATAATACTGATAGTGTTTTTATCTGCAATAAGCCTCTTTGCTAAAAAATACCCCACCTTGCCTGCGCCGACAATAATAATATACATCGGTCCACCTCGAATTTATAAACTAAATTTCTCTTTTATTTTCTTAAGGCTTGCCACTTTGACTATCCCCATTAAAACATCCATTGACTTTAAAACTGTCTGGGGTTCGGGAATAATTACCCCGTCAAGCCTCCTTATCGCGACCACGAGAAATTCCTGAGCTACATTTACATCCTGAATAGTTTTTCCGATTAAGGTATTTTTGACTTCGATTTCAAGGACACCGAGGTCTTTACTTTCAATCAGATAGCTGGAAAAGCGGCTTTCGATAATTTTATCGCGAAGCATAGCGGCAAAAAGAATCGTTCCGCTAATAATATCTAACCCCAAGGCAGCATATATATGCGCACGCTGAGGATCATAAACACGGGCAATTACCTTGGACACTTTAAATATCCTTTTGGCAACTTGCGCGGAAATCAAATTGGTATTATCGCCGTTAGTAACAGCGCAAAAGGCATCTGCCTTTTCAATACCCGCTTGTCTTAACAAGGCTATGTCAAAACCATTGCCGACTAAAGTGATGCCATTAAAGGCGCCGCTTAAGCGATCAAAAGCAGCTTGAGCCTTATCAATAATCACCACATCATGCCCTTCGTTAGACAAAAGTTTCGCCAACTCAGACCCAACTCTGCCGCAACCGACGATTATGACATGCATTCTTACACCTCGCTATTAAGGGGCGGCCTTTATTTACCCTGAATTAACTCTACCAATTTCTTAAACGCCTTTGTATCATTAACTGCTAAATCTGCCAAGACTTTTCTATCCAAATTTACCTTAGCCTTCTTTAACCCGTTAATCAATTTGCTATAGGTAGTCCCAATTTCACGGCAGGCGGCGTTAATACGCGTTACCCAAAGAGCCCTAAAATCTCTTTTTTTGACGCGCCTATCGCGATACGCGTACACCTCGGCATGCATTAGGGCGCGCCTGGCCTGTTGAAATTGTTTACTACGGTCTCCCCAATAGCCCTTTGCTTCTTTAAGCGTTCTTTTCTTTCTTTTTCTTGTTGCCACACTGTGTTTTACTTTAGCCATCTTTCTCCTTTAATCTTGTAAATTATTATCCATACGGAAGCAATCTTTTAATATATTTTATTTCTTTGCCGCCTTTGAGGCCCTGCATTTTTCTTAAGTGCCGTTTCTTCTTGGTTAACTTTGAAGAGTTCAGATGGCTTTTTCCCCCGGGGAAAAATTTAATCTTACCTTTCTTGGTTAACTTGAATCTTTTTGCTACTCCCTTTCTAGTTTTTAATTTTGGCATAATACCACCTTCCTTATCATTTTATTTGGGCCCTACTACAAGCGAGATAACCCTTCCCTCTAAAGAAGGGTTCTTCTCGATCTGCCCGTCATTTCGCGTATCAGCAATAAATTTATCCAAAATTTTTCTTCCCAAGTCCATATGTTCCATTTGACGGCCCCTGAAGAAAAGATTAATTTTTACTTTATCTTTTTTCTTTAAAAAAGTAACCACTTGTTTCAATTTTGTTTGATAGTCATGGTCGTCAATGTTAGGCTTAATCCGGATTTCTTTTAAGTGCGTAAGCTTCTGGTGTTTTTTTGCCTCACGCTCTTTCTTCTCCTGGTCATATTTGAATTTGCTAAAATCGATGATCCGGCAAACCGGAGGAACAGCGCCCGCGGCAACCTCGACTAAGTCTAAGTCGTATTGATTCGCTACCTCTTGTGCCCTATTTATCGCCATAACACCCAATTGATTCCCTTCCGGCCCAATAAGACGTACTTCTGCAACACGAATTTTTTCGTTAATACGGATAAACTTGTTTATTGTAACCACCTCCCTTTCGTGATAACTTTTAGAGTTTGTCCTCTATCTCTTTTTTGATAAGTTTAATAAAATCTTCCCAAGGCATCGCCCCGATATCGCCTTTACTTCTTTTTCTTACCGCAACCGCATTTTGTTTTGCCTCGCGCTCTCCAACTACCAAAATATACGGAGTTTTTTCTACCTCTGCCTGACGGATACGTTTATTTAGTGTTTCGCTGCTGGAATCCAAAGACACTCTAATATCCTTATCTTCTAATTTTTGCTTTATCAAAACAGCGTATTCTTCTAAACCCGCGCTTATCGGTATTATTGTAACCTGATTTGGTGAAAGCCACAAGGGCAAAGCTCCTGCATAGTGCTCTAACAAAGCGCCCATAAATCTTTCTAGGCTTCCTAAAATTACCCGGTGCAGCATAATCGGTTGTTTTAGTTTGCCGTCGCTATCTACATATTCAAGGTTGAATCTTTTCGGCAGGGCAAAATCACACTGAATTGTAGCACATTGCCATTTTCTTTTTAAGGCATCTTTTAATTTAATATCAATCTTTGGGCCATAAAATGCGCCGTCGCCTGCGTTAATATCATAGGCAAGCCCTCTTTCCTTTAAAGCATCTTCTAAACTCGAGGTGGCCTTTTCCCAATCCTCAACTGAACCGATATACTTTTCAGGGCGCGTACTTAATTCAATACCTACGTCATTAAAGCCGAAAATCTTCATCGTGTCAAAAACAAAATCAATAATTGCCTTTATTTCTTCTTTAAGCTGCTGCTGCAGGCAAAAAATATGCGCGTCATCCTGAGTAAAGCCGCGCACGCGCAAAAGCCCGTGTAAAACCCCTGTCTTTTCATGACGATACACTGTGCCCAGCTCAAACAGCCTTAAAGGCAAATCTTTATAGCTTCTGGTTTTTGCTTTATAAATCAGGATATGCCCCGGGCAATTCATTGGTTTTAAAACAAATTCTTTATTGTCTATTTCTAAAGTAAACATATTCTCTTTATAATAATCATAGTGCCCGGATACCTGCCACAAACCCTTCTGCATAATATGCGGCGTAATTACCATTTGATAACCGCGCTTTAGGTGCTCCATTTTCTCGTAATTTTCAATGAGCGTGCGCAAAATTGCGCCCTTGGGATGATAAAATACTAATCCCGCCCCTGCTTCTTCATGGTAAATATCAAAATAGCCTAACTGCGGGCCTAATTTACGATGATCGCGTTTTTTTGCTTCCTCAAGGTTATTTAAATATTCGTCCAGCTCTTTTTGGGTTTGGAAACTACTGCCGTAGATTCTCTGTAACATCGGGTTTGTTTCTATCCCGTGCCAATAAGCGCCGGCAACCGATAACAATTTGAATGCCTTGATTTGGCTGGTTTCTTCGATGTGCGGGCCGCGGCATAAATCAACAAAGTTATCTCCTGTCCTATAAACTGAAACTGTCTTATCGGGTATTGCCTGAATAAGCTCAACCTTATAGTCTTGGCGCAATTTTTTGAATAGCTCAACCGCTTCCTGTCTATGCAATTCTTCTTTAATAAATGGTATATTTTGCGCGATTATTTCGCGCATTTTTTTCTCGATATTTACCAAATCCTCGTCTGTAAAAGGCTCTTTTTTATCGAAGTCATAGTAGAATCCGTCTTCAATAGAAGGGCCGATGCCAAGCTTGGTTTCCGGCCAAAGCTCTATTACTGCCTTTGCCATGATATGTGAACAGGAATGCCTTAAAGTATTTATATCCATATTTTACTGGTGGGCTCAAGTGGACTCGAACCACCGACCTTCTCCATGTCAAGGAGACACTCTAACCAGCTGAGCTATGAGCCCATTTTAATGGGCAGGGAGGGAGTTGAACCCTCACGCTCTTACGAACGGGAGATTTTAAGTCTCCATTGTCTGCCATTCCAACACCTGCCCGTATTATTTTTTGCTTCTCTGCCTTAAAAATTTCCGTAATTCATTAATGATGCGCGCGTCTTGGGCTTCATCGGATAATTGTCCTGCCCAATTTTCCAGATATTTAACGTCCAACTTTTCTTTCTGCCTCGTAATTATTTTTTCTATGTCTGACAGGTCCTGGAATCTGCCCGGGACAACCTTCAAAAGAATCAAATCTTCTGGGGTAGGGAAAAACGCTTTTATGCCGTATAGGTTCAACTCTTGTTTTCTCTGAAATGCTTCTTTCTCAAACGCGGTAGAAGCAATGATAAAATCAATATGGAAATCGCCGCAATTTATTTGGAATGTCCCGCTCCCTTTTATGCGGTTTTTGCATATCTTGACATCAAATTTAAACCCTGCTTTTTTTGCTTTATTTAAAAATTCTCCGATTTGGCCCTTATTCAACAATATGTCTATATCTACATCCGCGGTAAATCTTGGTTCGCCCAAAACCCCCGCGGCTATGCCGCCAATAATAATATATTCATATTTATTTTGTTTTAAAAAGCCTATTATTTTTTTGTAAATATATTCCAATGAAATTTTCATTTTTTCTTCCTTAAGATATCTTTCAGGCAAACAGGATGATCTAAAGAAAATTTTTTGTGCCATTCCCAAACAAGAGACGATGCAAGAAGGCTTTCTTCGAGGGAAATCGCCCTTTTCATAGATAGATTTTGCAGCCATTGTTTTTTCTCTTGTGCCAACAATTTAAATCTTCCCTTATCCAATAATCCTTTATTATTCTGCCTGGTTTGCCTCATTCTTAATTTTTACCTCTCGGGAAATTCTAAGGCGCGGAGCGGAATCGAACCGCTGAATAACTGTTTTGCAGACAGTCGCCTTGCCTCTTGGCTACCGCGCCGTATTTCAAAGAATTTTTTTTACTTCCTTAACAATTTCCTCGACGCTAGCCAAGCATCCTATTCCACTCTTGCCGCAAGCAAGTTTTCCTGTAGCCGGGCCAACAAATTTATAACCAACGGTTTTTAACTTCTTAATATTGCCTTGGACAATCCTGTTAGAATACATATTTGTATTCATTGCAGGGGCAACTAAAATAGGCGCGCCCGTTGCGCAAACCACGCAAGTCAAGAGATCGTCACAAATACCACTGGCCAATTTAGCGATAATATTAGCTGTAGCTGGAGCAATTAAAACTAAATCCGCCTTTTGTGCTAACGATATATGCTCTATTTCCCGGGTATCTGTTTCTTCAAACAAACCCCGATAGGCCTTATTGCCGGTTAAGCTCTGAAACACTATCGGCCGAATCAACTCTTCGGCTTCCCTGGTCATTACTACCGTCAGGTTATAATTTTGCTCTTTAAGCCGGCGGATTAGGTCGCAAGCTTTATATATTGCAATGCTTGCAGTGACGCCCAAGATAATATTTTTTTCTTTAGCCATTTATTATGAAGCTTTTATAATTTTAAATTTAACCAGGCCTTCGGCTATCTCATGCAGGGCAATCGTGGAAGGCTTCATAGAAGAACTAACATCTACCAGCTTTGGCTGGCCCTCAGCAATCTCAAGCGCTCTTTTTGAGGCTAAAATCACCAGCTTGTAAATTGAATATCCGGTCTTATCCAAAAGTCTTTCTAGTACAACATACGCCATAATTATCTTCCCTTTCCGTTAGTTTCAAGCTCATTATTAATGATGGCCTTAAGTTCTTTAGTCACTGTTACTAAATCCTGGTTAAGTAAACAATGGTCGTAATTTGAGGCTGCAGAGAGCTCTTTTTTTGCAAGCACAACACGCTGTTTAATTTCTTTGGTTTTTGTTTTATTGCATCGATTCCTGATCCTCTGATGCAAAACCTCTAAAGACGGCGGCAAGACAAAAATTGTCACGGCATTCCCGGGATAAAGCCTCTTTACCAAAGAAGCTCCTTTTACATCCAAACACAATGCAACGTGTTTACCTGCTTTAAGTTGTTTATCGATAAGCTCTTTGGGCGTGGCGTAATAATACCCCAAATACTTCGTCCATTCAAGAATTTTTTTTGCTTTTTGCAGTGCTTTAAACTGTTTTTCGCCGATAAAAAAATAGTCTTTCCCGTTCCTCTCTCCGGATCTCTTATGTCTTGTAGTAAAAGAAATCGAACGCGCGAGTTTTTTTCTTAAGGCAGCGTCCTTGAGAACATGTTGAAGCAAAGTGGTTTTACCCGATCCCGAAGGCCCGGAGATTACAAATATTTTCGCTTTTTTTTCTCTCACTCTATATTCTGCACCTGTTCTCTGATTTTCTCTATCTGACTCTTCATCTGCACAACCCTGGCAGAAACCAGCGTATCAAATGACTTAGCTCCCATGGTATTAGCTTCCCGCTGCATCTCCTGAGCAATAAAATCCAACTCTTTGCCCACAGGGCCGCTCTTAGAGAGCTTATGGATGAAATTTTTTATATGGTACTCCAGCCGATCTATTTCCTCGGCGATATCCGCGTTTTTAAGAAAACTTGACCGCTCTTCGTCAGTTTTGAACTTTACAATTTTATTTTGAATTGCCTTTTTAAACCTTACTTTGATATTTTTAAGTTCCAAGTGTAATTTTTGCCCGCGGCTTTTTAAAATGCCGCGTAATGCTAAACCTTCTTTCTGGCGCATCTGGGCCAAATCACTCAAAGCGGCGTTTACTAAATTTTTCATCCGCGGCCAAATCTTCACCTTATCAATTTCATTCCCTTCTAAAGAAATAATCCCGGGTAATTTGATTAAGGTGTCGACGGACAAGTTGCTACCAAGAGAAAACTGTTGTTGTAAATTTTTTAAGGCGGCAACATATTTTTTTATCAGCTCTTTGTTTACAAAAACATCGTTAGATTCTGCTGCGGCAATATTAATCACGCAGACAACCCTGCCCCTTTTAATCTTTGACTCGATTTCCTTTTTTATTTTGTCTTCCAAGGACAAAAAACCATCCGGAACATGTAAGAGTATCTCAAGAAACTTGTGATTTGTGCTTCTCAACTCGACGGAAATCTTTCCTATGGAACCTGCCTTAATTGTTCTGCCCCCAAAACCAGTCATACTGTTTATCATTTGTATTTTCCTTTATTTACAAGCCCACGCCTTATATTGTTTTTTTTCTTCAACTACTTTTGTCGGATATAAATCTACGATAATTTCATCCGGCGTAAACCAAAGTTTTATTTCCCGCTGAGCCTCATCTTGATTGGATGAAACATGGATAACGTTTTCATAAACTCCTGCGGTGGTAATCCTGCCGTAAGAGCCGCGGATAGAGGTTGACTCTGCTTCTTCGGGATTAGTGGCGCCTGCCATCTCCCTGCATTTATTAATCGCATCAATGCCATAATAAACTAGCGCCATAACTTTTTTACGGTCATGCAGTTCCCCGCGGAGATACTTTGTCAGTTCATCAAAAAAAGGCTTATCTTTTAAATGAATATAATGCACCTCGGCCAATTCTTTAGAAACACGCACCATCTTTGAGGCAACAATTTCTAACTTTGTCTCAGAAAGCCTCGTTAGAATATTTCCGGTTAATGACTTTTTAAGGCCATCCGGCTTAATAAGAATTAATACTGCTTCAATCACTGGCAATTTAGACTCCTCTGATTTTACTAATAATTCTTTCCAAATCTGCCTGAGAATAAAATTCGATCAAGATATGCCCTCTTTTGCTCCTCTTGCTAATCCTAACCTTCGTCGCCAAAATCTGCTGTAATTGCTCTTCAATGACTAACAGCCAAGGTTGGCGATTCTCTTGCCGTATTTTTTGTTTAGGTATTCTGGGGCGTTGAGCTTTAATCAGGCTCTCTAACTCTCTCACAGACAAACCATGAGCAATCACCTCGTGGGTTAATTTACGCTGCAAATTCGCATCTTCAATTTCAATTAAGGCTCTTCCGTGGCCAAAAGAGATACGATTTTTTCGTATTTCTTCTTGAATCTCTTGCGGTAACTTCAATAGCCGCAATGTGTTAGCAACGCTTACTCGCGCCTTGCCCAAAACTACACTAATCCTATCTTGAGTTAAATTAAATTTTTCTATCAAGTATTTAAAGGCCCTGGCTTCTTCAATCGGATTGAGTTCTTGTCTCTGAATATTTTCAATTAAGGCTAGTTCCAAAGAATCCTGATCATTGACATCTTTGACTATGGCGGGAATTTCTTTGATGTTCAACGCAGAAGCTGCGCGTAATCTTCTTTCTCCGGCGATTAATTCAAAGGATTCTCCTCTTCGCCTAACAAGAATAGGTTGAATTACACCTTTTTCTTTAATTGACTGCGTCAATTCTTCTAAACTTTGGGTATCGAAATCTTCCCTTGGCTGAAATGGGTTTGGTTTAATCTGATTTAGATTTAAATGAATAATTCCTTCCTCTGGTCCTGTTTCTTTTAACGGAATTAATGCGCCAAGTCCTCTACCTAAAGCTTTTCTTTCCATTATTATTCTCCTGATTCAGTTTGACCTGCAATTTTTTCACTCACGGAATTGTCCAGACTGGACAAAGAAATGTCCAAACACAATATCTCTTTTGCTAACTCCTCATATTTTTTTGCGCCCAGAGAATCTTTATCATACAAAGCAACCGGCTTACCAAAACTCGGAGCCTCTGTTAAACGGATACTGCGCGGAATTATTGTGCGATAAACCTTATTTTTAAAATGATTTCTTACTTCCTGTATAACTTCTTTTGTAAGATTTGTTCTAAAGTCAGCCATAGTAAGCAAAACACCTTCGATGACAAGTTCCGGATTCAAATTATTTTTTATAAGATTAATGGTATTAACGAGTTGCGTTACTCCTTCTAATGCGTAATATTCGCATTGCACTGGCACCAATACTGAATCCGCAGCACATAAAGCATTGATAGTTAATAAACCTAATGATGGCGGAGAGTCAATAAAGATAAAATCAAAATTTTCCTTTTCTTTCAATAATGCTTTTTTTAACCTATTCTCTCTACCAAGAACGCTTACTAATTCTACCTCTGCTCCGGTGAGATCTAAATTGGCAGGCGCTAAATAAAA
>JAZDFW010000032.1:0-4909 GCA_043807505.1 Candidatus Omnitrophota bacterium | reverse complement strand
CAAATATTAATCGGATCGCCAAGAAAATGAATAAGTTAACCAGGATTGCCATTCGTATTAATCCCGACGTGGAAGCAAAAACCCATAAATTTATTACTACCGGTAAAATTACCAATAAATTTGGCATAGACCTTGATAATGCCTATAAAATTTTGTTGCTACGGAAGAATTTTACAAATGTAAAAATTTGCGGGCTGCATATCCATATCGGTTCGCAGATAACCGAAAGCGCCCCTTTTGTCGCAGCCATAAAAAAGATTACGGAATTTATTGAACATTTGAAAAGGATTGGGATACCGCTTGAATATTTGAATATCGGAGGAGGTTTGGGGATTATCTATAATCGTGAGTCTCCTCAGACTGCGCAAAAATATGCCAAAAAAATCATGCCGATGTTGGAAAAAACCGGCTTGAAAATAATTTTAGAGCCAGGCAGGTTTATCGCAGGCAATGCCGGAATTTTAGTAGTAAAAGTTTTATATATTAAACATACGGCAAAAAAGAAATTCATCATTGTTGACGGCGGGATGAATGATTTAATCAGGCCTGCATTGTATGGCGCCTATCACAATATTCTGTCTTTAAATAATATTGATAAATTTGAGAAAGCAGATGTAGTTGGCCCTATCTGTGAAAGCGGAGACTTTTTTGCCAAGGAGAGGAAACTGCCCAAAATTAAAGAAGGCCAATATCTGGCAGTAATGAGTGCGGGGGCATATGGCTTTAGTATGTCAAGTAATTATAATTCAAGAACTAGGGCCCAAGAAGTACTTGTAATAAAAGATCGGGTATTTGTAATCAGAAAACGTGAAGCACGGGATGATTTAATTCGTAATGAAGAGATTCCTTCGTTTCTTTTAAGGCTATGATGAAAAAGATTAATTTTACTAAAATGGTCGCCTCAGGCAACGACTTTGTCGTTTGTGAGTCGGCGGGTTTGGCGGTTTGGCGGGTTGGCGGGTTAAAGCAATTAGCCCGGAAAATGTGCGATAGAAAATTTGGAGTTGGAGCTGACGGCTTACTTTTATTAGAAAAGACAAAAAAAGCTGTTGTTAGAATGCGTATATTCAACGCGGATGGTTCAGAGGCAGAAATGTGTGGAAATGGGGCCCGTTGTACCGCTCTATATGTTGGCAGCCGTTATAAAAAAATTGAAACCAAGGCTGGACTAATTGAAAGCAAAGTAAATAAAAATAATGTAAAAATTAAGTTAACTGATCCGGCAAGTATAAAATTAAATATACCGCTAGAAATCAACAACCGTCTATTAAAGGTAAATTTTATTAATACCGGTGTTCCACATACGGTGATATTTGTTAATGGTTTAGGTAAGATAAATGTGGTTAGTTTAGGCAGGCAAATACGATATCATAAGAATTTTTCACCCAAAGGCACAAACGTAAATTTTGTTGAAATATTAAATAATAATTCGATATTGACGAGGACTTATGAGAGAGGTGTTGAAGATGAAACTTTGGCTTGCGGCACTGGCTCAGCTGCCTCAGCCTTACTTACGGTTTACTCCTTAGGGCTTACAACTAAAAAAAGTGTCAATGTACATACCAGAAGCGGTGAAGTATTAAAAGTATATTTTGATCGCATAAACAATCATTTTTGTAATGTTTGGTTAGAGGGAAAAGCGAGAATTGTTTACAAAGGAGAGTACCATGTTTAGGGGCTCAATAGTAGCTATCGTTACACCGTTTTGCGATAAAGGCGGAAAATTAACGATTGATGAAAAAAAATTAAAAGAACTGATAGAATTTCAGATTAAAAATGGTACCTCTGGAATTGTCCCTTGCGGCACAACCGGAGAGTCGGCAACATTAACTTTTGCCGAACACGAGCGGGTAATAGAAATTACGATAAAGCAGGTAAATAGGAGAATTCCGGTGATTGCCGGTACAGGGTCAAACTCTACCGAAGAGGCAATCATGTTGACAAAACAGGCGGCAATAGCCGGCGCAGACGCGTCTTTGCAGGTTTCACCTTATTATAATCGGCCTACGCAAAAAGGGCTTTATGAACATTTTAAAGCAATAGCAAAATCTGTGGACATACCGATTATACTCTATAATATTATTTCCCGTACCGGCGTCAATATTGAACCGGAAACTATCGCGAGGCTAGCCGTTGATTGTAAAAATATCGTTGCTGTAAAAGAAGCATCGGGAAATTTGGAGCAGATGTCGCATGTTAAACAACTTTGCCCGAAAAATTTTATTTTACTTTCCGGTGATGACGCTCTTACTCTGCCTATATTGGCTATCGGCGGCAAGGGTATTATTTCAGTCGTGGCAAATATTACTCCTAAAGATGTTGCGAATTTAGTCAAGGAATTCGCAGAAGGAAACATTAAAAAAGCTCAAGAAATCCATTATAAGTTATTGCCTTTAATAAAAGCAATGTTTATTGAGACAAATCCTATTCCGGTAAAAACTGCGTTAGGGCTATTAGGAATGTGTGAGCCAGGTTTAAGGCTTCCGATGTGTACGATGCAGCCGGAAAATTTAGAGAAACTCAAAAAAGCATTAAAGGATTACGGATTGTTATAACATAAAGAAACCCCGTGATTTATCACGGGGGGCTTGGCTTGATTCAAGCAGCACGTAGGAGGCTTGAGCGGGCATGGACCCCGATGATACGTCGGGGGAGCGAAAGCCGACTCCCGAGCGCAGATTTTCCTCGCAGGGGAAAATCAAGCGTTGCTGCGAGAACAAGACAAGCCACCCACGCTATTGAATAACAGTAACATTTGTGTTTGACAAAGCGCTATTCATGGGAGGATAAATGATTAAACTAGGAATTGCTGGTGCTTGCGGTAAAATGGGCAGGCGTATCTTTGAATTAGCTTGTGCCGATAAAGATTTTGAAGTAAACCTCGCGCTTGAAAAAAAAGGGACTCCTTTAATCGGAAAAGAATTGGGGAAATTAAAAGTCTCTTCCAATTCCGACGGAATGTTTCTCATTGACGTACTGATTGATTTTACAATACCGGAAGCCGTTGAAACAAACCTCGATTACGTGGCGCGCTATAAAAAAGCACTTGTATTAGGAACAACCGGTTTGAATGAATCACAGCTTAAGAAAGTAGAAGAGGTTGCTTCTATTGTTCCGGTTGTATTTTCTCCTAATATGTCAGTAGGAGTAAATGTTTTGTTTGCAACATTACCGGAAGTAGCTAAAAGATTAGGGCCGGATTATAATATTGAGATTGTTGAGGCGCATCATAAAACCAAGAAAGATTCCCCTTCCGGCACAGCGAGAAAAATGAATGAGATTTTGGCTGGCACAACTAAAAAAGAAATCCCTATTCATGCGATTCGTTTAGGAGATATTGTGGGTGATCATACAGTAATATTTTGCGGGAATTCCGAACGCATTGAGATAAAGCATCAGGCGCATTCCCGTGATCCATTTGCCTTGGGCGCTTTAAGAGCAGCAAAATGGGTGGCAGCTAAACCCGCAGGATTATATTCAATGCTTGATGTGTTAAAATAGAGGGAAACATATGTTTAAATTATCAAAGAAGCTGCAAAATTTACCACCGTATTTATTCTTAGAGATCGATAAGGCAAATAGAATTGCCAGGGCTCAAGGAAGGGATATTATTGATTTGGGTATTGGGGACCCTGATCAGCCGACGCCGGCGCATATCATCGAAAAGCTGTATCAAGCGGCAAAGGATCCGTTAACGCATACATACGCGCTTGATCAAGGGATGCCGGTATTACGCCAGCGAATTGCAACTTGGTATAAGAGAAGATTCAATGTAGAAATAAAACCTGAAAGCGAAGTCCTGCCTTTAATTGGCTCAAAAGAAGGTATTGCTCATTTTCCGCTGGCATTTTTAAATGAAGGGGATTATTCATTGGTTCCCGATCCGTGTTATCCTCCTTATAAGGGCGGCACTATCCTGGCAGGGGGTAAACCTTATCTTATGCCGCTTCGGGAAATAAACGGTTTTCTGCCGGATCTTAAAAAGATCCCATCCGGCATATTAAAAAAAGCAAAACTGATTTATATTAATTATCCCAATAATCCTACTTCAGCTACAGCGGAAAAAGGATTCTATCAGGATTTAGTAAATTTTGCGAAAAAGCATAAACTAATCGTTATCTCGGACTTAGCTTATTCTGAATTAACTTTTGACGGATATCGTCCGCCAAGTTTTTTTGAGGTTGAGGGCGCAAAGGATGTGGCAATAGAATTTCATTCATTATCTAAAACTTATAATATGACCGGTTGGCGCTTGGGCTGGGCATGCGGTAATGCAGAACTTGTATCTGCGTTGGCAAAAGTTAAATCCAATATTGATTCAGGAATTTTTTCAGCAATCCAATTGGCGGGAGTTGCTGCTTTAGATGGGCCACAACAGGCGCTTAAAGAAATATGCCAGCTTTACCAAGAGAGGCGGGATGTTTTAGTTGAAGGTTTAAATTCTTTGGGTTGGGAAGTTAACGCGCCTAAAGCTACTTTTTATGTCTGGATAAAAATCGCTAAAAATACCAACTCAATGAAATTTTCTTCCCTTTTGTTAGAGAAGGCAAACATAATTGTGACTCCCGGTACTGGATTTGGTAAAAATGGAGAAGGTTATATACGCGTTGCTTTAACCAAATCTAAAGAGCGTATCAAGGAAGCAATTGAACGTTTGAGAAAAATATAATCATTTAATGGTTACCTGTTATCTTGGAATTGGTTCAAATTTAGGCGATAGGCGAGGTAATATAAGATTGTCCATTAAGAAAATTAATTCATTGAAAGGGACAAAGATAATTAAATTATCCAGAATGATTGAAACTAAGCCTGTTGGCGGCCCAAAGAAACAAAGGAAATTCCTTAACGCCGCATTAAAAATTAAAACCAACCTTACCCCATTTAATCTTCTAAAAAATCTTAAAAAAAT
>JAZDFW010000031.1:0-4356 GCA_043807505.1 Candidatus Omnitrophota bacterium | reverse complement strand
GTGTAGGGAATAATTAAAATCGGCCCGAAAATAATAATATAAGGACATCTGGTAACGCAGTCAGACAGAAAGGTATTAAGTCTTATTGTAGAATAAAGGCAATAAGCGATAGAGAATGAGGAGATTATTTTAGTTAAATTTGTATGGATTTATGTTTTTTAAGCAGCCTATATGATTTCCCCTCCAAGGTAATAAATCTTCCATTATAGCTTAATCTATCTAGGATAGCGGAGGCAGCGGCACCGCTAAAGATAGAGCCCCAATTTTTAGGAACAAGGTTAGTGGTAACAATAACAGGTAGGATTTCAGATCTTTTGGAGATGATTTGAAATAATATATCAGCGGCCTGTTTATCATGAAAGGTGTATCCTAATTCATCAATAGCCAATACCCTGATTTTGGCAAAGTAGTCGATTTTAGCAGATGGATTAAAGGCTTTATTAACCTTGGAGATGAGATCAAAGGCGGTAATGAACAGGGCGGTATGGCCTTGGATTATGGCCTCGTAACATAAGGCTTTGGCGATATGAGTTTTACCCAGGCCGCTATCGCCGATAAGGGTTAAATTATAAGCCTTATCAATCCACGGAGAATTTTTGTAATCCAGGATATCCTCTTTAGGCATCTTAAGGTTAAAAGTCCAATCAAAGTGTTCAAAGGTCTTTATTTGTTTAATCCCTGACAAGCAGAGTAATCTTTTTACCCTGTGCTGCTTTTTAAACTCCAGTTCATTCTTAAGGAAGGTATGGATAATTTGATAGTCTTGGCTTTTGATTTCAGTTACCGGTGTTTTGAGATTCAACTGATTTAATAATGGTTCGAGATTATTGGGATTATTCATAATAGTCTAAATCCCTGGGGTTATAAGTTATATTTAATATATCAGGGTTATTTGGGTGTACCGTCTCAGGTGTTTCTTTGGGGGCTAGATTCAAATAAGAGAGGAAGGTCTTTAACCTGGGGCTTTTTCTATTTAGAGATTCAGTCAGGGCGCTTATTATAATGGCTACGGAGTGGTCTTTAAGTAGTTTAAAGATATGATAGGCTGTTTTATAATGGTCTTCCCCCAGGGTTTGATTAACCTTTAAGAATCTGGCCATTTCCGGGTGCATATTATTAATAACCTGATAGATACGCTCTTTTTTAGCCTCTGTAGAAAGCTTTTGATAGCTGCGATGTATCGGATTAACGATCTGTTTATATCTATCAAAAGATCTCGGATGAGCGGCAACCCTTTTGTTTGAGTCATATATTTCCACCCTGAAAGGCGAGGCATGTATAGCGAGAGATTTTCCAACGAGGTAATCAGGAACAGAATAGGTGTTGGTATCAAAGGTGAGCATAGCTGTTTTACCGGTTTTGACAGGAGGATAGATATTAATATTATTCCAGGCTATATTTGGCAGAGGTCTGAGTTTTTCCTCTCTGAATAAATCCATTGGCGGCTTTTGGGTAACTCTATGGAGGGTATTATTTTTCTTATCCAGCCATTGATGCAGGGCGGTATTAATAGTTACCAGAGAACTATGATTAGCGTTAACGTTAAAGAAGGTCTCACGAAGGGTTCGGATAGCCCTCTCGACCCGTCCTTTTTCATTACCGCAGGCTACGTTACATAATTGTATGTTAATTCCATAATGCCGGCAAAACTCCAGAAATCGTGGATTATATGTTATCTGCGGTTTTCTGTTTATGACAACTGATTTAAGGTTATCGTATCTCAGGCTATGGGGTAACCCGCTAAAGGCATCAAAAGCCATTAGATGCCCCTGGATAAAAAATTCAAACGAAGAACGTGGAAATAGATGGGCAAAGAGATATCGGGAATAGCTTAAAATCAGGGCAAAACAATAAATCTTTCCTAATGTTGGATGGATTATAATTGCCCAATCTACCTGCCCTTCCTCTCCCGGAAGGAAAGTAAGATGATGATAAACCGTTTCTTTCTTCTTACGAAATTCCTTTGTATATTGAACTACTCGGGGATAACTTATCTTTACCTGCCGTTCCTGCAGCCAGTCATATACTTGACAGGCTTTAAGCCGGGGATATTCGTGAAACCAGCCGGCGATTAAAAAACGGTAATTATCTAAGGCACATTTTTTATTACTTTTTGCAGAATCCCCTGCGTATATCCTGGAAACCTTTTTTCTCTGAAGGCCAACCTGTTCTCCGATCTGGCGGAAACTTAAATTCATTACCTCTCGTAGATAGATTATCTTCTCTTTCGTAGCTTCATCCATATCTGTCTCCTTCCCCATTCTTGTTTCACAAAAAACTATGGGAATATTGCTCTCTAAACACATCTGTTACCGTGTAATAATCCTTTTGCCTGCAGAGATAAACCAGGCATTCCTTACCGATCATCTCCTCTATCGAAAACTTTTCAGGAGGCTCTTGACCAAGGATATTTGTTACCCATCTGTAAAATCTGCTCTGCCTTAAATGAACTGGCTTAACAAATCCGGAAAACCTGTAGTTTTTTAACTCCCCTTCTTCGATAATAGTGAAAAAAATACATAAATATACACCATAGGTATTTTCTCTCTCGCTTACTTCACTAACTATTGCCCTGCGAAGACCAGGCGCTATATCTTTAAAGGTTATTTCCATGCCATCAAATTTATACCCGTATAGCTGATTAGTCTATCTCGTCTTGTATCGTCTCTTATCCATATCCACTAGCCACAAAGGTTGTAGTATTAACCCTCTCAAAGATTATCTTGTCTTGTATCATCTCTTTTTTACCAGCCGGTATAAGCAAGATAAGCCTGGATAAAGGCTTGGAAGGGGGTATCTTGTCTTGTATCATCGATCCCCTGACTCTTCTCCATTCCTTTACATACCAATAACGTCCCTTAAAATATCCGGGATTCTTTTCTAACCACTTTCTTTGCGCCTCTTCCCTGCGTTTCTTTTTACATCCAATCCGGCCGCATGACTTCTGCCTTGAGCCTACACGACTATCAGGCACAAAATATCTATGACAATACTTGCATTTACTTGCCACTGATAACACCTCCTTGATTAAGGTATCCAGTGGTAAGTATTCCCTTTATTGATATCTATTGCTGATTTTTAATGAAGGTTGAAAAAAAAGGATTTTATAAAAACGGTGAGATTGTAAACAATATATAAATAAAAATCCCTGATAATCCCTGATAATCCCTGATAATCCCTGATAAGCAACAATTTTAACGAATCCTAATTATTGGCCTTATATTATCCTTTTTAGGCCTCTTTTAATTATTCCCTACAACCTTCTGGAACACATTCTTTACCTTTAGCATAGTCTACTTGGCAATATTTCCCTTCAGAAAAATTCAGTCTAGCACTCATTTCAGAAGATTCTTTTCTAATAATGGCATCCGGAGAATTCTCAAGTCGCTTGACTTTGCCAATCAAAGCCAATTCTATGGCTTCAAAAATAGTGGTTTTTCCTGTTCCATTTGTAGCAAGAATTATTGTAGCTCCAGCACCAAAATCAATTTCAACATTCTCAGCGAATCTTCGAGCATTACTAATAGTAATTTTTTCTATGTGTTTCATGCTAACTCCTCATCTTTGAGAAGCTCTTCAACAAGTTCACTCCCTGAAAGATTAGAAAAAGCTTTTTTCCATGTTTCTTGCATTTCCGGTGTTAACCAATTGTGTTTTTCGGAAGTTTTAAGAAATGCACTTTCCAATGGATCTTTACCTTCAATGGTATCCGTAGTATTAATAAGTCTTTGAAGAAAGGTTCGGTTTACAAATTCAGAGATATCTTCGTTTGGCAACAAAACATATTTGCGGCAAAATTGTTCAGTTGATTCGATTCGGAGACATTCCTCAATACTTACATCAGAACTAAAAATCAGGAAAAGATATATGTCAGCAGTTTGTGGGTCGAGCAATGATTCTTTAACTAAAACAACCCAATCAAGAGTCATCTTCAGGTAACTTTGATCCTCAAGTTCAACAATTAATAGAGTTTTCAAATTGTCTGTCTTATACTTGGTATTTTTATTGTTTCGTTGAATTCGCATTACTTTCTTATGAATAAGTTCATCAGGCGCATAGCTAAGCAGCTCTTCAATCAACTCATCTTGTTGGATTATATAAAAACTATCTAGTATTTTAAGTATTGCAGATTCAATATCTTTTAATTTCATGAAGCGACCTTTTGCTTGGCAGAGCTTATCTCATCGTCATATTTTTTTAATTGTTCTTTAAAATGATTTTTCAAAGCCTTTATTTCACCTTTATCGATGAGCCTTTGAAGTTTCTTCTCTCTGGTAACTAAAAGATTTGGGGTATTACCTTGACTTAATAAGCCTATTTTAACAAGACCACCAGTTAAATCATCATTAAAAATTT
>JAZDFW010000030.1:0-32100 GCA_043807505.1 Candidatus Omnitrophota bacterium | reverse complement strand
GCTTCCTGAGCCAATCTTCGCATCTGGCCTGTCAAGTACAGTGGTAACGTTAATACTTTATCGCATAGGGATAGTCTCTCCTGTGAAAAACGTATACCAAATGGCGGCTTCTTTTCTTTAATAAATAGTTTTAGCGATTTAAGCGTGCCTGTTTTACCTGCTTTAACCTCCACCGGTAGTATTAGGGACTCTACCGCCATAACATAATCAACCTCAGCTGAGCTGTTTTTTTTTATCACGCGCCCAGAAAAACAGACCGCGCTGTAAATAACAGTCAGAATGAGCCCTTAATTCCTGGCCAATAAACTGTTCTGTTACGGCGCCGGAATTAATCTGAATGAAATCATTCGTTAATGTAAGTTCTGCTTGCAGACCGCAGGCATTTTGCATTAGGCCTACATCAAGGAAGTTCAATTTGAATTTCATTTCATTAACTTGCGCTTCCAAAGGAAGCCCTGAAGCGCTAGTTGCATATACCGGATAAATGATACCGGTTAATTTTAAAAGGTTAAGCGCCTGTTTAATATCCCTTGATTTGCTATCCGCATCGATATTCGAATACTTAATACGATTACCAGCCAGGCGCGGAGCTTCATCTAATACCTTTTGCAAGTATTTGTGTTCAGAAGATTTAGCGTATTTCCCAAAGTCACTCCGATATGTTTGAAGCAGGGAATTCTGAATTCGCTGACAATTTAAAAAATTTCTACTTTCAAGGTACTCTTTAACCACAGCCGGCATACCTCCCACAATAAGATATACCCGCAATAAATCCATCAACTTCTGGTGTACCGCGTCATCAAATACGCTGCTTAATCTTATCTGGCCCAAATAATGACGCAACTGCTCATTCCCGGAAGCTGTTAAAAACTCGCCAAATGATAAAGGTTCAAGATATATAAACTGAACTCTCCCTACCGGCATTCTAAAATTTGAATTGTTAAGAGCAAATTCCACTAATGAACCCGCCCCGATAACGGCAAGCTTATTATACTTTTCTTTGAAATACCGCAGAGCCATTATCGCGTTGGGGCATTCCTGTATCTCGTCAAGAAAGAGCAATGTCTTCTCTGCCTCTATGGCTTCGCCCATAAGCAACTGTAATTTATTAATAATTTCAATAGGATCAAGCGTGGTAAAACACTGCTTAAGTTCAGGCCTGAATTCAAAGTTGACGACAACTAAATTTTTGAATGCTTTTTTTCCAAACTCTTCTACAATATAACTCTTGCCTACTTGCCGCGCCCCTCGCAATAGCAAGGGCAACCTATCTTTACGCTCTTTCCAATTAAACAAATCTCTCTCTATGTCTCTTTTCATAGTATTCTATCTATGGCTAATATCCAAGGATATAATATAACAACTTTGGCTATAATACAAGGTATATCATCGTTAATCCCCCTTCCACCATTTCTGGGGGAATTTCTCATTAAGGATCTTATCGCCTTCGCCTACAGGGGCCACTCCCGCAGCGCGCATATCCGCATCGACCATAATCTTTACTAAGTCTAAAAATCCAACTTTTGGTTGCCACCCAATTTTCTTTTCAGTTTTAATATTATCAGCATACAGGTTCTCTACTTCGGTAGGCCGGAAATAGCGTTGGTCTATTTTAACGTATGGCTTCCACTTGAGGCCTGCATACTCAAAAGCTGCTCTGACGAAATCCTCTACAGAATGCGGCTGGCCTGTGCCTATTACAAAATCGTCTGCCTGCTCTTGATTCATTATCTTCCACATCGCTTCGACGTATTCCGGGGCATATCCCCAGTCTCTTTTTGCCTTTAAATTACCCAAATATAAGTATTTTTGTTTTTTTGCTAAAATTGCTGCGATTGCGCGGGAGATTTTACGTGTAACAAATGTCTCGCCCCTGCGCGGGCTTTCGTGATTGAATAAGATACCATTACAGGCAAAAATACCATAACCTTGGCGGTAATTCTTAGTCATCCAATAGGCATACACCTTAGCGCAGGCATATGGGCTTCTCGGCTCAAAAGGGGTATTTTCATTTTGCGGCGGTTTAGCTGAACCAAACATCTCGCTGGAACTAGCCTGGTAAAATTTTATAGGGTGGCCGCTTCTTCTGATTGCCTCAAGGATACGCGTAGTCCCTAAGGCAGTGATATTAGAGGTATATTCCGGTATATCAAAGCTTACGCGCACATGGCTCTGGGCAGCCAAATGATATATTTCATCCGGCTTGATATTATAAATAATATTACTGATTTGTTCGGAATCAGACAGGTCTCCATAATAGAGAAATAACCGGGCTTCGGGGTTATGCGGGTCAACATAGATATGGTTTATGCGTTCAGTATTAAAGGTGCTTGCCCGCCTGATAATCCCGTGCACTTCATAGTCTTTAGAAAGCAGAAACTCTGCAAGATACGAACCATCCTGGCCAGTCATCCCAGTAATAAGCGCCCTTTTGCGAATTTGGTGCTTCATCTCCTATTGCTCCCTTGTTAATTTTTTATAAAGAAACAGCTGACTTTTTAACCCTATCAGCGACTATCCTATCCCATTCTTCTTTAAGCCGGTTATATTCATTTTCCTTTTCTTTAAGAAAATACTGGGTAAGCTGCATCTTATGCTCCAGGCCTTCTTTTGTAAGGTAATATTGTATTTTTTTTAGTTTTCCGGGGTTGGTTGAGAAGTTTTTTGCTTTGATAAAACCCTTTAAGATAAGCTCACGTATAAGATAGTTAGTTTTGCCTAAAGAGATATTCAGGCGGATGGAAAGATCACGTTGAGTACTATTTGGGTTGGCATCTAACTCTTTGAAAATAAAGAGAGTTTCTTCTTTTTTAGGCTGTTCAGTCATTGAACAGATATTGTAACAAGTAAGATAATAAAGTCAAGAAAAATATTGGATTTTTTTCAGGTTTCGGTTAAGTATTTAAGCAAATTTAGCAATTATCTGTTCAAGTTTTTTAACTAATGCTTTGGGGTTCTCAATAAGATCGGTAGCGCTCCAGGCATCTGAACAATACTTTTTTAAGTATGCATAGGGCAAATATCCATAACCGCAATCCGCCCATTTTGCACTCCAGGAATTCTTAAATTTAAAAAGCTTTTTTGCATTATCATAGCCAACGATGCAAATCGCGTGTCCTCCCATCAATTCCTCATTAGGCTTAGGTATGGGGATTAAGCCGGTTTTCTCTGCATCTTGATTAAACCATGATTTATAGACCTCAACCCCTGCCAAAAATGGCCCGTTTATAACCAAGCTCCTTTTCATCTCTGTAATCCCTTTAAGCCGGGCATAAGCCTTAATTTGATACTTTTTTGCGAGTTTTTGGGCGCCTTTCTTGGGCTCATCGGTTTGATACGGAAAATATGGCCAGAATGCTTCCGGACAAACTCCATATTCTACTAACATTTTCATCGCTACGCGCGGATAAGTTCCTTCTTCAGAAGGCGCACCATCGTTTTCTTTGCATAAATTGTAAATAAAGCGCGGAGATAATTCAATCAGCTTCTTAAATTCAGAGGTATCCTGATATTCTTTTAAACCGACGACCGAAGCAAATGCAACACATGTCCCTTCGTCACCCTGATCGCGCACAGGTGTCATTTTCGCGGTATAATCAATACCTACGGGTATTGGAATCGCAGGTAATACTAAGCTCATCGGAATATCACGTAAGTCTTTCGGGTCTTTTTTACAACCCAATGAATACATGTTGCCTCCTTTTAACACCAAAGGTGACAGTCACAAAAAAACGTGACAGTCACCTTTGCTTCCTTTGGTTTGCCCGGAATTTGTTTGTAACTACTTTATATAACGATAGTTACGTACAGCGCCCTACGATACTACATGAAATTTCAGATAGTAGGATTAGGTTGACGCGTATTGCGTAGTATACTTATCCACCAGCTCGCGGATCATCTTCTGATATTTTGTGTGGTATCGCCCTGCTTGGTGTTTAAAAAATTCTACACTTGATTTCTTTAGAGACAGCGTAATCTTTACCGTCTCCTCTGGAATAATCAGTTCCTCTGGAGGCGGTAGAAAATCAATAATTCTAGCCATCTTCCCAATAGGTTTATTCGGGTCTAACGTCTTTTTTCTCATAGTATCTTTCCCCCTTTCTCCAATATCCGGCGCCAAATATTCTAATCTTCCCACCACGATAAATAAATCTAACCGTTAGAATCTTACCTTCAACCTTTCCAATACAGAAAAATCTTTCCTCGCTTATGAATATTGGCAGATTCCTTTTCAAAATCCCAAATGAAACTGCTCGATTCTTTATCCATAACAGAAGTATACTATAAATATGGGCATTTGTCAATACAATTATACATACTATTTTTCCGCCAGCATCTCAGCTGTTTCTTCAAAGTATTGTATCCGCGGAATTTTGCCCGGAATTTGTTTGTAACTCCTTTGCATAACGATAGTTACGTACAGCGTCTACGATGTTAAAACGGTATCCTTACCCCTACATCCACTCCTGCTTCATCTTTTAATTTCTTTAAGCGCATAAACACTTCGGCGTCGAGAGTTTTAAGAAACCTATGCGTAAAAACAACACTTACCCCCAAATTCTGCCTGTCCTTAGCTAACAAATTAAAAATAATTTCATTACTTTTGCTAAAATTAACCTCAGCGCCAAATTGTAAAGAGTGTACTTCGCCCTTGGCATATTCCATCTCAAAGCTTAAAGTTAGATTACGGCTAAATTTCCATACTCCATAAAGGCTGATAATTTTAGGTTCAATACGTTTTGCCTGCTTTACACCTATGCCTAAACGGTATTTAATCACCCCATTTTTAGGATACAGATTAAGAGATTCCATTTGCACCCTAAAATCAAAACGGGAATTTGTCGCGCTAGAAATAATATAGGTTAGTTTATTTGCCTCAAAAATCTGCCAGTAGCCGCTAAATTCCAGCCTTGAAATAATTTTTGTTTTTCTTTTTAATTCTGTCTTTTCCCAAGTATAAATAATTTGCTGATTTTTATTTAGTTTCCATGAGCCTTCTAAGGTAAGAATATCCGGCAGGCCTTTTTTTGTTACAACAAAGCTAAGCTGATTATATTCATCCGCCTGCCAGGTGCCGCTTAATTTCAGCAGGCGAAATTTTGTCAAACCGTTTTCTTCAGAAGTTTTTAGCTCAAAAACAAGCCTTTGGGCTTCCGCAGAAATAATTTCTCCTTTAATCCTTAAGGCATCTTCCGAATTATCTTCCAGGCGAAGCTCTAAATCATAATTCTGATTTAATTTCCAATTTCCGGTAAAGATAATCTTTTCGCCAAAACCATATTGTTTCCGCCACTTAACAGGCTCATTTAACCAATAAATCAAGCGATTAGATTCATCTATTTCAAAAAAACCAGAAACACAAACATTCTTTCCGTCGAGGTTAATTATAAGGCGGTTATTTTTATCGACTGTATAGCGGGCCTGCATTAGTTAAATGGTAAGTGAAAACTACAAACCTTTTTTAACAATGTATTCGGCTAAATCTACAACGCGGTTTGAATATCCCCATTCATTATCATACCAAGAAAGGACTTTAATAAAATCATCCTGAATAACCTTGGTGCACTTGGCATCTACAATAGAACTTAAAACACAGTGATTAAAATCAATCGAAACCACCGGATCTTCAGTGTATCCAAGTATATCCATCATTTTACCTTCGGATGCTTCTTTAAAGGCGGCATTAAGCTCTTCTACGGTTGTTTTCTTGGTAAGCGTGCAAGTTAGATCAACTACAGAAACATTTGGCGTAGGCACGCGGATAGCAAAACCATCCAATTTACCTTTTAGCTCCGGAATTACTAGTGAAATTGCCTTAGCAGCGCCAGTAGAGGTAGGGATCATGGAAATCGCGGCAGCGCGGGAACGGCGTAAATCCGAATGCGCCATATCATGAATTCTCTGATCATTAGTATATGAATGAATTGTGGTCATTAAACCTTTCACAATGCCCCATTTATCATTAATAACTTTAGCAACAGGCGCAAGGCAGTTTGTAGTGCAAGAGGCATTTGAAAGCACATGGTGATTTTTCGGATCGTATTTATCTTCATTAACGCCCATAACCACGGTGATATCTTCTCCTTCGGCAGGAGCAGAAATAATAACTTTTTTAGCTCCACCCTTAGTAATATGATTTTCTGCTCCTCTTACCTCTTTTCCTTTTTTGTTTACGCCATCTTTCTTTACCGTGAAAAGGCCAGTTGACTCAATAACGATATCAACTTGCAAATCCCTCCAAGGCAACTCGATAGGATCTTTTTTACATAGTACTTTAATAATTTTGCCATTTACTGAAATTGAATCATCAGAAACTGCCTTTACCTCACCCGGGAAACGCCCATGCACAGAATCATATTTTAATAAATACGCATTTGTCTTAGCGTCAGTCAAATCGTTTACAGCAACAAGCTCAAGATCAGTAATCTTTCGCTCCAATATTGCCCGCGCAACAAGCCTTCCTATTCTTCCAAAACCATTAATACCAATTTTTACTGCCATTTTCTTCCTCCTTGCACAAAAGGTGCACGCCGAACAATCCTATATGTTCGGGCGTTGCCCAGTAAGGGCACACTGGCGCAAATCCGATAAGCGCCAGGTGTTGCCCAGAAAGAGTACACTTATTTTTAATTATACGCCTCTCAAATATTCTGCGGCCAGTTCCGGCGGAGTTGGAACAAGATAAAATCCTGTACCCCATTCAAAACCTGCGACACGCATTAATTTTGGCATAAATTCCAGATGCCAGTGATAACTTTCAACACCACCATCGCCATTAACGGGTGAAGTATGAATAATATAGTTATAAGAAAGATTTGGAAACACTTTCTTTATTTTAGTAATTGTATCCTTAAGTATTGAAGCAAAAGCAGGTATTTCTTCTTGAGGCATACGGCAAAAATGTCCGTTATGATTCTTAGGTATTATCCAGATTTCAAATGGAAATCGCGAAACAAACGGAAAGAAAGATAAAAAGTGCTTATTTTCTATAATTATTCTTTCTTTTTCCTGGGTTTCCTGCATGATAATATCACAAAAAATGCAGCGTTCACGATATTCAAAATAATCTTTGGCGCCTTTAATGGCCTCCATAACATTTTTAGGTACCATTGGAAGCGCAACCAACTGAGTATGAGGATGCTCTAATGACGCTCCGGCAGCGGCGCCGTAATTTCTAAAAAGCATAATATATTTAAAACGGCTGTCTCTTGCCAAATCACTCATGCGCCTGCAATACATCACTACAAATTTTTCTATTTCTTCATTCAATAAATCCGGTATGTCTTTATTGTGATAAGGAGTTTCTATTATTACTTCATGCGCGCCGATACCGTTAGAAAGATCATATATGCCCAAACCTCTTCTATCAAGCTCTCCTTCTATTTGCAGCGCAGGAAATTTATTCGGAACTACCCTTACTTCCCAGCCAGAAGTATTGGGCTGGGTATGCAATTCTCTCATAGAATCAATCTCCGAAGGTGTCATGGACTCATTGCCATAGCAAAAAGGGCAAATTCCCCCTTTTGGAATATGCTGTTCATGCTCATAATCCTTTGGCTTATTAGGATGATCAGTATCCACAATAACCCATCTTCCTACTATGGGGTCACGCCTTAAATCAGACATATTAAATTTCAACCTCTCTTAAGAATTTCGCGGCACTTTCCGGCGGTAAAGGACAGATATAGAATCCTGTACCCCATTCAAAACCCGCGACACGCGTAAGCCTGGGCATAATCTCAATATGCCAATGATAATCATTATCAATACTCTTCCAGTAGCCGATTTTCTGGCGCCGGAAAGGCGCTGTATGCACCACGAAATTGTATGGTGGATCATTCAGGCCAATTTTTAGTTTTGAAAGAACGGTTTTTAAAACTTTGGCTAGGTTAAAGCGCGATTCCATGTCAAGGCTGACAAAGTCACAGGAATGTTTCTTTGGTAGAATCCAAATTTCAAAAGGAAACCTTGCCGCAAATGGCGTAACTGCGATAAAACCGTCTAAATCAAGAATAAGCCTTTCTTTTGATGAGAGCTCTTGCTTGATTAGATCACAGAAAATACACCTCTCATGATACTCATAATAAAGCCTGGCTCCGGTCAACTCTTCTTTAACGCGCTTAGGAGTAACCGGGGTTGCGATTAATTGAGATTTCGTATGTTTTACCTTACCAGCCCCCGCAGGCCAACCATGATTCTTAAATACCATGACATATTTAAAACGTTTGTCTTTCTCTAGGTCTATAATCCTGTCAATATAACAGTTAATTATCTTAGAAATCTGCTCATTGCTTAGATCAGACATGTTGCCAATATGCTTTGTGGCCTCAATAATAATTTCGTGCGCGCCTATACCGCTCATAATGTCATATAAACCTTTTCCTCTGCGGTTAAGTTCGCCTTCAATTTTTAAAAAAGGAGCAATACTCGGCACAACCCTTAACTCCCATCCCGGAGTATTTGGGGGAGTGTTTTTAGGCCTTAAAGCATAAATTTCAGGAGGAGTCTGAGGCTCTTTACCTTCACAAAAAGGGCATGGCCCTTCCTTAGGCCCTTCCTGTTCAGAGGTACCGAACTGATCCGGCTTTCTTGCCCGTTCAGTCGCGATAATTACCCATCTTCCTATAATCGGATCTTTTCTTAATTCAGGCATATTAATAAAATTATTGATAAAATTAAAGAAAATTTATTTTAACATATCTAAATCTAAATGCAAGCCTAATATTTCTCCCGCGCACATTTTATGGCCGGCAATAAATTCCTTTACCAACATTTTTCTTTTGCCTTCGATCTGTAATTCTTCAATTATTAAATCCCCTTTCCCGCTGCAGACAACAATATTATCTTTTAGGACCCTGGTGATTTCACCGGGTATTGGTTTAGATGATTTTTCCTCAATTGACAAAAATGCTTTTGCTTTACAGATCTTCAACAATTTTCCTTTATAATAGGTAAAAGCGCCCGGCCAAACATAACAGCCGCGTATCAAATTATTGATTTCCCCAGCGCTGCTCTGCCAATTTATCAAGCCATCTTTTTTTGTAAGTTTTTGGGCAAAGGTAACGGCACTTTTATCCTGCTCCAGAGCATTATAATTATTACCCTCAATCATTGGAAGTGTTTTAATAAGTAAATCTGCGCCTGTTTTAGATAACTTTTCCCCTAAACTTGCCGCATTATCCTCAATATTAATATTAACAGAATTTTGTAAAATTATCGGGCCCGCATCCATCTCTCTAGTCATCTTCATTACAGTGACACCGGTATTTCTCTCTCCATTAATAATCGCCCAATTAATCGGGGCTGCACCGCGAAATTTAGGCAATAAAGAAGCGTGAATATTAAGGGCAAAGAGCTTGGGCACATTTAATACCTTTCCGGATAAAATCTGGCCATAAGCGATTACAACAAATAAATCTGATTTTAGGCTTTTCAAGAATTCAATTGATTCGACACTATTTATATCAGGCGGTTGGTAAAATTTAAGATTGAGTTCTTTCGCTGTTTCTTTAATTATTGTAGAAGCAAGATGCAATCCTCTTCCCTGCTTTTTATCAGGCTGGGTGACAACACAAAGCAGGTTATGCTGGATAGCAGCCAACGCCCTTAGCGAGGGAACCGCAAAATTTCCGCTTCCAAAAAAGATAATATTCATTTTAAATAGGGTCCATATCTACCGTTACTATTATACCCGAATGGTGTAATTTTTTTAAGTTTATTTTTAAAAATTTACAAAGCTGATTCGGATTAACCGCCTTAATCAATACCTGCCAATAAAATACCCCTCGTTTTTTCTCCGGATAAGCGGGATTAACCGAAATAATATCTATATCTTTATTATGATTGGCTTTTTTTAAACTTTCAAATAAACTTAAGCTTACCTGTTTTAGCTTCTCCTGGTTTTTTCCTCTTAATTTAACTAAACACAAATGCCGATAAGGAGGAAAGGTAAGGCTTTTTCTTTCTTTAAGCTCCGCGTCATAAAAAATATTGGGGGCTGAATTTTTTAACGCGCCAAATACATGGTGCTTGGGAAAAGTTGTCGCGATTATAAATCTATTTTTTGTTATCGCTAACAGGCTAAATAATAAGTTAAACGCTTTTTCGCCCGAACGAAAGTCAATTCTATTCAGGGAATTGTCAATTGATAAAACAGCGGTCAAATCGAATTTAAAATCCACTAATTTAATTATTGATTTTGAGGCAATAAAAATGTCGGCGCTCTCCGGATCAATTTTATTAACCCCATCCACCATTTTTATCCTGGCCTGGGGGAAAATCCGGTGTAATTCACTCTCTATTTTTTCGGTTCCAACCCCAGAATACCTAATGTATCCACAGTTACAGCTAGGACAAATATTAGGCGGAATCATCTTAAAATTACAGTAATGACAACTTAAAATGTTCTCTTTAAAGTGATAGACCAGATTAATGCTGCAACGAGGGCATTTCAAACAAGTTCCACAATGAAGGCACGATGCAAGAGTAGCAAATCCCCGCCGGTTAAGAAATAAAAGCGTCTTACCGCTGGCATCAAGGTTTGAAGTAATTGAATCCATCAGATACCTCAAAGAAAATAAGCCTTTTTTTCTAACCTCAAAAGAAACATCCTTTAAATCAATAATTTTTACATCAGGGCCTGAATCATTAGCTGTACCTTTCTTGTATTGAATCGACGACTTTTTGGCCAGAAAATAAGCCTCTAATGAAGGGGTAGCACAACCAAGAATGAGTTTTGCGTTCTCTATTCTTGTGCGCATAAAAGCAATATCCCTTACATGATAATGGGGAACCTGATCCTGCTTATAAACGGGATCTTCTTCGCTTTCTATAATTACCAGGCCTAAATTTTCTACCGGAGCAAAAATTGCCGAGCGGATTCCTATTACTACTCTTGCAGCGCCGGAAAATATCTTAGACCATTCGATTAATTCTTTAGGCTGTTTTCTGTACAAAATACCAACGTCAATTCCTAAATCTTTGCTAAGTGATTCTTTTGCTTTTAAAGCAGAATAAACATCGGGCAATAGAATTATTGAAGATTTCTGATTTTCTAATGCCAGCCTTATTTGAGTTAAATATAAGTTCCAACGGTAATCTTTATTTAATTCTTGTATTAAGATTACATCTTTATCAAGTTTAGTTTGAGCCTTTACTTCTTTGGTTGTAGGTTCTAATATACCCTGTAGAACCTTGCCATTTCTTAAAGCAAGAGGCAGCGCCGTATCAATTGCCTGGCCCCAGCTGCAACAATAATAATCGGATAGTTTCTTGGTAAGCAAAAGCATCTCTGTATCTAAAAGAGGAAAAACATCGATAACTTCTATTATGCTTTTAAGCTTTGCGATATTTGTTTTCCTCGATAGGCCAACACAATACCCTATCATCTTTTTATTGCCAAAATACACTTTCACCCTTGAGCCAACTTTTATCTTTCTGGATAATTCGGCAGGGACAAGATAATCAAATGAACCTAAAACGGCAAGGCTAAATACTACCTTTGCAAATAGCATCACAAAGTTCCTCGGCTGCGAATGGCTTTTTTATTTGGCGTATTTTCTCTTTTATAAGCCTTAGTTTATCGGGGTTGCTCTTAAAATCTAAAACGATTTTTTTTATCTCTTGGGCGCTGTTCGCGCAAAGCCCTACGCCTAAATCTTGCAAGGCTTTGATATTTAAAGTTTCCTGGCCCGGGATAGCACAGATAAAAATCGGCGCTAATTCCATCGACAATAATTCACAGATGCTTAATCCGCCGGGCTTGGTAACAATTACATCGGTTATAGCCATTAATTCATGGATATTGTCTACAAATCCAAAAGTACTCACTTGCGGATAATTTTTATTGCTCAACTTCGAAAAAAGTTTTTTATTATTCGCGCAAACTACCAAAATTTGCACATTTTCTTTTAATAATTCAACGGCAGCCTCAATTGGGCCTATCCCAAATGAGCCTGTCATAACTAATAAAGTGAATTGCCTTGCATCCAGATTTAACTTTTGGCACAAAATGTTTCTTTGGTATTGTTTTGTAAATTTCGAATTAACGGGTATACCGAAAACTTTTATTTTTTCCGCATTAATTCCTTCTTTTATAAGTAAATTTGCCGTAAAGGTTGAGGCAACAACATAATAATCCGTGCCTTTAGAGATCCAAAAAGGATGTACACCAAAATCTGTTATTACTGTGATTAATTTTGAATTTATTTTTTTAGATTTTTTTAAAGCCGCTGATATTTCTGAACTTAAGAAATGAGTGGAAATAATAAAATCGGGGTTTTCTGTGGTTAAAAACCCGGCAAATTGTTTTGTATTTAAATAGTTTAGCGCTCTGACAATTGGCCTGGTAAATATCCTAAATAACCTAAATTGAGTAAACCAAAAACAGATACTCCAGGCAAATTTAGCGTGCCTTATAAGAAAATTATAGCCTAGCAAATAGACTAATTTATAAAAGCAAGCCGCTTTATCTAGAATATCGACGAGCTTAACATCAACTTCGCTATAGTGCTCTTTTAAATAACCGTATATTGCCTCTGCTGCCTTTAGGTGCCCCGCGCCCGCTGAAGCATATGTCACAATGATTTTCACTTGTTTTTTAATATTATATCTACTGCACTAGACAAATCAGCCGCAGTAAAATCAGGATTAACAAGCCAATTATTTTTATTTTCTAATTTTTCTTTGCCGGAAAAAACTAAAATGGTTTTTAAGCCGACGGCCTTACCGGTTTCAATGTCCCTCATAGTATCTCCTACAAAAAAGCTTTTTTTAATATCTACTATTACCTTGTCTTTTTCTTTTGCTTCGGCTAGGGCCTTATGTATTAATCCGGCCTTAGGCTTTCTACAGCTACAGACATCTGCTTCGCGATGCACGCAATAATAAATTCCGGAAATTTCTATATCGTGCTTTTTAAGCGCCTCAACCATTTGTTTGGTAATTAAATTAAGGGTATCTTGCGAGTAAACACCTTTAGAGACCCCGGCCTGATTAGAGATAATAAAGATCCTGAAACCTGCTAACTGCAATCTCTTTAAGGCAGATTCTATATTTGGAAGAAAATGAAAATCATCCCAGGAAGTAACATACTGAAAATCTCCGGGATATTTATTAATTACCCCATCTCTATCTAAAAATACTGCCTTTGTAAAAGCACGCTCTAATTCGCAATATTTCAGATAGCTGACAAATTGATATAGCCCTGCGAAGAACGCTGCTGCCAAGCCCATAAAACCGTCTTTAAATCCCTGTTTTGTAATATATGCGCGCATAAATCTGTCATAAGTGCGCCAAAGAAACCTGCCTAAACGCATGGGTTTATTCTGATTAAACCACTTTTGCGCTTCCCAGGTGGTTTGCCGGTTCAGCTTATTCAAGAAATCTTCCAAGTTGCGGTAAGAATAATGTATTAAATCGCTCTTTAGATGGCCGCAAGGATCCGGCATAAATGCGCGCGGATGCACTGCTACTTCTTCATAGCGGAATTTATCCTTTTGAAACAGCTTTAATTGCGGGCTAGGATACCAACCGCCGTACTTTACCCAATAAGATCCGATATAGTTCCTGCGCGGGATGGTAAAGCCGTTTTCTTTGGGATTCGCGTAAAGGACATTTTTAATTTCTTCTTTTAAATCAGGAGTAATAATTTCATCCGCATCTAAACTTAAAACCCATAAGTTCTTAGCTTGCGCGTATGCCCAATTGCGGTGAATTCCTTCAACATCCATTTTTCTAATAAAGATTTTATTCGTAAACCGGCGGACAATCTCAAGGGTCGTATCAGTACTCTGGTCGTCAACAACAATAATCTCATCCGCCCAACGAACAGAATCCAGGCATTGAGCAATGCGCTTTTCTTCATTTTTAGTTAAAACTACTACTGATACCTTAATTTTGCTTTCCATTTTTTAACCCCTGATCATTTTTTTCATTACATCAGCGACGTATTTAATGTCCTGCTTCTTTATATGCGGATACATCGGAAGTGAAATTATTTCCCGGCAAACTTCTTCTGAAACCGGGAAATCTCCTGGTTTATAACCTAAATCTTTGTATGCCTTCTGTAAATGAAGCGGTATCGGATAATGTATAATTACCCCTATCCCCTTATCCCTGAACCTTTGATAAGCTAAATCCCTGTCTTTTATTCTTATGGCATAAACATGATATACATGTTTTACATCATGCGCAACGAAAGGCGTAATCACTTCCGGCATATTTTTAAAATACGCATTATACGCTAAAGCCGCCTCCTGGCGCATTTTATTCCAAATAGATAATTTCTTTAATTTTTCCCTTAATATTGCCGCCTGAATCGTATCTAACCTTGAATTGTATCCGATAAGCGCATGTTCATACTTGGAAATACGGCCGTAATCACGCAACATTAGTAATTTGCGATAAATTTTATCCTGATTTGTCACAACCATGCCGCCATCACCTAATCCGCCAAGATTTTTAGAAGGATAAAAACTAAAAGCGCCAATATCTCCTATGCTGCCTGTAATTTCCCATTTTCCGGAAGGCATCTTAATTAATGCCCCGTGCGCCTGAGCCGCATCTTCAATCACTTTCAAATTATGGAATTTTGCTATCTTTAAAATCTCAGGTAAATTTGCCGGCTGTCCGTAAAGATGCACCGGGATAATTGCCTTGGTATGCTTTGTGATTGCCTGTTCAATTTTTTTCACATCGATATTATAGGTATCCTTATCGATATCCACAAATACCGGCTTTGCTCCTGTATAAGATACAGCTAAGGCTGTAGCTATATAGGTAAAATCAGGGACAATCACCTCATCATCCTTAGTTATACCTAAACTTACAAGCGCCAAAAATAATGCCGCGGTTCCTGAACTAACACCAACGGCAAATTTAATATTAGTAAATTGAGCAAACTCCTTCTCAAATAGCTGTTCGTCTGCCCCAAGAATAAAATCCCCTCTTTGGATTGTCCTCTTTATGGCCTTATTAATCTCTCTTTTAATCTCTTTATGCTGCGCATTCAAGTCTGAAAACGGAATTCTCATAGCAATCTCCTAGTAGCATCAAATACCTCGTCAACAGTAATAGAATTAAGGCATTCCTTATTAATTGGACATACTGATAACTTAAATTCTCTATAACAGGGCCTGCACTGAATATTATTTTTAATCACAATATGTTTGCTAGATTCCGGATATGGCCCATAAACTGTCTCATCTACAGGGCCAAATATAGAAACTGATTTTATCCCCACTGCCACAGCAATATGCATTGGCCCGCCATCATTAGTTACAAGTATTTGGCAATTACTAATTAATGCAATTAATTGCATTAATTCTGTTTTTCCAACCAGATCAATAAAACTGCTTTTGGTTGAGCTCTTAATGAAATCTGCAATAGGCCTTTCTAAAGGTTCGCCCAATAAAATAACCTTAGCGCCAAGCTGGGTAACTATTTTTTCTATCAACTGCGAAAAATTAAGCGCTGGCCAATGTTTGAATTTTGCATCTTGTCCCCAGCTGGCACCGGCACCGGGAGCAATAGCCACTAACAAATCGTTTTGATTAACCCCAAGCTGTTCTAATAAGTTTTTTGCGCGTATTTTATCTGCATCAGGAGTAAATAATTCCAAAGGCCTTACTTCTGGTTTAATACCGATAACTTTCAATAAATCCATGTAATAACTAACTATATGTTTTTGGCTGAATCCATTGATATCAATTTTTTCAGTAAGAAACCTGCCGCGCCTTTTATAATTAAAACCAATGCGTTTTTTTATTCCCAATATTTTTGCATACAAACTATACCTATGATCTAAAGAAAAATCCAGCACGATATCAAATTTTTCTTTTTTAATAGAGTATAAAAGGCCGAAAAAACTTTTTGTGCCCTCGAACCAAGATTTACGGTAAATCTTTTTTAGGTCTCCCCGGGATAAAGAAAAAATCTTATAAATATTAGGATTATTTTGAAAGATTTCCCTGACTCTTACGTTACACCAATAAGCGATTAATACATCCGGATACGTATCTTTAATTGCCCTGATCGCAGGCGTAGTAAACAAACAATCCCCTATGCCAAAAGGATTGATGATTAAAATTTTTTCATCTTTTAAAGTCATCGCTAAATCTTTCTATATCATCTTCTTCCAGGTAACTGCCGGTTTGAACTTCTACTATTTTCACAAGAAAGCCTGTTGGATTTTCTAAACGGTGTTTGATACCTTTTGGAATATAGATACTTTGATTACTGTTAATTATCCGTGTACCACTAGCACTGGTTACCTTGACACTCCCTGCGACAACCACCCAGTGCTCTGCGCGTTTTTTATGCCTTTGCAGGCTTAGGCGCTTCTTTGGTTCAATTTCGATTAATTTTATTTTAAAACCAGCGCCCATTTCTAAAACCGTGTACGTTCCCCAAGGGCGCTTTTCTGTTTTATGCACAAAGTGCTCCCTGCGGTTGGCTGATTTTAGCTTCTCGACGATTTTTTTTACTTCTTGCGCCTTATGTTTATCGCAAACCAACAACGCATCAGGGGTATCGGCAATAATCAAATCCTTAAGGCCAATAGTAGCAATCAACCTGTTACTGCGGCTAAAAACACAAATGCCTTTGCTATTTAAATCTAGCACATCCGCCTTAATAATATTTCCGTTTTTATCTTTGGGGATAATTTCATTTAAAGCATCCCAACTGCCTAAATCAGTCCAATAGAAATTGGCAGGTATTAAAGCTATTTTGTTAGAATGCTCCATGATACCGTAGTCAACAGAAACCGGCTCAATTTTATGCCATACTTTTCCAATATTCTCTTTTGAATCAATGAGCATTAAAGACCGGTAGAGCTTAGGAAGATAGGTTTTAACTTCTTTTAAGAAATCTTTGGCTGACCAAATAAATATTCCGCTATTCCAGAAATAATTTTTATCTTTATAATATTTACTTGCCTTCTTTAAATCCGGCTTCTCTAAAAATCTTTCTACATTATAATACCCGGCCTTATGCCCTACTTTTATATACCCATACCCAATAGAGGGAAATTTTGGCTTTATTCCGATCGTTACGAGTAAACCTTGTCTGGCACAAGCAATTGCCTTTTTTATATCGCTTAAAAAATTTATTTGTTTGTCAATATAATGGTCTGAAGGCATCACTATTACTATTGCTTCAGGATCAAGCTTCTCAATTAAACGGCAGCATAACCCAATAGCAGGCGCCGTATTTTTTCCTTGCGGCTCTAAAATGATATTCTCTGATGGAATGCGAAATTTCTTCACTTGTTTTTCTATCTCGTATAAATAGGCAAAGTTCGT
Source organism: Candidatus Omnitrophota bacterium (assembly GCA_043807505.1). GTDB lineage: Bacteria > Omnitrophota > Gorgyraeia > Gygaellales > Profunditerraquicolaceae > JAZDFW01. The sequence goes on along the minus strand of JAZDFW010000030.1, from coordinate 14,797 downwards.
AACAATATAGGTATTTTTCGGGCTAATGATTTTCCTTAATCTTGCAACGCTATCTTGCAAAAGGCTTTTTTTCCCTACAAGCTGCATAAATTGCTTTGGCTCCAATTCCCTGCTAAAAGGCCAAAAACGGCTGCCTACTCCACCTGCTAAAATCACCGCATAAATCATTGCCTTATCTTCTCCTTTACTTCCTCAAAGACTTCTCCGACGCTTATATTGTCTAAATTAGGGCTTTCTATGATTGTATGATTTTGGCCCCAAGGCCCCCAACGTTTTGAGGTTTTACCGATTATGTCATTACGAAAAATAGCTATTACCTTAGTTCCTATTGCCGCAGCTAAATGCATTGGCCCGCTATCAGCAGAAACCAATAATTTGCATTTTTTTAAAACCGCGGCTAATTCTTTTAAGCTGGTCTTGCCGGTTAAATCCACTACTTTATTATCCTGAAATCCCGCAAATGACCCTTGGCTTATGGCTGCTTCTTCTGGGCCGCCAACCAGAATAACCATGATATCTGATTCTTCTGCTAACTTCTCTACCAAACCGCGAAATTTATCTATAGGCCATTGTTTTATTGCATCGCTGGCCCAGGGATGTATTGCAACTAAAGTTTTGTTATCGCATAAGTCAATAAAATTATCGGCAATACTAGTATCTATATTTAAATATATTTTCTTGTCTTCAATTTTTGCGCCGGCAAGCTTGGCTAATTCCAAATTATACTCAACTTCGTGTTTTAGCCCAAGATATTTATCATCTCTAATTTTTTTATTCAATAAGAATCCCCATTTTCGCGCATAACCAACTCTTATGGGTATTCCAGCTAAGAAACTAATAAGGTTAAATTCTTTAGAAGGATTAAGAATAAGGCAAAGATCAAATCCTTTTCTTCTTAATTTATTGCTAAATGAAACAACCTCAAAAATCCAGTGTTTTTTATTTTCCCAGGTTAATACCTCATCAATAAAATCCAGGCAGAGAGCTAATTCCTGCACGTAAGGATCAACTATTAGCGTTAGGGCTGCTTCCGGGTAACTTTGCTTTAAGGCCTTGAAAGCCGGTATATTTAGCAAAAATTCTCCGAACCGGTCATTTCTCACTGCTAAAATCTTTTTTATCTTCCCTGCCATAAATACTAGATCCGCCTTTCTAACGGAGTAAACTTACTTAAAGAAAACAACAAACCTAAAAGATACCAGAATATTAAGGCAACTCTTGAATAATACAGGCTGCTTTCCGTAAGCCCATTCACTAAAAATGCCACGAGACTTGCAAGCAGCGAAAGACAGATTATCTTTAAATACTGTTCTTTTAAAAGTTTATAGATCAGCCATCCTCCGGTAAATATCCCAAACAACAGCCAGAAAAAAATACCTAAACCAATTAAACCTAATTCAGCCGCCATTTGTAAATACATATTATGCGCATACATAGTATCCTGAGTCACAACATTGCGGTATTCGGGGAATTCCTTATATTTCTTATAATTCTTCATATAAGTATTGGCTCCTAAACCGATAACTGGATGAGCCTTAATCATATTCAGAGAATTCCGGTAAGCCGCAATCCGATCATCATTGCACATAAACCGTAACGGGTTATACTCGACTTGCTTTGCCCAATTTTTCACGGATTTAGGCAAAATCAAGGGAAATAACACAACAGATATCAATAATAGGGTGATCAACATCTTATCTCTTCTTGTGACCCCAAAAAATAGTAAAATAACATAAATCGCAAGGAGTGTTGGCCTTGAATAAGTTAACGCTATGCCGGCAAACACTATTAAGCTCAATAATATAAGAAAAAACTTCTTTGGCGGTTTAAAATAATAGAGGGTTAAACCGAATATTAACGGGGTTATAGCGCTAAGGTATATGCCCAAAATATTAGAATCTTTAAAAGAAGCTGTGGCGCGGATAAGCCCCACATTGATTATCGTTAAATAGCCCCTGATAAAGTCACGGCCTGAAATAACCTGATAGATACTGTCAACAGAAACAAGCAGAGCTCCGAGAAATAAAGAAATAATGACTAGATTTAGGTGTTTCCTCTCTTTAACCTCCTCTACAACAATAAAGAAAACAAAAACAGAATATAACAATCTAGCTATACCTCCCCTGAAACTATCTGCCAAATTAATAGAATTAATTACTGAAACACAAGTAATAATAAAGAAAAATAATAACGGGATATTAACCGGCGTCTGAACAAATAGGGCTTCTTTTTTCAGCAATTTCTTTACCAGGAATGCGGCAATTAAAAACCCCATAAAGACATTTGCCGGCGCAGGGGCAATTGCCATAAAGAATGGAATTAAAATAATCGCCCAGTAAATAATAAAATCAATAATGCTCAATGTTTTTTTCATTTCTTAAATTAAACTATACTTTAAGATACTTAAGGCAGCCCTAAGGCCGTCTTTACATCTTATTTTTTTACCTTCGGCATAACTGCGCGGATGGTAAGTTATGAATTCCTCGGCAATGCGTAATTTCTTCTTCAGGGCTTTGGCAATTATTTCTATTTCTATATCAAACCCTTGGGCTTTAAGGTTTAAGTTTTTAATAGTTTCGCGCCGAAATAACTTATAACAGGTAAAACAATCGTTAAGCCTTGCATTAAAGAAAAAATTCATCAAAACAGTCAGAAATCTGTTCCCCAACCTATGAACCAATAGGCCTTTATAGCCTTTCATAAATCTTGCCCCTAAAACAATATCAATATTATCCTTTTCAATTACCGATAACAGTTTAAGGTAATCATTAGGCTCGTATTCCAAATCAGCATCCTGAATTATCACAAAATCACCGGTTGCATGAGATAAACCGGTTAAAAAAGCCGCGCCTTTGCCGCGGTTACTTGTATGATGAATGGTTTTTAAATTGTCGTATTTAATATCTCTAAGCATGGAACTTGTATCGTCGGTTGAGCCATCATCAACCACAATTATTTCTTTATCTATGGCTACGGATTGGATTTTTCCTAAAATTTGTTGTATCGTCTTTGATTCGTTATAAACCGGAACTATCACCGAAAGAATTGGCATAATTTAACCTCTTAATCTCTTGAAAATTGCCCAGGCATAGAGTTTGAGGTAACTAGGCAATAATTTAAACATCTTAAAATTGGATTTACCCTTGGCTCTCTCTTTCCATAAAGTAGGTACTTCTGTAATCTTGAAGCCTAAGTAAAATGCCTTAATGGGTATCTCCATGGAAATCTCAAAACCCTTGGATTTAATTTCTATTTTTTCTAAAACATCCCTTTTATACATCTTAAAAGCATTGGCAATATCGCTAGTAGGCACCCCTAACAAATAATGTAAAGAGCAGCCGGCAAAATTAGATAAGAATCCTTTGAGCTTAGAACCACCAAGGCGTTTTCCGCCCAAAATATACCGCGAGCCGCAAACAATATCATATCCCTGATTTATCTTTTCATGCATTACCTGGATTGTGGATAAATCATCGCATAAGTCTGCCATCACCGGAACCAATAACTCACCGATAGAGTAATAAAATCCGATACGAATAGCATTGGCAAAACCACATTCCAGCTTGTTTTCCACCAACACAAGATTTCCATACTCTTTACACAATTGCTCGACTAATGAAAGAGTCTTATCTGTTGAGTGATCATTAACCACCACCAATTCATGCCCGATAAGAACAGAATCCTCTATCCGCTTGATAACCTCGACAATGTTATCTTCTTCATTATGCGCCGGAACTATAATGGATAATTTCATCTTTTAATTTTATAAATATGTATGGTTTTATTCTTAAATACTAATTCGAATGTTTCCGGATGCCCTTTTGCCCAGCTATCTTCAATAGGAAAAATAGTTTCTTTGGTTTGATGTAATGAGTAAACAAAAAGATAGTCGGTTTGCCTGCGTAATATATTTTTTAGCCACACAGAATAATCCGCATTTCCCCGATAATTATCTTTATTCTCCAGATTTTGATGCAGGCTTAAAAAATCATATCCCCAACTGTAACGGCTGTTTTTAAAATAATGCAGCTTGGCAGGGTCTGTTTTGTTTACCGAAACGTAGTAAACATTATTTTTAAAGCTTGATCCATACAATGGAAACGGCACCGGCCTACCCACATAAGCGATATTGTTGCCATTAGTTTCATTATTGAGCCAAAGCCAGCTGTCAGTTGCATCTAACCAGAAACCAGAATATTTTACCATCTTTTTGTATCTAGGGAATTCATTTTTTATATAATTACGCTCAAGTCCAAACAATGCGCTTAGCAAAATAATAATTAAACAATAAACAAATATAGGATTACGCAAAATTTGCAGGCTTTTTTTAATGGGCTTATTAAAAAATAGCACTATCAAGAAAAACAATATGGTCAATACCATCGACGCTGCTAATTCCTGCCTTTTTGCTAATTCGAGACAAGAGCCAATAGCAGAGATAACTACCAAAACCTGTATGACTTTTTTTGGCACTTTTAAGCAATCAAAAACATAAAAACCTATAATTGTAGAAATCCCTATCATCGGATATAAATACCTGGTATTCGCCAGCGGAATGACGTATCTATAGGTTAGATAAATTAAGGTCGGAATAATAAAAAAATAGGCCATGTTTAAATCAAGTGTTTTTTTTCTTTTTATTATTGCAACAGGTAACCCGAGGAATATCCCCGGCAAAACAAATAACAATGACTGCAAACCAAGGCCCTCATGGAACAATAGTTTACTAATCTTGTAATCCTCTATTTTAAAGTGAGCCCGATAGATATCGCTATTCATAACACCATTAAAGATAGACTGGCCTAAAATCTTAAAATCCAACGGATAAAACGGATTTCCCGTATCAAGAAAATTCCTTATATAGCTAAATCCTCCTAAGGCCATAATAAAAAAAATACTAAATATCAATAAATAAATTTTCTTTGTGTTTTTAAATGAAATAAAAATAAAAGGTAAGAATAGCAATACGCTGTAAGGCAGGGCAATAGTTTTAGTGCCTAGAAGTAGGCCTAAACTCATACTAAATAATACAACAAGTCTCCAACAAAATTGTGAATTTAGCAAAAAAAGATACACTACTGATGTAAAAAATAACCCTGCAACCATCACATCTACATATGCAATTGATAGTTGTTTAAAGAAGTTCGGTGTAATAAAAAAAATGGCTGATGCATAGAATGAATTATCTCTGGACAAGCCTACTTTTCTTGCAAGTGAGAAAATAGCTAAAAATGCTAAGCAAAAAAATGGTACCTGGCCTAAATCAGCCATAAAGACATTTTTTAAAGGCGACATTAACCACAAATAGAGCAAACTTCCGTTAATAGGATAATACGGCGGGCTTGGGTCATCCGAAATCGTCATTCCAAGATTTAAATTTGCATTTTTTAACCACTCAACGGCAAAAGTAAAATGATAATTAAGCGAATCCCAGCCAAATGGAGGGTTTACTAAATTTATGGCGAGTTTTACCACGCTAAAAACTAAAATTATTGATACTAAGAAAAGTGCTATTTTGTTTTTTAAAATTTCCCGCAAGGCTTCTTTTGGCGAAGATAGATTAAACACTAAACTAATATTCCGCGTAACTAACCAAACTATCAATAATATTGAAGAATTAAGCAGTAACACATTACTTAAATTAAGGCAATTAAATAATCCTAAGATAAGCTCACTAAATACAATTTGGCTAAAATAAATAATACAAAAGGAAATCAAGAAGTCGGTAAGTACGTTTATTTTAAAAACCTTGCTTACCAGCAAAAAGGTGCTTATACCAACTATAAAATTCATCAACAATGTAATCAACATTACAGAAAATTTTTGAGTTTTATGAATTTATTTAAAAATTGAAATATAAGTGGGCTGTCCTTAAAAAAATATTCAGCCATGATCTCTTTAGTATAATTTATAGGATGCCTTAAGAAAAGAATTAATTGTGTTTTTAATGTTTCCCTTAGCCATATTCGGTCGATTTGGCTTGCGCTAAAATATTCTGTATTTATCGCCGCTTTAACTGCCGATACACCAGCTTGTTCAGAATCCAAACTATTAACAAGCATATTCTTACTTTTTGCTTGAGTGTAAAGCCTGGTGCCTATATAAGGGGTAGCAATGAAATATTTAACACTATTTACCTTCAAGCGCCTGGACAACTGAAAAGTTTTCTTTAAATCTTCGGGCGACTCCCCGGGAAAACCAATAACATAAAAAGTATCTACAACAAAGCCCAAATTAACCGCTTCATCAATAATTTCTTTAACTTTCTTCAAATTAAGCGGTTTTCTGATAATCTCTTTTAGCGTATGCTCACTACCTGACTCAATGGCAAATGTTAAACGATAAAATCCCGCTTGTTTCATTTTTTTAAGTAATTCCTTATTCATTGTCCACAAGGCTATGCCATTTGGTGTTGTAAAATTAACATGTAAATTTCGCTCTATAATCAAGTCGCAGATTTTCTCTGCTCTTTGCGCGTCAAAACTCATATTATCATCTTCTATCTGGAATTCCTTTATAGCATATTTTGTATTTAAATTTTCGATCTCATCTACTACATTTTCAGCTGATCTGGCCCTGAATTTAAATCCCCATACCGAATGAATAGAACAAAAAATACAGTCAGCAGTGCAGCCGCGCGATGTAACAATAGATGTGCTTCTGGCATATTTAGAAACTGTCCCATGAGGCCTATTAATTAAAAAATACTTTTCTAACGGAAAAAGGCTCCTCTCCGGATAAGGCAGGGAATCTAAATCTGAAATAAAGTTGAGTTTCTCCTTCAAAATCAGCCTGCCTGTATTATCCTTATAAGCTAATCCATCAATATCGTTGATTGAGCTATTCGGTTCTTTGTTTAGGGCGCTTAACAAGTTAATGATTGTTTCTTCTCCTTCGCCAATTATAATATAATCGACATTATCGGTCTGCTCTAAAATATCGCTTGCGGCAACACAAGCATGCGCTCCACCCATGCAAATAATAGTTTCCTTTTTTTCTAATTTTATCATTTCCGCTAATTTTAAGGTATTCTTTAACTGAACGCCAAACATACAAGAGATCCCCACCATATCAGGCTGCTCACGAGCTATAATACCTAAAATATCGGCTAAATCTAAACCATATTGAATATGAGCTGAATCAACATTTCTGGACTTCTCCCAACCTTCGATAACGCTATCAATAACCTTAACTATGTAATTATGTTTTAATAATATTGCGGCGATAGAAGCAATCCCTAAAGGAATCTGTACTCTCTTTGGAAAAAGTTTTGGTATTGGATAAGGAGGAAACACAAGTAGAACTTTCTTAATTTTCATTTTTTAGTTTTGATTAGTTAATTTTTTACAGCCTCAACCAAAAGAATAGAGCCATGAAATGGAAAGATTATAGTCTCAAGATTAAAGAAAAAACTTGCAAGTTTAGGACCAAATATTGCGGTAAAAGGCGAAAGTATGAATAAGGTTTCTTTACTTTTAATTTTAAAACCAGCGACTTCTAAATATTTGATTAGCTTAACCATATCAAAATGAGTTAAATGCTGCATTTGGTAATCAACCGGCCCCAAAAAACTTACTATCGGCTCCAATAATAACCATGGGCTTTTATAATTAGGCGTTGAAACAATTGCCTTGCCGCCTTTTTTTAAAACCCTAAAGGCTTCTAAAAGGCAATGTTTTATTTTCTGGCCTTCTAAATGCTCAATTACCTCAATTAAACAAACATTGCCTATTGATTCATCTTTAAAAGGCAATACATCTGAGGTGCCAACAATGCAGGCGGCTTCTTTATTTAAATTGCGAGCATACTTCAATTGGTTATAGGAATAATCTAGATTGACTTTTAAGCCGGGATAACTCCGATAGAGATGAAAAAATACTCCCGGGCCTGAGCCGATATCCACTACAGGCAAAGAATCTAATTTTTTAAAAATGGTTTCGAATTTCTTAAGGTGCCAAAAACGCTGAATAATATTTCGCTTTAATACGCTATGATAATATCCCTCTTCTAATAAATCTTCTGCCGGAAGCTTATGATAAAGCTTAAAAAACCAGGCAATATTTGCACTGCCAAGGAAATTCCAGATAAAGGCTGCGAGAATTCCCCCAAGAACAGCGTATAGCGCACCAAAGCCCATAATTTTAGTAAAGAATAAAAATACCGATAAACTAAGCAATGCCCCGCTAAAACAGATAAGATTAAATTTAATAAATCGGTAAATTTTAAGCTTTAATCCAGAGTTACAAATAGATATATCCCTGAAGGTCCAATACTCGTTTAAAAGGAAATTATTTATTGTGGCTAGTGTTAGCGCGAAACAATAGGAAAAAAAAGGCCCGAAATTTAATTTTAACCCCAATAAATATATCCCAACAGTAACCAAAGCTCCGGTAAATCCTACTAAGATATATTTTATGACGCGAAAGATTTCTTTTGTCTCGAAACTAAGCCTGCAGATATGATTTAAAAATTTGATGTATTGTTTTAAGCTAAGTTTACTACCACCTGCTTCTCTTTCTTTAAAAATAAATGGGACCTCAATAACATTTTTGTAACTACCCTTAGCCAACACCTCTAATATTATTTTGTAGCCCTTTGGGGTTAATATTTTATTTTCAATTACTTCTTTTCGCAAAACAAAAAAACCCGACATCGGATCATTTACCCTTGTAAGAATTCCCGGGAGGAAAAAATTACTTATTAAAGTACCTAGCCGCGAAATTATTTTACGCGAAATACTCCATACCGAAATTCCGCCACCCTTGGCATAGCGGCTTGCAATTGCAATATCAACGCCATCTTTCTGCATTAGTTTTTTTACCATGATTGGCAAAACTTCAGGAGGATGCTGAAAATCTGCGTCTATAACGCCTAGAATGCTTCCCAAAGCATTCTGCCAGCCCATAATAACAGCCCTGCTTAAATCTCTCTGGCCCGTTCTTCTAATCACTCTCAAGGACCTTTCAATCTTAGCAAGTTCTTCGGCTAATTGCCAAGTCCCATCAGGGCTATCGTCATCTACAATTATAATTTCAAAATTGATATTATTTTCTGAAAGATTTTTTATTAAGCTCAAGCATATTTTTTCAATGTTCTTGGCTTCATTATATGTGGGGACAACCAAAGAAAATTTTTCTTTCATCTTTCTTTTACCTAATTATTCCAACGATAATTCACAACGCTAGAATTATCATTATCGGGATTAAAAAATATAAAGAATGTCTTACTTGGGCCTTGAAATACCTTTTTGTATCCTGCCTTAGTTGCCTTATTGAAAAATTCAGGTATTTTGCTTCTAACACTAAGAGGCATATAATCCACAAGAGTAGTATCAATAACTATATAGTCTGTTTTTAGCGACAAATCAGTTTCCGGATTCCACTCAAATATATATTTACGGCCAGACAAATGCGGCACCAAATTTGCTGAGGCACTCACAGAAGCATCTTTAGGAATCCTAGAAAGATAGGCAATTTTTTCAAAAGAACGCCCCTGCCTTATTCCATCAATAAATCTCCTAAACTTATAAGCATCGGTTTTACCGTAAAAAAACAATGAGATTATAATAATGTAGGCGCTCAAGATAATTTTTATTTTATCCGGGCTTATTCTCTTGGAAACCTGCCTTCTCTTTATAAACTCAATTAAATTAGCCGCGCCATAAATACTTGATATATAAACAAAGGGGAGTACAAAAGCAACATAGTGTGAGCTTAATGAATAATACCCTGAAAGCTGAGGCGTTCCTAAAAGCAGGATAAATAACGGCACAATAAATAAAATATATTGCGCGGGAGCAAAAAAAGAACAAAATCCCGCTAAGCCGAATAATTTTATACAAAAGCTAATCTTTTCAGGAATAAAAATGAAACTAATGAATTTCAAAGGGTTTTTTAAAACAAATACTAAATTTTCCTGATATGTAGAACCAAATGGCATTCTATTATAAAAGTAATACCCTGTATGAGAATCATTTAGAAAAGGAATAATGAATTTCGTCTCCAAAACCCAGGAAAAAAGAGCCAGTATTATTAATAATAAACCTGTTACCTTGCGTTTTAGAGCCAAATAAGCATAAAGGCCGAATCCTATCACGACGAAAACAGATGTTTCTTTGCATGCTAAAAGAAAGAAAATCGACAGGGCAAATAATAAGTTCTTCTTGGAAACTAAAGAATAGAATGCAAAAAAACAAAGCGGCACAATAAATGCCTCCGGATGAAAATCAGATAGGCCTATCCCCCTTATTGCCTTAGACAAAGCAAATGAAGTTATAAAAGCAAATATTAAAATCCGGCTTTTTAATTTATTCTTTGCAATTAAGTATAACGGGAATACCGATGAGCCTAATAGCAGAGCCTGTATGACTAATAATGTAAATACATGCGGCAATAAAGCATAAAAAGGGACTATTAAAAACAGGATTGGTTCAAAGTGATCCCCCAATAAACTGATATTGCCCCTTAAAGAAGAGAAAAATATGTTTCCTTGAAGCGTATTCCAAAATGCCTGATCAAAAGCACCCATATCCCAAGCCATCGAAGAAAAACTCAAATGCCTGGCTATTGATAAGGCACTTATGGTAAAAGTAATTAAAAGAAAGAATATTACTAGTAACGATCTATCGCTAATTTTTGTTAATTGAATAAACTTTTTAAAAATAAAAATCTGGCCAAAGCTTTTTTTATCTAGCATCCATCTAACGAAAAACAAGGCTAATAATAAAGCTGTAAAGCCGGAAATATTAGTAAAGCCTTTTCTATGGATAAATGAGTAATCTGTAATGAATAGGCTTAAAAAGAAAAAGAAATACGCCAAAATTATAAAATTTATTATTTTTTCAAGAAAATCGCTTCGCAGGAACTTCATAAGCTTATTTTATCTCTACAAGCTTAGCACTGACTATCACTCCGCTTGCAAATACCCTAACTGAAATTGGAATGTTTTCTTTTTCTTTTAACAATACCATGGTAATCTGAGACTTATGGTAAGGATTTTTATCGCGCCTTTTAATTTCAGCTTTCAGGATATAGGTTTTATATGTTTTATTTTTTATTATTAAATCTTTTGGTGTTGCCGAGCCATTTAAAACGTAATTTTTCTGATTTGTATTAATACTTATTTCGAATTCCCGATTCTTATCTAAATCCATTTTTCTTATATTAAATATCGCTGAAAGAGGATCCTGCGTATTAGGCAGAATTGATCTTTGTACCCCTAAAATTGTCATAATGCCATTTTTTTGATCGTAAATTACCTCTTTATTCATTTCCGGCTTACCCGAAAGCTTCATTAACTGCCTAAACAACACAGGATTATTATTGCCAATATTAACATAAGAATCAATTGATGCAACTGCAGTAAAAAATCTTTCAATTGCTTTCTGGCTATAAGCAGTTGCTCTCAAGTGATATACATCCAAATTACCGTATTTCTCTGTTGTCTCTTTATTTAAAACAGCTTCACCCATTGGGAAAACATTTAAAAAATTTATCTTGAATTTTAAATCGCCTGTCTTTATCTGGCCCTTTTGGACTAAATTCGAAATAATCGCCTTGGGGTCTGTATTATTTTGATAAACTACCCAAAGGAACAGAATCAATATAACAACCGTAATTATGAATACCTTTTTCATTTAAATCTCCTTGCACAATAGTGCACACCGGCCTATCCGATAAGGCCGGGTGTCTTTTAAAACAACGTATATATAAATGGGGCTACTGCAGATGATTGCGCAAAAAATATTAAAATCCCTAATAATAAAAGAATTATTATAATTGGCGCAAGCCACCATTTTTTCCTATTTCGAAGAAACATCCAAAATTCTTTAATTAATGATAATTTCCCCATTTTCTTTCTATTTCCTTTCTAAAATTGTCTTTGGTAATCCGTTAGATTAAACAAAGCATTATCTTTCTTATTCCAATAGCTAAGCTTAGTTTTTTCTATCTTAATATTTAATAGATCAGCTCCAAATAGGCGCATACATAAACCTATAGGAGCAAAAATTAAATAAAAGATTATAAATAAAATTATGCGCGTATTAACCCATGAAAGCACAAGAGCTAATTTCATCCAGAAGATATAAATAGGTTTCAATAAATTTGGCCGAAGGATTCCAAACAAAAGAAAAAATAAAGAAATTATTCCAAATGTACTCGCGGCCCTGCCTTGTTTAATAAAAATAATCCCGGAAATTATAAAAAAGGCGATACACATTGTAATCCCGAAATTCTTTAAGCTTTTTTTATCCAGATTTAATTTTTCCATTTTAGTCTAATTCAAATTGTTTCTGCCACTTAATATCCCCCTCAAGCGGCTTTTGCGCTTTTTTATCTAAGAGAAAATTTCCCATGACCAAATAGTCCATCTCGGTGCGCATAAAACATTTATAAGCATCTTGCGGGGAGTTTACCAAAGGTTCTCCCCTTACATTAAACGAAGTATTTATTAAAACCGGACATCCGGTTTTCTGATAAAAAGCATTGATTAAATCATAGTAAAGCGGGTTATCCTCTTTTTTTATGCTTTGAATCCTTGCAGAATAATCAACATGAGTCACTGCCGGAATAACAGATCGTTTTAATTTTAGCTTATCAAAACCCTTCATTAAATTATCATCTGCTGTGGAAGCAACTCTTTTATCTGTTTTCAGCGGAGCAACTAACAACATATACGGGCTCTCTTTTTCTAAATCGAACCACTCGGAAACTTTTTCTTTTAATACCGTAGGAGCAAACGGCCTAAATGACTCCCTGAATTTAATCTTTAAATTCATTTTTGATTGCATCTGGGTATTCCTGGGGTCACCGATTATGCTTCTTGCTCCCAGTGCCCTTGGCCCAAACTCGCAACGCCCCTGAAACCAACCAATAATATTACCCTGCATAATCAAATCAGAGGTAATTTCTGTAATCTCTTGAAACGGCATTTTCTTGTAAGCAGTCCCTTCTTCCTTAAGAAAACTCTCAATATCATTATCATCAAAAACCGGCCCTAATAATGAAGCTTTTTGAAAATCGCTATTAACTTGGACAATGCGCTTATTGCCTAAATACTTATACCAAACAACTAATGCAGCACCCAAAGCCCCTCCTGCATCACCGCTTGCCGGTTGAATCCAAATATCTTCAAATGGCCCATCTCGCAAAATCCGGCCGTTACCAACACAGTTTAGAGCAACTCCTCCGGCAAGGCAAAGTTTCTTAAGTCCAGTAATCTTATAAACATGCCTGCTCATGCGCAACATTATCTCTTCGGTAACCTTTTGTATTGAAGAGGCAATATCCATATCTTTCTGAGTTATTTTAGATTCCGGCTTTCTTGGAGGGCCTGCAAATAACTTTTCAAATTGATGATTTACCATTTTTAAAGTGTTACAAAACCCGAAATACCTCATGTTTAATTTAAAGGAACCGTCAACTTTCAAGTCTATTAATTCCTTAAGGATCAGGTCTGCATATTTTGGCTCACCATAAGGAGCCAAACCCATTAATTTATATTCCCCTGAATTTACCTTAAAGCCAGCGTAAAATGTAAAAGCAGAATACAATAACCCCAGAGAATGGGGGAACCTTAAATCATACAAAATATTTAAATTATTATCTTTTCCAATGCCGAAACTCGCTGTTTCCCACTCCCCAACCCCATCAAGCGTCAAAAATGCCGCTTCTTTAAAGGGCGAAGGATAAAAAGCTGCTGCAGCATGAGACTCATGATGGCTTGCATAAAGAACTTCTTTATCAAATCCTAATTCTTTCTTAATTATATCGGCGGTCCAAAGCTTCTGTTTTAGCCATAGAGGCATTGCCTGAATAAACTGGCTTATTCCGGATGGGGCATGCATAAGCGAGGTTTCTAAAATCCGTTCGAATTTAACGAAAGGCTTTTCATAAAAAACCACATAATCGAGGTCTTTGGCGCTAATATTACTAAAATCTAAACACCAATTTATAGAATTAATCGGAAAGTTAAAATCGTGCTTTTTGCGGGTGAAACGCTCTTCTTGAGCAGCAGCGATAATCTCGCCGTCACGCACTAAGACTGCTGCACTATCATGGTAAAAACAGGAAATACCTAAGATATTCATCTAATTAATCGCTTATTTATAATTTAATGCTCAAGAAATATTATAACAACATTTACTCAATATTAAAGCTATTTTCCTTCTTTTCCTTCTTTTGTTTTTGTCATTTAAGAATTAAAAGTGGACTCTTAAAAAGAGCCTTTTCTGTCATAATTATAGTAAACGGAGATGCGAGTATGGCTGAACAAATCCACAAAAAGTTTAGTGATGAACAGGCCAAAGATCTTATGCAACGGTATCTAAACAGGGGAAAAACTTGATCGCAAAGATTATAGGAAGCTGCAGAGATTTACTAATTATTCCTAATTAATTACCTATAAACTTCTCTTCCGTGGTCAATTCTAATTATGCCAATATATTTTTCTGTCTTTGAAAAGAAATATATTACCCTGTAGTCACCGATGCGATATGAATAGCAGCCTTTGAATTCTGCCTGTAAGGGTTTACCCATAAGGGGATCGCTGGCAATATACTCTAATGCTGAAGCAACCTTTTCTTTAAGTTTTTTATCTTTAAGTTTTCCAAATTGTTTTGAGGCGGTATTCGAAAATCTGATAGGACAGGCCATATTAATTTCTTTGCAGTCTACCAACGACTTCTTTAAAGCCTTTAGTTTTACCCAAACTTAATTCTCTTTTTGCCTTTCTAATTTCTTTTAAAGCTTTTTTATTAGACATTATCTCTAACGTTTCAAGCCATCCTTCAAATTCA
>JAZDFW010000029.1:0-14169 GCA_043807505.1 Candidatus Omnitrophota bacterium | reverse complement strand
GGGATAGGCATAGACAGATTAATTATGCTCTTGGCGGATCAGGCATCGATCAGGGATGTAATTTTATTCCCATTACTTAGGCAGCGCGAATGAACTCACATTTATTTATTAGCCTCAGGTATTTACTTACTAAACGCAAAGAGAAATTTATCTCCCTGATTAGTATAATTTCTATTTTGGGGATTTCTATCGGCGTTATGGCCTTGATTGTGGTGATTGCGGTAATGGCTGGTTTTGACAGGGACCTAAAAGACAAGATTGTCGGTAATTATTCGCATATTACTGTCGGTTGCTATAGCGGGATTGAGGCAGGTTCTTATGAAGGTTTGGCGAAAAAAATCCTGGCTAATCCTCATGTGCGCGCAGTTAGCCCTTATGTCCAGGGCCAGGTTTTGTTGAAACAAAATAACCGTTATATCGCCGTCGGCATAAAGGGCATTAAGCCCGATATTGAGGCGCAAACCACCCGGATAAAGCAATATATTATTCATGGCGATATAAATAACTTAGGCAATGACGGCATTATTATCGGTAAGGAAATGGCCTATCTCCTGGGCTTAAAGACCGGTATGACAATTACAGCTTTTTCGCCGCTAGGAAAGCAATACGTTTTAAGAGTCGCGGGTATTTTTTATTCGGGCATGTATGATTATGATATGAATCTTGTATTTACCCGCATAGATACCGCTGGGGAGATCTTAGGATTAGGCAGCCGTATTACTGCCGTCGCGGTAAAATTGGATAACCTTGATTTAGCGGATAAGGTGAAGGCCGAGTTAGCTGAGGCTTTAGGTTTTGATTATTTTTTGAAGACCTGGATGGAAGCAAATCAAAACTTTTTTGCGGCATTAAAACTTGAAAAACTGACGATGTTTATAATCCTGACATTAATAATTTTAGTGGCTTCTTTTAATATTATCAGCATGCTTATTGTGACGGTTGTCGAGAAAACAAAAGATATCGGCATATTAAAAGCGATTGGCATGACCTCCGCGGGAGTAAGAAAAATTTTTATATACCTGGGGCTTATGATTGGAATCTTGGGTACCTTATTCGGCGCCTTGGGCGGAATAGGGCTCTGTGAAATGCTGAAAAGATATCAGTTTATAAAACTACCGCAGGATATATATTATATCGACAGGTTACCCGTTGCGCTAAATTGGGCTGACATGTTTTTTGTGGTCCTGGCGGCAATGGTAATAACGGTTGTTTCAACTATTTATCCTGCCAGCAAAGCTGCCGGGTTAAAGCCGGTTGAGGCCTTAAGATACGAGTAATTAGTTAAATGATAGAAGCCAAGAACATCCATAAATCTTATAATAACGGCAATAAAGTGCTCTTTGTATTAAAGGGAGTTAATTTAAGTATAGATATAGGAAAGCGTGTCGCGATAGTCGGGCCTTCAGGCGCGGGGAAATCTACGCTGCTGCATATTCTTGGCGGCCTGGATGCGCCAAGCCAAGGAAAAGTATTTTTTGCAGGCGAAGATTTATACGGCTTAAATGACACAACATTGAGCAGGCTAAGAAATAAAAAAGTCGGTTTTGTATTTCAGTTTTATCATCTATTAAGCGAGCTAACGGTATTAGAGAATGTTTTAATGCCGGCGTTAATAAATAAAGAACTAAAAATGAATCGCTCGGAATTGAAAAATGAAGCATTGGAATTATTGAATCACGTGGGCCTTAGCGCGAGGGCAGGGCATTTTCCCAATCAGCTCTCCGGAGGAGAGCAGCAGAGGGCAGCCATTGCCCGCGCGTTGATAAATAAGCCGCGTTTATTGTTATGCGATGAGCCTACGGGCAATCTGGATTCAAAAACCGGAGGCGAGATTATGGATTTAATTGAAAAAATAAACCTGCAAAATCAGATGACCGTAGTCTTGGTAACGCATAATATAAAATTAGCGCAAAAATTGGACGCGGTATTTCATTTAGATGACGGGTTGCTGATAACAGGGGGATAAAATGAAAATCTATATCAATGGTAAGTTTTACAACAAGGAAGATGCTAAAATCTCTGTGTTTGATCACGGGCTTTTATATGGTGACGGAGTTTTTGAAGGGATACGGTCTTATAATCGTTTGGTTTTTAAATTAAGGGAACATATCGACCGGCTCTATGAATCTGCCCAAAGTATTATGCTTAAAATCCCTCTTACCCGCGAGCAGATGATTAAAGCCGTTATTTCTGTTTTAAAGGAAAATAAATTAGATAGTGCTTATATTAGGCTTGTGGTAACCCGCGGCGAAGGTGACCTCGGGCTTGACGTGCGTAAATGTTACGGCCGTGCCGGGATCATCATTATTGCGGATACAATTGCTCTTTATCCGGAGAAGTTCTATAAAGAGGGCCTGGCGATTATCACAGTGCCTACGGTAAGAAATCTTCCTGAAGCATTGAACCCGCAGATTAAATCATTAAATTACTTGAACAATATTTTGGCTAAGATTGAAGCTACAAACGCGGGATTTGACGAGGCGATCATGCTTGATTCTTTAGGCTATGTGGCTGAATGTACCGGAGATAATATTTTTATCGTGAAAAATAATCATCTTTATACCCCGCCCCAATGCATGGGTACCCTAAGGGGGATTACGCGCGATTCCATTTTAGAAATTTCCAGAAAAAGCAGGATTATGGTGCATGAACATGTAATTACCAGGCATGAAGTTTATATTTCTGACGAATGTTTCCTCACCGGCACTGCGGCAGAGATTATCCCCGTAGTTAAAGTTGACGGCCGCTTAATCGCTAGCGGTAAGCCCGGAAAAATGACTTTAAGCTTGATGAAAAAATTTAAAGAATCAACCAAAAAAGAAGGAGTGAAGTATTAATGCTTTGCGATATTTGCGGTAAAAACCAGGCAACTGTGCATCTGACGGAAATCATCAATGAGCAAATGAATGAACTGCATCTTTGTGAGCAGTGCGCGCAAACCAAAAGCCAGGAAATGGAGCAGCAATTCGGTTTAAGCGATTTATTGGCAGGGATGGTTGAGTCTGGCAAGCCGCCTATGTTGGAAAAAGAAACCGCTACACTTAAATGCCCGAACTGTAAGCTTACTTATATTGATTTTAAAAAAATTGGCAGATTAGGCTGCGGTGAATGTTATACGACTTTTAAAAAATACATCGGCCCTTTGTTAAGGAGAATTCACGGTTCAGGCCAGCATATAGGCAAATCACCGCTTAAGGTAACCAAAGTTTTGAAGAATAAAATCGATTTGCATGATTTGCGTTTAAAGTTACAAAATGCTATCGAGTTGGAAGCTTTTGAGGAAGCGGCGAGAATTCGCGACCAGATAAAAGAGCTTGAGAGCAAACAACCCCAAGGCGGTGAAGATGCAGCTTAATGACTTATTAAATCATACGAGTGAGTGGCTCAGAGGCACGGGCCCTAATTATGACGTGGTTATTTCCAGCAGAATACGCTTGGCAAGGAATTTAAATAAAATACCTTTTCCGCACTGGATGGTTAAAAAACAATCGCAGGAGGTTTTAGGGGTAATCAAGGATGCCTCTGGAATTATCGGCCAATTAAAAGCTGCGGCCATATTTGAATTAGCCCAGCTTGACGGAATAGATAAACAGTTTTTAGTAGAGCGCCACCTTATGTCTTTAGAGCATGCTCAGAAAACAGATAGCAAGGCAGTTATTATTGATAACGATGAGGTGATTTCGATTATGGTCAATGAAGAGGATCATCTAAGGATCCAGGTGATGCAATCAGGCTTTAATATTTTTGAGGCTTGGAGCATTATTAATAAATTAGACGATGCCTTAGCAAGAGAACTTAATTTTGCCTTTCTTCCGGATTGGGGATATTTAACCGCCTGTCCTACTAATACCGGAACAGGGATGCGTAGTTCTGTGATGCTGCATTTGCCCGCTTTAGTAATGACGCGGCAAATCAATCGTGTATTAGCGGCGATTGCCAAGTTAAGTTTTACTACGCGCGGCCTGTTCGGCGAAGGGACCCAGGCGTCCGGAAATTTTTTCCAGATCTCTAATCAGGTTTCCTTGGGGCATACCGAAGAAGAAATCATTGAAAACATTAACGGCCTTATCAGGCAGATTATTGAACAGGAAAATCAGGCAAGGGATGCTTTATTTTCTAAAGACAAGGCATTTTTAGAAGACAGGATTAATCGTAGTTTCGGGATTTTAAAAAGCGCGCGAATTATCTCCAGCGACGAGACCATTGAATTATTATCGATGTTAAGGCTTGGCTGCGATTTAGGTTTTATTGATAAAAGTATTAATCGCAGCACGATAAATGAGTTGTTTATTACCACTCAGCCGGCGCATCTGCAAAAAATAGAAAACAAAAAACTTACTTCCCAGGAGAGAGATATAAAGCGCGCCGAACTTATTAGGAATAAACTAAAAATCTAATTTTTTTATGGGAGGGGAAATGTTCAATCGTTTTACGGAAAGAGCCAGAAAAGTAATTATTTTAGCTAAAGAGGAGGCAAGGCGTTTTAATCACGATTATATCGGAACTGAACATATTTTATTGGGCTTAATCCGTGAAGGCGAAGGTGTAGCTGCCGCGGTACTGCAAAAGATAGGGGTTTCCTTAGAGAGCATTCGCCTTGAGATTGAAAAACTTGTTCAACCCGGCCCGGCAACCCAGATTATCGGCGATATTCCTTTTACGCCGCGGGCAAAAAAAGCATTGGAGTTAGCCGCGGAAGAAGCTCGTTCCCTGGGCCACAATTATATCGGCACGGAACATTTATTATTGGGTTTAATCCGTGAAGGCGAAGGGGTCGCCTCGCAGGTATTGTTAAATTTAGGCCTGGATTTAAATGCCGTAAGAAATGAGATTATGGAGCTTTTGGGTTCTGCTTTGCCTGGATTCGGGCAAGGCGGCGGCCAACAGCAGGCAAAAACTAAAACCCCGGCGCTTGATGCTTTTGGCCGGGATCTAACCTTGCTGGCTAAAGAAAATAAGCTTGATCCGGTGATTGACAGGAAAGCTGAGATTGAACGGGTAATCCAGGTATTGAGCCGGCGCACAAAAAATAACCCGGTTTTACTCGGAGAGGCTGGCGTAGGGAAAACCGCTATCGTAGAAGGTTTGGCCCAGTTGATAGTCGCAGGCAACGTCCCGGAAATATTAAGAGGAAAACGTATTGTTGTTTTGGATTTGGCGTTAATGGTCGCCGGCACAAAATACCGCGGGCAATTCGAAGAAAGAATTAAAGCGGTAATGGAAGAGATCAAGCGTTCTCAGGACGTGATGATTTTTATCGACGAGTTGCATACGCTTGTGGGCGCCGGTGCCGCGGAAGGCGCCATTGATGCTTCAAATATCTTGAAACCGGCGTTATCGCGCGGAGAGATTCAATGTATTGGTGCTACAACCATGGATGAATACAGAAAATATATTGAAAAGGACGCGGCCCTGGAACGAAGGTTCCAAACGATTGTAGTTGAGCCGCCTTCAGTCGCTCAAACGGTTGAAATATTAAAAGGTTTAAGGGACAGGTATGAGGCGCATCACCGCGTTACCTTCCGTGATGACGCGTTGGAGGCAGCAGCTAAATTATCCGACCGTTATATTTCCGGAAGATTCCAGCCGGATAAGTCAGTAGATTTAATTGATGAAGCAGGTTCACGCGCCAGATTAAATGTATTAATTGTGCCTCCTCAAATAAAGCAGCTGGAGGAAAAAGTTGAGGGAATAAGAAAAGAAAAAGAGTCTTTTATAAAATCACAGGATTTTGAAAAAGCTGCTTCATTAAGGGACCAAGAGCGGCAGGCGCGGCAGGAATTAGAACAACTTAATCATGAGTGGACCCTTGCTAAAGATAAGATGCGGCCTGAAGTAACTGAAGAAGATATCGCCAAGGTCGTCGCGCAGTGGACAGGTATCCCGATTTTCCGGCTTGAAGAAAAAGAAGGCGAAAAGCTGTTAAAGATTGAGGATCAAATACACAACCGCGTAATCGGCCAATCCGAGGCAATCAGCGCTATCGCGCATGCCATTCGCCGATCGCGCGCGGGGATTAAAGATCCCCGCAGGCCCATTGGTTCTTTTATATTTTTGGGCCCCACTGGCGTCGGTAAAAGCCTTCTGGCACGCGCTTTAGCGGAAGTAATATTTGGTGACGAAGACGCGTTGCTGCAATTGGATATGTCTGAATATATGGAAAAATTTAATGTCTCGCGCCTTATCGGCGCTCCTCCGGGATATGTTGGTTTTGAAGAGGGAGGGCAGCTTACCGAAAGAGTAAGAAGAAAGCCGTACGCGGTTATACTATTGGATGAAATTGAAAAGGCGCATCCCGATGTTTTTAATTTGCTTTTACAGGTTTTTGAAGACGGCCGGCTTACTGACAGCTTTGGCAGAAAAGTTGATTTTAGGAATACCCTGGTAATTATGACTTCTAACGTCGGCGCGGAATTAATCCGCAAGACAGGCTCACTTGGATTCAAAAATCAGAAAGAAGAGGTTACATACCTGGAAATGAAAGATAAACTGCTTGAGGAGGTCAAGCGCACGTTTAAACCGGAATTTTTAAACCGCATCGACGATATCATAGTTTTTAGGCCGCTGGTCAAAGAAGATTTAACAAGGATTATCGATATCGAGATAGGTTATGTGGCGAGCCGTTTAAAAGAGCAGAATATCATTTTAGAGGTTAGCCAAGATGCAAAGGAATTGTTAGTAGAAAAAGGTTTTGATCCGGTATTTGGGGCGCGCCCCCTAAAGCGGACAATCCAGAGGTTTTTAGAGGACCCGTTGGCCTCTGAGATAATCTCGAAAAAATTTATTGAGGGCTCAACTGTAAAAGTAACGCGTAAACTTGATGAATTGATTTTCCAATGATGATAATTAATTTTCTTATCTATTTGGGCCGCCGCCTCATGGCATTGCTGTATTTCTTGGGAGGATTGGCCAGCTTATCCTTTCAAACTTTGTATTTAACATTTGTTCCGCCGTTTAATAAGGACCGTTTTTTTGAGCAGGCAAAAAAAGCCGGTTTTGACAGCCTGCCGATAGTTACATTAGTTAGTTTATTCTTGGGTTTTATTTTCGCGCTGCAGACTGCCTATTTTATGCAGCGCATGGGGTCTGAAATTTATATCGCGAGTTTAGTGGCGCTTGCCCTGGTCAGGGAATTAGGGCCGGTGATTACCGCTCTGGTTGTTGCCGGGCGCGTGGGGGCCGCGATTACGGCGGAATTGGGCTCTATGCAGGTAACCGAACAGATAGATGCTTTGCAAACCCTGGCCTCGAATCCGGTAAAATACCTGGTAGTCCCAAGATTTTTGGCCTTAACCATAGTTATGCCTATATTGACATTGTTTGCCGATATCATCGGCATATTCGGCAGCTATCTGATCTGTGTCTATAAACTCGGTATATCTTCCAGTATGTACATGAATGTTACCTTTAACGCGTTATTGTATAAAGATTTATTTACCGGCTTATTAAAGACGGTTTTCTTTGGGATGATCATTGCTTTTGTCAGTTGTTACGAAGGCTTCAATGTAGAAGGCGGGGCAAAGGGAGTGGGCCAGGCTACCACCCGGTCGGTGGTGACAACATTTATTATGATTATTATCGCGGATTGCCTTTTTACCGCCATATTTTATTTTATATTCCCTTAAAAAGATGATAGACATACAAAATGTAAGTAAGAGTTTTGGCGGCAAAAAAGTTTTGGATAATTTAAGCCTGAAAATAAATACAGGTGAAACCTGTGTAATTATCGGCCGCTCCGGATGCGGTAAGTCTGTGCTTTTAAAACACATTGTCAGGTTGTTGTGGCCGCAACAGGGGAGGGTATTTGTCGACGATAAAGAGATCGGAAAATTAAAAGAGGAAGAGATGAACGCCCTGCGCCTTAAGATTAGTTTGGTTTTTCAGGGAGGGGCGCTTTTTGATTCTATGACTGTGGGAGAAAATATAGGTTTTGGATTAATTGAACATACCTCTATTAAGCGCCAGGAATTATTGGAAAGAATAGAGGAGTCTCTGTGTATGGTTGATTTATGCGGGGTAGGCAGCCTCATGCCTTCTGAATTAAGCGGCGGCATGAAAAAACGCGTAGCCTTGGCACGCGCGATTTGCGTGCGCCCACAGGTTATTCTTTATGACGAACCCACTACCGGCGTTGATCCGATCACCGCCGATAGTATAAACGAGCTTATCAGGAGCCTCCATGATAAATTAAAAGTTACCTCCGTTGTAGTAACGCACGATATGAAGAGCGCGTATAAGGTAGCAGATAGAATTGCAATGATGTACCAAGGTAAAATTATCGCCGAAGGCAAGCCGGAAGAAATTCAAAATACCAGCCATCCGGTTGTCCATCAATTTATAAATGGCTTAGCGCAAGGGCCGATCACGGAGACCTTAGAACACGATATGAAATTAGTCATTTAATTTGAGGAGGGGGCATAAAATGATATTTGGTAAAACAAAGCTGGAGTTTAAAGTAGGAGTTTTCGTTTTTATGGGCCTGGTGATTTTTACCGTTTTTGTTTTTTCTATCGGCGGCATTAAGACCTGGGTTGGCGGTTATGATATTGGTTTCATATTTCATTTTGTTAATGGCGTGAAAATCGGCGCTCCGGTCAGGTTTGCCGGAGTTGATGTGGGACAGGTAAAGAAAATTAAATTTTTGCCTCCCGGCCAAGATGGAAAAATCAGTGTTAAAATTACCGCTAGGATAAAAAACGACACTAAAATTCCCGTTGATTCAAATGTTTGGGTAAATACCTTGGGGCTTTTAGGCGAAAAATACATTGAAGTAATGCCCGGAGTTGACTTCAATAATATTTTAGTGAAAAATCAAGAATTAACAGGCCAAGACCCTATGGCCATGCAGGAAATAGGCGAGATGGCAAAGAAAATTGTAACCGATATCGATAAT
The DNA here is from genome assembly GCA_043807505.1 of Candidatus Omnitrophota bacterium. Lineage (GTDB taxonomy): Bacteria > Omnitrophota > Gorgyraeia > Gygaellales > Profunditerraquicolaceae > JAZDFW01. Next base: position 5,276 of record JAZDFW010000029.1, on the reverse strand, counting down.
ACAATTCTCAAGATAAATAGCCAAGAGGGGACAATAGGAAAGCTGCTTTCGGATGATTCTATCTATAATAATTTGGATGCCTTTGTTGCCGATATCAAGAGAAATCCCTGGAAGCTGTTATTTAAGGCCAAGGAAAAGTAATTATTTAATATGAAAACTAAAACTATATTTAGCTGTCAGAGTTGCGGGTTCCAGGTGCCTAAATGGTTAGGTAAATGCCCTGACTGCAATAGTTGGAATTCGTTTGTTGAGGAAGATTATTTGGTAAGCCCCCTAAAGGATAATCAGAGGTTGTCTTTATATAAAGACGAGCCTGTATTATTAAAAGACATCGCGCTTAAAGAAGACACAAGGCTTAAAACGAATATATCGGAATTAGACAGAGTTCTAGGCGGAGGAATAGTTAAGGGATCGGTAGTATTAATTGGCGGAGATCCCGGCATAGGTAAGTCAACGATAGCACTGCAGATTTCTAATCAACTGTCCCAACATGGCTTGCCCGTGCTTTATATAAGCGGCGAAGAATCTGTGCAACAGACGTCATTAAGGGCAAAACGCCTTGGGAAAGAAGCTGCAAATGGGAATCTTTACATAGTTAATCAAACGGACCTTTCTTTAATTACTGAATATATAAAAAAAATTAAGCCCGCGGTTGTAATTATTGATTCCATTCAGGTTATTTTTGAACCTACTATTGGTTCCGCGCCCGGCAGCGTAACTCAAGTGCGGGAATGTGCCGGGATGCTGACGCAATTAGCTAAATCTTTAGGTATTGCCATGTTTATCATTGGCCATGTAACTAAAGAAGGCTCTATTGCCGGCCCTCGTGTTTTAGAGCACATCGTTGATACGGTGCTTTATTTTGAGGGAGACAGGTTTTCAATATACAGGATATTACGCGCGGTTAAAAATAGATTCGGCTCTACGAATGAAATCGGCGTATTTGAAATGACCTCTGCCGGATTAAAGGAAGTTAAGAATCCTTCCGAGATATTTTTATCTGAGAAGCCAAAAGGCGTTTCTGGTTCGGTTGTAACTTCAATCTTAGAGGGGACGCGGCCGCTTTTAGTAGAAATTCAGGCGTTAGTTAGTAAGTCTAATTTCGGTTATGCCCTGCGCAGGACACAAGGGTTTGATTACACCAGGCTTAATTTACTTGTTGCTGTTTTGGAGAAAAGAGTCGGGTTGCATTTAGAATCAGAGGATATATTCTTAAATGTGGCAGGCGGCATAAAAATCGAAGATCCGGCAGCGGATTTAGCCGTGGCCCTGGCAGTTGCTTCGGCATTAACAGATAAGCCCTGTATAGAGGAAGCAATATTTTTAGGGGAGGTAGGGCTTACCGGTGAGATTAGAAGCATTACTCAAGCCACGCTGCGTATTAATGAAGCGGAAAAACTCGGGTTTAAACGTTGTATTTTACCGCGGAATATTCATAAAAATTTAGAAAAAAGAAAAGATTCTATAGAACTAATACCAGTTTCAACATTAAAAGAGGCATTAGACATTGCCAAGGAGGATTATTAAATGAATTTATTATTATTACGTATTTTATTTGTAGTTGGCAGCACAATTGTTGGATATCAAACAATAATTATCAGGGGCTCAAGTTTCTTGGGGTGCGCGGCAGCTTTTGTGGGTGCTGTGATAATTATACTTATAGAAATGGGTATGCGCTCTGTTTCGCTAAGGGGGCTCTCTAGCGCCGTATTTGGCCTTATCCTTGGATTAATCATGTCAAAGTTAGTTACAGACGCGTTTATATTGGCTCCCTTAGCTACGGATGCCATGCCGGTTATAAGAGTGGTCCTTACTTTAATTTTTTGTTATCTGGGTATGGTTTTGGGCCTGCGCGGAAAAGACGAGTTCAACATTATTATTCCTTATGTCCGCTTACGCAGGCAGGATCAAATAGAAGAATTAGCTGTTTTGGATACCAGCGTCATTATCGACGGCAGGATTTTAGATATTATCAAAACAAAATTTCTTGAAGCTAAAATGGTTATTCCTAAATTTGTCTTAAAAGAATTGCAGCAGATTGCCGATTCTACTGATCCGATAAAACGCCAGCGCGGCCGCAGGGGATTAGAGATCTTACACTCTATACAAAAAGAAGCCGCGCAGGATATTGTATTGCATGAAGAAGATTTTCCGGAAACCCAAGAGGTTGATGCCAAGCTTGTAAAATTGGCTAAATTAGTGAGTGCAAAAATAATAACCGTAGATTTTAATTTGAATCGCGTTGCCAGCCTGCAAGGTATAAAAATTTTAAATATCAATGAACTCGCGAATGCCTTGAAGCCTGTTGTCTTCCCGGGAGAATTGATGCAGGTTAAATTAATCAAGGAAGGCAAGGAGCATAATCAGGCAGTCGGTTATTTGGATGATGGGACAATGGTGGTTGTTGAGGATGGGCGTAAGCTTCTCGGGCAAGAGGTGAAAGTAACGGTGACCTCGGTCCTGCAGACCCAGGCAGGCAGGATGATCTTTACAAAAATGGAAAGATGATTCATTGCTCCGCGATAGTTCTTGCTGCTGGCCGTGGGAGGAGGTTTAATTCTTCTACTCCAAAGCCATTAGTCAAGATAAATTCTAAACCGATTATAGTTTATTCCCTGGAAACGCTAAGCAAGAATCCTTATATTAAGGATATTATCGTCGTAGTAAACCCTAAAAATAAAAAACAAATCATTGAAAAAATTAAGCAATTTGGAATCCTCAAGGTTAAAAAGATTATCTTAGGAGGAAGACAACGGCAGGATTCGGTACGAAACGGCTTAAAAGCTTTAGGTTGTAACTGTAATTTAGTTTTAATTCATGACGCGGCCAGGCCGTTTATTAGAGAAAAAGATTTATCCGCGGTAATAAAATTAGCTAAAAATAAAGGAGCTGCGATTTTAGGCGTTCCGGTTAAGGCAACGATAAAAGCAGCCTCCTGCCGCCGCCATGTGTCAGGCCCTGGTAAAGTCGTTGTAGCAAAGACTCTAAATAGGGAAAATCTCTGGGAGATACAGACGCCGCAGGTTTTTAAGAAAGATTTAATTCTACAAGCATATAAAAAATTCGGCAGAAGCCATGTAACAGACGACGCGATGCTGTTAGAGAAACTCGGCAAGAAAGTATATTTGGTTTGTGGCTGCTACAATAATATCAAAATAACTACGCCGGAAGATATTATAATTGCCAGGGCAATTCAAAGGGGGTAAAGATGGCGCTTATTTTAAATATATTTCTTTTTCTTATCGTTTTATTTATTATTAAAATTTGCCTTGTTTCTTTTCTTTTTTATAATGAAATCAGGGAAGCGCAAAAAAAGGACCCCGCGGCAAAAAGTTTTTTAGAAATTGTTCTGCTTTATCAGGGATTACACGCTTTGGTTAGTTATCGGGCCGCGCATTTTCTTTATAATATGCATTTATTTTTCATAGCGCGGTTGGTTAGCCAGCTATCACGTTTTTTAACAGGTATTGAAATACATCCGGGCGCGAAAATCGGCAAAAGCCTTTTTATCGACCATGGCATGGGAGTAGTCATAGGGGAGACTGCGATTATCGGCGATAATGTGCTTTTGTATCAAGGTGTTACTCTTGGCGGGACAGGGCTAGTAAAGGGCAAACGCCATCCTACAGTCGGAAATAATGTGGTTATTGGCGCAGGTGCTAAGATACTCGGTAATATTACTATCGGTGATAGCGCGTATATTGGAGCAAACGCTGTAGTAATTAAAGATGTGCCGGCAAATTCCACTGTTGTAGGCGTGCCGGGAAGGATTACTAAACAAGAGGGCAAAAAAATTGATATAAGCCTTGACCATATACATGTGCTTGATCCGCTTATGCAGGCAATTGAAGAATTAGAAGAGAGAATAAAGAAGTTAGAAAATAGATGAGTTTAGATGCCTATTTACATATACAATTCCCTCACCCGTAAAAAAGAAGAATTCATACCAATAGAGCCGCCGAAAGTCAATATCTATGCCTGCGGAGTGACTGTTTATGACGACAGCCATATTGGCCATGCCAGGAGCCTTTATGTTTTTGACCTGATTAGGCGTTACCTGAAGTATTGCGGCTTTAGTGTTAAATTTGCGCGCAATATTACCGATATAGACGATAAAATTATTAAGCGCTCCAATGAATTAAAAATTGACTGGAAGGATTTGGTCAAAAAATATATCGACAGCTATTACCAAGATTTACAAGGCCTTGGTATTGATAAGGCTGATGCTGAGCCGCGGGCAACTGAGAATATCCCTGAAATGATTAAATACATCCAAGGATTAATTGATAAAGGGTATGCCTATGAAGCCGCGGGAGACGTATATTTTAATGTAAGAAAATTTTCTGGATACGGAAAATTATCCGGACAATCAATAGATCAGATGTATTCAGGCGTACGGGTTGAACATCCGGGCCAAAAGCTAGACCCATTAGATTTTGCTTTATGGAAAAGCTCAAAAGAAAACGAGCCTTTTTGGGAGAGCCCATGGAGGAAAGGCCGTCCGGGTTGGCATATTGAGTGTTCTGTAATGAGCCAGAAGTGTTTAAATACCGATACGCTCGATATACATGCCGGAGGAAGAGATTTAATCTTTCCGCATCACGAAAATGAAATTGCTCAAGCAGAGGCGCTTACCGCTAAACCATTTGCCAAATACTGGATACACGGCGGGCTTCTTACGATTAATGCCCAGAAAATGGCAAAGTCGTCGGGAAACTTTGTAACAATAAAAGATTTTTTAAATCGGTATTCTGCCCAGGTGCTCAAGATTTTCTTTTTGCAGACTCATTATTCTCAACCAATAGATTTTACTTGGGAGCTCATGGAAGAAAAACGCAGCGCCCTGGACCGGATAATGATTTTTCTAAAGACGCTCGAGAATAGGCAAAAGGGGCAGCAGCCTTTTACTCAGACAAAACTTAAAGAATCCCTTTCTCCAATTGAATTGCATAACGCTATTAATGGTTTGCGCGATGCTTTTATCGCGGCAATGAATGATGATTTTAACACGCCGCAGGCAGTGGCGGCTCTATTTGAAATAGTCAGTGTCTCTAATAAAATTTTATGCGATGAGAGTTTCTCGCCCGCGTATTTTGATGCTTTAAATTTTGCAAAAGACACGATTTTAGAATTCGGCAAAATTTTAGGTTTAACCTTTGAGGCAAACAGGGTTTCTATTCCGGAAGAAGAAATTGAAGAATTGATTAAAAAGCGACAGGGCCTAAAGCTTGAGAAAAATTTTTTTGAGGCAGATAAAATTAAAGAGCAATTGGCGC